>NZ_JAJHJB010000003.1:0-236914 GCF_020819555.1 Pelosinus baikalensis
TCCTTTTCCACTCAGATAGTCATTAACCGCATTCATCTTTAACGTTTTTGAATAACTTCGGTTCTTGGTTTGATTAAGCAATCCGATAGGACCTTCTGCTTTATATATTCGCACCCATCTCTGCACACTTTGGTAGGCTACGTTTGCAATTCTTCCCGCTTGTCTAATGCCAATTTTGCCATTCAGGTATCGTTCAACAATTTTTACTTTTTCTACTGGATCAATCTTACTTTTTCTAGACATAGAAATACCCCCATACAGGACTTTTATATTTCAGTGTCCTATATAGGGGTAGCATATCAAAGAATACAGTTTCTTTTTTAATTCAAGAGAGTAATTATTTGTATAAAAATAATTTTAAAGAAGCAATATGATAGTTTAAAACAGCAAGAATGAACTATTTAAAAAATGGGTATAATGACAATATCGTAATAACTATACTTTAGAGGGGGCTTTATGTCTATGGGAAATATTAAAGAACGAGTAGCTTATTTACAAGGATTAACACAAGGGCTTAATGTCAATGAGCGTTCGGCTGAAGGGAAGTTGTTAATAAATATTATAGATGTCCTTGATGATATGGCAGAAGAATTTAATAATATTCAAATGGTACAAGAGGATTTAGAAACATATGTAGAAAGTATGGATGATGATTTAACAGATTTAGAAGATGAAGTTTATGAAGACATTGATAACGAAGAATTAGTGGAAGTTCAATGTCCCTCCTGCCATGAAACAGTTAGCTTTGAATCTAGCTTATTAGAATCTGATGATGATCTGGAAGTTTCATGTCCTCATTGCGGTGACATCGTATATGATAGCACTTTAGAAATTGAAGTCAGTGATAATGGTAATAGACAAGTTAATTCTGATTTTAGATATGGCATTCATCCAGGAATTTGATATTAAAACGTACACATAGTTTTCGGCGATGTAGCAAGAAGGACAAACCTTCTTGCTTCTTACTTTTTAATTATACCAACAAAAAAAAAATCTCGAATATCGAGATTTTTTTTATTGTTGGTATAATTTTCTTTTCGCACCATATCTATGTAAAGAAAGGAAGTAGTAGATATGACTGATAATAAAAATATTTTGATCAAAAAGATATTAGAACAATCAATTTATCCAGTTTTACCTGAACAGTTAATTTCCATGATTAGTGCCGTATCTCTAGAGCACCTGAGGGATTTGACGGAAATCCGTTTACGAATTAATCAACCCTTATTACTTGTTTTGGGAAATCAGGATATTACGGTAAATCCCATGGGAAAAGTTGTTGTGAATTATAATGAAGCATACTTATGTAATCAAGATGATATTCAAAGAACATTGCAGCTTATGAGTAAAAATTCATTATATGCTTTTGAGCATCAACTAAAAATGGGCTTCTTAACAATTGATGGTGGACATAGAATCGGATTGACAGGACAAGCAATTATTGATGCTGGGGAGGTCAAAACACTAAGAAGTATCAATGGTCTTAATATTCGTTTAGCAAGAGAAGTAAAAGGCTGTGCTGATCAAATTATACCCTATATTATTACAAAAGAAGGACAGGTTTTAAATACTTTAATTATTTCGCCGCCTCGTTGCGGCAAAACAACTATTTTGCGAGATTTAATTCGGCAAATTAGTATGGGATCTAATATATATAAAGGTTTACCGGTGGGGGTTGTTGACGAGCGCTCAGAGATAGCAGCCTGCAAAAGTGGCATTAGTACAGTTGATTTGGGCATCAGAACAGATGTACTTGACAATTGTCCCAAAGCAATGGGCATGCTTATGTTAATTCGTTCCATGTCACCTGCGGTTGTAGCTACTGATGAATTAGGAAGAGCCGAGGACATACATGCTGTACGTGAAGCTTTGAATGCTGGTGTAAGTGTAGTAACAACAGTTCATGGTAAAGACCTTAGCGAATTATTACATAGGCCCTACGTCGGAGAGCTGCTAGAAAATAAGTATTTTCATCGATATATTCTGCTAAGTGATGACCCTCGCGTTGGTACAATTAAGAAAATTATAGATAGTAACAATAATAAAATCTTATGGGAAGGAGCAAAAAAATGTTGAAATTGATAGGCAGCCTTTTAGTTTTGCTCGTAAGTTCATATATTGGATTTAAAATGGCATCTCGTTGTCAAGAAAGGCCTCGTCAACTCAGACAAATCATAACTTGTGTTGGATCATTGAGATCCCATATAATTTATTCCTGTTTACCTTTACATGAAGCTATCGCAAATTCTACGAATGGTATATACGGACCAGTAGCTGAATTTTTTCAACAGGTTGCTAATTTATTAGAAAAGAATGCTTCCCTTACACCTCAAGAAATTATTAAAAAAGTGTTAAGCGAGATGGAAGGAAGTCTGATTTTAAAAAGACCAGAAATTGAAGTACTCTATGTTTTAGGGGGAAATCTAGGCGTTATGAACTGTAAGGAACAAGAAAAATATCTGTCTTTAGTCATTGAGCAATTAGAACGATTTGAAAATGAGGCAACACGATTACGGGATCTCAATACAAAGATGTATAGATATTTGGGCATATGTGGAGGATTAGCGATTGTAATTATTCTGGTTTGATATAAATATTTCCATTAAAAAGATCTGCAAATTACATATATCGTGAGTGTGAAGGGGGAGGAAAATGGGCCTGGATATATTATTTAAAATTGCTGGTGTTGGAATTCTGGTTTCTGTTTTTCATACAGCACTAAAGCAGGCAGGTAAAGAAGATATGGCACATTTATGTACTTTGGCTGGATTTACTGTAGTATTGCTTTGGGTTGTACAATTATTGGGCAAGTTATTCAACACTGTACAGGATGTTTTTAAGCTATTTTAAGGGGTGCAGGGTGTGGAAATTATTCAAATAGTTGGGTTGGGGTTTATTGTAACCCTACTTATCTTAATCATTAAGCGAGAAAAGCCTGAAATTGCTGTGCAGTTAAGTTTAACCTTAGCAAGTATTATTTTTCTGCTAATACTTACTAAAATAACAGTTGTGTTAAATTTATTTCGTGATATGGCGGAAAAGGCTAATATTAGTCAAATGTATTTAAATACTATTTTAAAGATTATTGGCATTGCCTATATTACAGAATTTGGTGCTCAGGTTTGTCGAGATGCGGGCGAAGGAGCCGTAGCAGGTAAGATTGAATTTGCTGGTAAAGTAATGGTGATGGTAATGGCCATTCCGATTATCGCTTTAGTAATGGATACTATTGTGAGATTGATTCCATAAGGTGGTATATAAATGAAAATCTGCGTATTAATTATAATCTTGTTGCTGGTCAATACCATAACTGTTATGGCTGTTCCACTAAGTAGTTCTGAAATTGAGCAACAATTACTAGAAACCATATCCACTGATCATGTGAATCAATTTATTAGCAAAGTGAATCAAGAACTCAATGGCGATATACCGTTATTAACAAGTGACACTATTCACACAATAGCTACAAATGGCATACATGTCAGTTGGCAAAGCATGTGGCAAGCACTGGTTCATAATTTCTTTCGTGAAGTTACGTTGAATACTCATTTGATGGGAAAACTATTATTTTTGGCTGTATTGTGTGCCGTGTTAAAAAATTTACAAAATTCATTCGAACAATCAAGTATATCTATATTATCGTATAGTGTTTGCTTTATTTTTATGTCATCGATTGCACTTACTGCATTTTATAATGCTTTAAAATTAGCTAGCCAAACAGTAGAATATATGGTTGGATTTATGGAATCCTTATTACCTCTTCTAATTTCCCTATTGGCAGGCGTAGGAGCTTTAACTTCTGCGAGTTTATTTACACCGTTAATGTTATTTGTCATAAGTAGCATGAGTGTGATTGTAAAAGACATCGTTTTACCACTGTTATTTCTAACAGCTGCTCTTGAATGCCTAAATTATTTATCAGATACATATCGTCTAAGTAATCTATCCGGCGTTTTAAAGCAGTTAAGTATGATTGTTCTTGGTTTTTCTATGGTAATTTTTATTGGTATTATTACCATTCAAGGTGCAGCAGGCAGCATTGCTGATGGTCTTGCTCTACGGACAGCCAAGTTTGCAACGGCAACCTTTATTCCAGTTGTGGGAAAGATGTTTGCTGATACTGTGGAACTCGTTATGGGGGCCTCTTTATTATTAAAAAATGCTGTTGGAATTTTTGGCGTTATCGTAGTATTTATGATTTGTGTCTTTCCTATTATTAAATTATTATCTTTAATCTTAGTTATAAAAATTTCTGGTGCACTAGTACAACCTTTAGGCGACGAAAAAATGGCAAAATGTCTTGATGCAATGGGAAATAATTTGTTACTGGTTTTTGGTGCAGTATTAACAGTTGCGCTAATGTTCTTTTTAGCAATTACTATGATTATTGCTGCAGGTAGTGCAGCTATGATGCTAAGGTAGGTGTGTTTTATTGCTTACAATGTTAACGGATTGGATTAAAAATATTATTTTTGTTGTATTATTTGCTTCATTTCTCGAATTACTGTTACCAAGCAGTAGTATGCAACGCTTTGTAAGAGTAATTATGGGGTTATTTATAATGTTGGCAATATTGAATCCAATCATTGGTGCAGTGCAGCACTTGACCTCCAAAGATCAACTCCCTACTTTTGCTGCAACTTCTGGAGACTTGAATGTCATAACAAATGAAGTAAACCATGTTACTAATGATCGCAACGCTTTATCACTTGAACTATATAAGAAAGAATTAAGTCAACAAATTAGAATTTTAGTTATGGCGATAGATGGCGTGGCTGATGCGAATGTAGTGGTAGAGATTAAGAAGGACAATGCGAGTACGTTAGCAATGGGGGTTAACCATATTATCGTATATGTTAAGCCTGGTATATCTACTAAAAGTGAAAAAATAGTAAGTATAGCAAAGGTTAAGATTGATAAGGAATTTAATAAAACAGAAGAAACACATACAGATTTAAAGCAAAGAATTACAGACATGATCATGGAACTATATCAGATTCCAAAAGAAAAGGTAGAAATAAAAATGTTGTATTCATAAAGGAGTGTTGACCATGAGTAGTATGGAAAGCTTTCTCACTTATACTAAAAAAATATGGCCTAAACAATTATTAAAAGATGGGGTTATAAACACACGTTTAATTTGGCTAGGGCTTCTAGGAGTGATCTTATTGGTGATGGGAGGAGTGATTGATCGTCAAACCGTAAATCCTAGTCCAAAGGTTAGCAATGAACCTTTAAAAGTCCCTGCAGCAGCTAATCTTAGTTATGAAGAAGCTGTAGAGGGAAAGCTAACACATACGTTGTCTCAAGTAAAGGGTGCTGGAACCGTTGTTGTTAATATAACTTGGGAAAATAGTACCACTCAGGAACATGCCAGAAATATAACCAAGGAAAGCAAAATCATTCAAGAAAAAGATACTGCAGGAGGAGTGCGTAGTACGACTGAAACAAAAGAAAGTACACAAATTCTAGTCAGTAAAGAAAACAATATGGACCGTCCAGTTCTTGTTAGAGAAATTAAGCCAATGATAAAAGGAGTGCTGGTTATTGCTGATGGTGCATATGATTCAAATATAAAGGCTATTTTAACAAAGGCAGTTGAAGCAGGCCTCGGTATTCCTTCTTACAAAATTACCGTATTAGCTCAAAAAAAGTGAGGAACATATTATGAAAATATTTACCTTCCACAAAAAAAATAGATATGTTGTATTTGCTGCTGTATTAATGGTTAGTATAGTTATAATGATGGTAATAGCCAATATTGAATCAATGCTGCAAGCAAAGGTTAATCATTCTAATGCTATGCAAGTTGCGACTATGAGCGTTGCGGATCCTCTTATACCAGCTAGCAGCCCTGATTTTTTTATCGAATATCGATTAGAAAGAGATAAAATTCGTAGTGAACGCTCGGATTTATTACGAGAAAGTATTAAAAATGCCAAAACGGATGATAGCAGAAACCAAGCACAAGATACTGTCTTGAAAATGATTGCAGAAAAACAAAAGGAAGCGGAAATGGAGAGTCTAATCAAATCCCGTGGCTTTACAGATGCTTTAGTATTCGTAAGAGAAAATTCAGTAAGCGCAGTTATAAAAACCACTTCACTTTCTCATGAAGAAGTTATTCAAATAGCTGATGTCATTACAAGGATATCAGGTGTAAAAGCCGAAAATATATCAATTAGTGCTAAACCTTAACATAAGTTTGAAATTTATTTTGTCCTAAATTGTAAAGAAGGAAAATATTTGTTATAATAATATAGTTATAGAAAAGTTATTACCTGTCATATGGTATTATAATTTTTTGGAATGGGGGGTTGTTAGTGGATAAACGAGATGACAATGAAAAGTTTGAAAACAACGATGTTGGGTCAATTCGAATTGCTGATGAAGTTGTAGGTATTATTGCTGGCATGGCAGCTACTGAAGTTTCTGGTGTAGCTGGAATGAGCGCTGGTTTAGTAGGCGGCATTGCAGAAATGCTTGGTAAAAAAAACTTAGCAAAAGGTGTTAAAGTAGAGGTTGGCGAGCGTGAAGCCGCAGTGGATTTATACATAATTGTAGAATATGGTGTACGTATACCTGATATAGCATTAAGAGTGCAGGAAAATGTAAAACGCGGTATTGAATCTATGACAGGATTAGATGTTGTAGAAGTAAACGTTCATGTTCAAGGTGTTGGATTTGGTCAAGACGGTAAAGAAGAAGATCTTCGTGTGCGTTAAAAGATATGTTGTAGCAGCCGCCTAGAAAGGAGTAAGGTATGGGAATTTTTGATCGTATCATCTTATCTATTTACACATTGTTGTTGGCACTTTTATCATTGGGCGTAGTGTTGCTATCTGTACGCCTTATTTCTTTGGAATGGGTTTGGACAGGCATTTTACATATTAACGGCCGATGGGAAGCCGGTTTGCTGGGGATGGTGTTTTTCTTGGTGAGTCTTCGATTATTATTGGCAGGAATTCGTACTCGCCGTGTAAAAGATACGATTGTACATCATACAGATATGGGTGATGTACATATATCTCTTGAGGCCATAAAAAATTTAGTCGAAAAAACTGCGAGACACACGCGTGGTGTACGTGGAGTGAAAGTTCGCGTTAACCATGATGGACAAGGATTAAAGGTTGTCTTAAAAGCTGTAATCAGTCCAGAAAATAATGTACCAAATGTTTCAGAAGAA
Source organism: Pelosinus baikalensis (assembly GCF_020819555.1). NCBI lineage: Bacteria > Bacillati > Bacillota > Negativicutes > Selenomonadales > Sporomusaceae > Pelosinus > Pelosinus baikalensis. The sequence goes on from NZ_JAJHJB010000003.1 coordinate 7,187, forward strand.
TTGCAAAAGAAAGTACATGAATATATAAAGAATACAGTTGGAGTTCAACTAGTTGATGTCCAAATAATAGTTGAGAATATATCTAATGATTTTAAGAGTAAACAGCGTGTAGAATAATACAATATAACCATGTTCTAGTAAAAGAAAGGAGCAGGAATATGAAAACCGAATTACTAGCAGAAATATGGCAGCATCATAGCGGTAAGATTACAGGAATGTCTATAGGACTATTGGTTGGTGTATTTATTCTTGTATTTGGTTTTTTCAATACTATGTTTGTAATGATATGTATGATGGCCGGTTATATTGTCGGTAAGCGGATTGATGAGAAAGAGGATATTATGGATATATTAGGAAGGTTATTACCTCCTGGATATCATCGACAATAGAGTTTATAAATAGAATAGACGAATCACATAATTTAAATATGATAGGAATACTTTAGAGTGAAGCAATAGAAAAGAGGTAATTTATGAGTCGTAGAAAAGCCCGGGAAATGGCACTTCAGACTTTATTTCAATTAGATTATAATAGTAAGGGTAAAGATGAAGCATTAGAAATCGTACTAAGTGAATATAGTAATATAGCTGAAAATACCAAAGAATACGCAGAAAATCTCGTTAGTGGTACTCAAGCACATATAACAGAAATTGATACTCTTATTGGTGAAATATCAAATGAATGGAAAATCGATCGTATGCCTGGAATTGATCGAAATATTGCTAGAATAGCCATTTACGAAATGCGTTTTGGAAATGAGGCACTACCGCCTAATGTAGTTATTAATGAAGCTGTTGAATTAGCCAAATTGTTTGGTACAGAGGAATCCAGCCGTTTTGTTAATGGCATCTTAGGGTCTTTAGTGAAGAAAAAGTAACAAAAGTGGCTTATATATAGTTCTACTTGCCCTTAAGATATTAGTTTTTTGTAGACAATTACTGATCTTGGTTAATGGTACCATTCTATATTCCTTTGCATATGATACATAAAAAAATCATATGTGAAGGGAGGCTTTTATCTTGGGGTATATATTATTAGGAGCAACAATTGGTGCAATGATAGGCTATCTCATTCCTCCAGGGAGCTTTTTCTGGTTTATATTAGGTGCAGCTAGTGGATATATAGCACGTCCATATATCGATCAGCGCCGATATTGAAGGAGACTACCCAGACTTTTGTCTGGTTTTTTTTGTACTCTTGTTATATGATAAAGAAGACTTAATTTATGCAGTGTTCCTATCTTTCATCAAAATATTTAAAGCAATAAATTACATTTTCAAGCAAAGGTGATTTATGAATATCTTTAGTGTAAGTGAAATTACAAAATATATAAAACAACTTTTTGAATATGATTCTAAAGTTAGTTCTGTATTCATACGTGGAGAAATATCAAACTTTAAGAAACATTACTCTGGCCATTGCTATTTTACGTTAAAAGATAGCAATGCCACAATTAAAACCGTAATGTTTAAAAGTCGCGCCCAATTTTTAAAATTCGAACCTAAAGATGGTATGAAAATAATTGTTGGGGGACAAATAACAGTATTTGAGCGAGATGGGCAATATCAGTTATATGCGAATCAATTAGTACCTGACGGCATTGGAGAGTTAAGCTTGGCTTATGCTCAGCTTAAAGAAAAACTCGAAAATGAAGGCTTATTTGCTGATGCGCTAAAAAAAGACTTGCCTGTATTGCCTAAAGTTGTAGGTATTCTTACCTCAGCTACAGGCGCAGTAATAAAAGATATTATGATCGTAGCAAAGCGGCGGCATCCAGGAATTTTATTGAAACTTTATCCTGTGCAGGTACAAGGACCAGAGGCGCCTATGCAGATTGTACATGGAATTGAAGTCTTTAATGAGTTGAATAACGTAGACGTTATTATTGTCGGGCGTGGTGGTGGCTCTATTGAAGAATTATGGGCATTTAATGATGAAAGAGTGGTACGGGCCATTGTTGCATCACAGATTCCTATTGTATCAGCCGTAGGTCATCAAACGGATTATACTTTGGCAGATTTTGCTGCTGACCGCAGAGCAGCTACTCCATCCCAGGCGGCAGAATTTGTTGTACCAGATGTTAGAGAATTGTATAAATATGTATCAACCTTGCATAATATGTTAGAAAGTAATATACGTAATGTATTACAACATCATTTCAGACGACTTGAACAATCTACTCTGAATAGAGTTTTTACCTATCCTTATGAAGTGTTAGCAGATCGGCAGCAAACCTTAGACAATTGTATGCAACGCTTAGAGCAGGCAATAAAGGTAATTGTTCGAGATAAAAAACATACGTTTACGATTACTGCAGAAAAATTAGCGATGCTTAATCCTCTGGCTGTATTAGCGAGAGGTTATAGTATTGTACATACTTTAGATGGTCAGGTGGTTAAAAACACTGCTGCATTGCAACCCGGCCAAACGATTGAGATTATGTTAAATCGAGGAAGGGTAGAAGCTGAGATAATTCATATACAGGAGGAGCATCATGGTAAGAGCTAAGAAAAAGGAAGACCAGTATGAAATTAGTTTTGAACAAGCTTTAGAAAAGCTAGAGGCTATTGTTAAACAATTAGAAAAAGGTGAATTGCCTTTAAATGAGTCTTTAGAACATTTTGCTGAAGGTATAAACTTATCAAAAAATTGTTTGCAGAAATTAAATTTTGCGGAACAGCAAATTGATAAAATTTTATCAGAAGAAAAGGGGAAAATAATAGAAAGGCCTCTACAATTACAGGAGGACGGTTCATGTTAAAACAATATTGTCAAGAAAAAGGTAAGATTGTTGACCATGCATTGGCTGCATTTGTTCCTAGTGAAAATGTATATCCACCAAAGATTTTTGAAGCGATGCGCTACAGTTTATTTGCTGGTGGCAAACGATTGCGTCCCATTCTACTTATGGCTGCTGCTGATTCCATAGGTGGAAAAGGTAGTGATTATCTAAATGTAGCTTGTGGCTTAGAGATGATTCATACTTATTCTTTAATTCACGATGATTTACCAGCAATGGATGATGATGATTATCGGCGGGGAAAATTGACCAGTCATAAAGTTTTTGGTGAGGGCATGGCAATTTTAGCTGGTGATGGATTATTAACTGCAGCCTTCACGGTTATGCTTGCTCAACCTGGAGTTCAAGCAGATGTGTTAATAAAAGTAGTTGGAGAAATCAGTAATGCAGCTGGTGCTTTGGGGATGATTGGAGGACAAGTAATCGATTTATCTTCCGAGGGAGAAAAAATTGACATTGATACTCTCAGTTATATGCACCAAGCGAAAACGGGAGCTTTATTTAAAGCGGCTGTAAGAGCCGGAGCGCAATTAGCCGGTGGAGAAGAGTGGCAGGTTGCATCATTAACCGAATATGCTAAGCAGTATGGTCTGGCTTTTCAGATTACAGATGATATTTTGGATGTGACAGGAACGCAGGAGAAAATTGGTAAACCTGTTGGAAGTGACGTTAAAAATCATAAAGCAACCTATGTTACCTTATATTCTTTAGGTGAGGCTCAAGATATGGCAAATCAAGCTGTAACCAATGCTCTACAAGCATTAAAACAGTTCGGCCAGGAAGCAGATATTCTAAGAGAGTTGGTAAGGGCTTTATTAACACGCGATAATTGAGGTGTTTGTTGTGGCAGATTTCATTGTTATCCTTGGACAAAATATTATATTGGCCACCGCTTTGTCTGCTTGGTTTTGTGCTCAGATACTCAAGACTTTGACTTCTTATTGGAAACATGGTGCCTTAAATTTTGAACGTTTAGTTGGAGCTGGCGGAATGCCTAGCTCTCACACAGCATTGGTTATGAGTTTGGCCTGGGCTGTAGGACTTCATGATGGTTTTACATCTTCCTTATTTGCGGTAACCATTGTATTAGCAAGTATTGTAATGTATGATGCCGCTGGAGTACGTAGAGCTGCAGGAAAACAAGCCAAAGTGATAAATAAATTAGTACGTGAACTCCGAGCAGAGCATACGATTCGTGATATTCGATTAAAAGAATTATTAGGACACACTCCACTAGAAGTATTAGCAGGTGCTATACTGGGAATTTCAATAGCCTACGGTTTTAAGAATTTCGTAGGTTAATTACTGCAATAGTAAGAAAAATAATATTGTAAATTCATAAATTGTGGATTACGGGGAACGGGGGTTGTTATATTTGAAGACAATACTTGAGGCCATTAACAAGCCCCAAGATTTAAAAAAATTATCACATGAACAGATCAAGTTGCTGGCAGAGGAAATACGCCATTTTCTAATATGTTCTGTTTCAAAAACAGGAGGACATTTAGCGCCAAATTTAGGCGTCGTGGAATTAACTCTTGCGATACATAAAGTATTTAATAGTCCGATTGATAAGATCGTCTGGGATGTTGGGCATCAGTCCTATGTACATAAGGTTTTAACAGGCAGACGAGATGGATTCGCGACTTTACGCCAATTTGGCGGTATTAGTGGCTTTCCGAAAATTAGTGAGAGTGTACATGATTTCTTTGGCACAGGACATTCAAGTACTTCTATATCTGCTGCTTTGGGAATGGCGCTTGCCAGAGATATTGCAGATGATAAGGAACATATACTGGCCGTTATCGGTGATGGCTCACTAACTGGAGGACAGGCATATGAGGCATTGAACCATGCTGGTCATACAGGTACTAATATGATCGTTATTCTTAATGATAATGAAATGTCAATTGCTAAAAATGTGGGCGCTATGTCAGAATATTTGTCCAAAATACGAACAGAACCTAAATATACAAAAATAAAGCAAGACATCGAATTCTTATTGCGCCGCATCCCTGCAATTGGTGAAAGTGTAGCAAAAACAGTAGAACGTGTTAAAGATAGTTTACGCTATCTATTAGTCCCTGGTGTTCTTTTTGAAGAATTAGGATTTAATTATATCGGTCCCATTGATGGACATAATTTTGAACTATTAAGTGAAGTACTAGAAAAAGCTAAAAAAATGCAGGGACCAATACTCATTCATGTTCTTACTTGCAAAGGAAAGGGATATAAACCTGCCGAATGTAATCCTGATAAATTTCATGGTGTTGGTCCCTATTGCATTGAATCTGGCGAAGTTATAAAAAATGGGAATACACCAACCTATACTGCTATTTTTGGCGAGACACTACTTCATTTAGCCAAACAGGATAAGCGGATTGTTGCAATAACAGCTGCAATGCCAGAAGGAACGGGACTTAAAAAATTTGCAGCTGAGTTTCCCAAACGTTTCTTTGATGTAGGTATTGCGGAACAAAATGCTGTTACTATGGCAGCGGGTATGGCTACCAAAGGAATGAGACCAGTTGTAGCCTTGTATTCTACCTTTGCTCAAAGGGCATATGATCAAATCTTACATGATATTTGCTTGCAGAAGCTTCCTGTATTATTTGCTTTGGATCGTGCTGGAATCGTAGGTGAGGATGGGCCGACACATCATGGATTATTTGATTATAGCTATCTACGGCATATTCCTAATCTAACAATTATGGCACCTAAAGATGAAAATGAGTTACGGCATATGGTATTCACCGCACTTAATACGAATGGACCCGTAGCGATTCGTTATCCTAGGGGAAGTGGATTAGGCGTACCGATCGATCAATCATTGCAACAACTTACAATTGGCGTTGCAGATGAAGTGAAAAATGGCACAAATGTAGCATTTTTAGCGGTTGGTTCTATGGTTGAGACCTGTATAGAAGCAAGAGAAATTTTAGCTTCAGAAGGTATATTGGCAAGTGTTATAAATGCTAGATTTATAAAGCCGCTAGATGAACAGATGATAAGAAAGGTGTGTAAAAATTTTGTAATCATCATTACAGTTGAAGAAAATGTTTTAGCTGGTGGTTTTGGCTCTAGTGTATTGGAATACATACATGATCAAAACATTGGTGGTGTAAATGTTTTACGGCTAGGATTCCCAGATCAGTTTATAGAACAAGGTGCACGCAAGCAAATTTTAGCAAAATATGGATTACATGCAGCCGGCATTGCTTCTACTGCAAAATCATATGTCCAAAAAATTAAGGTGTGATGCTAATGGGTAAAATCAATAAAGAACGATTAGATGTTTTACTACTACATAAAGGCCTAGTTTCCAGTCGGGAAAGAGCTAAATCCTATATCATGGCAGGCTTAGTTTTTGTTGATGGACAAAAGATAGATAAAGCAGGCACTTTAGTACCCGTTGAAAGTAAGATACTGATCACAGGAGATAATATTGGCTATGTTAGCCGAGGTGGCTTGAAGCTTGCCAAAGCTTTGGAGTATTTCAATATAAATCTTAAAGACAAGATTATGGCTGATATTGGTGCTTCTACGGGCGGATTTACAGACTGTGCCTTGAAGAATGGTATTCAGAAAGTTTATGCTGTTGATGTTGGTTATGGACAATTAGCCTGGTCCCTTCGAACGGATAGTCGAGTCATTAACATGGAGCGTACTAATATCCGAAATGTGACCTTAGAGCAGTTAGGAGAAACCTTAGACTTTGTTTCAATTGATGTAGCATTTATATCTTTAACTAAAGTACTGCCGGTTATCAAACCGTTATTGTCTTCAGATGGTACCGTTGTCGCTTTGATTAAACCACAATTTGAAGCTGGACGTGAAAAAGTTGGCAAAAAAGGAGTCGTTAAAGACCCTTTAGTGCATAAGGAAGTTATTTTTAATATTATTGAGCATGCATGTACTGTTGGTTTTATGCCTCTTGGTCTTACTTATTCTCCTGTAAAAGGACCTGAAGGAAACATAGAATATCTTGTTTACCTATCAAATTTTCCAGCAGATATAAACGTTACGCTTGAGACGATTGAAGAGGTTGTAAAAGAAGCTCATGCTAATGCAGTATAAAATTTAAAATATAACAGAGGAATTGACCATTTATAGGTGAATTCTATAATAGAGATACATTAGGGCAGGCGATTTTATATCACCTGCCTATGGTGTACTTAATTAATGGGGGATTGCTTGTGTTGACAGTAGGTCTATTTCCTAATATTAATAAACAAAGTGTTGTCACCGTACTAATCCAAGTGATACAGCATTTGCAAAAACGCAATGTGCAGATAGTATTACTTAAAGATGTTGCGGAGAAAATTGGCTATCCAGAATTAGGCTGTAGCCAGCAAGACATGATAAAAAAAATAACTGTAGGCTTAACGATAGGTGGAGATGGGACGTTATTAAACACCGCAAGAGAAATCTCTGCTATGGGTATACCTCTTTGTGGAGTTAATATGGGCAGGCTTGGATTCTTAACAGAGATAGAACTTCCTGATTTGAATGCATCATTAGATAAGCTTATTGATAGAAAGTATCAAATTGAAGAGCACTTAATGTTAGATGCAATGATTCTTCGCCAAAATAGACTCATTCATGTATCATCTGCTCTTAATGATGTTGTTATAAGTAAAAGTGGTGTCTCACGCATGATTAAGTTTAATGTATCTCTAGATAATGTACTAACCGCAAATTATGCTGCTGATGGCTTAATTATTGCTACAGCTACTGGCTCTACAGGATATTCTTTATCCGCTGGCGGTCCAATCATTAATCCATTATTAAAAGTTATGGTGTTAACACCTATTTGTTCTCATACATTGCATGTTAGACCATTAGTTGTTTCTGAAAAAGAGGAAATTAAAGTTGAGATGACAGGAAACCAAGAAGATGTCGTTCTAACTATTGATGGGCAAACAGTATATAGTTTAATCGCAAATGATACAGTACTAATAAAGCAATCTCCTTTTAGTGCTCAATTTATACGTTTGAATAACAGAAGTTATTATGAGACCTTACGGATAAAATTGTGGCGGAGTGAGAAAAATGCAAACCTTTAATGCTATAAAATTGGCACAACAGTTATTAAGTGATAAAGTAAATAGGGCCAAATTTTTAGTAGATACTACAGCTGGTAATGGAAAAGACTCTTTATTCCTAGCACAAAACTCACCTATAGATGCGATGGTTTGGAGTTTTGATGTTCAACAAGCAGCAATTATAAAAACAAAAGAATTATTGTCGAAATATAGTTTAGATGATAAAGTAAAATTGATAATAGACAGTCATGCAAATATAGATCAGTATTTTAATAGAAGAATTGATGTAGCTATGTTTAATCTTGGGTATTTACCTAACGCTCAGCACAAGATTACAACGCAATGTCAATCTACAATAGCGGCTTTACAAAAAATACTAGGCTTACTCTCTACAGGAGGGGTAATTTCTATCATAGCTTACTCTGGTCATCAGGAAGGATATCTGGAAAACAAAGCAGTACAGGAATTACTTACATCATTGCCTTCAAATATCTTTACGGTTGGCTGTTGGTCAATGATAAATCATAGTAATAACCCACCAATATTATATATAGTTGAAAAAATGAGGGGGGAAGCATATGAAAGTACGGCGCCACAGTAAGATTAAAGAAATTATTGAAGATAATGTGATTGAAACCCAAGAAGAATTAGCTGTCGCATTACGTAAACAAGAAATTGAAGTCACTCAGGCTACGGTATCGAGGGATATTAAAGAATTAATGCTTATTAAGGTGCCTGCAGGTGATGGACGTTATCGCTATGCTTTTCCTGTAGAACAAAATGCTGCATTTTTGCAACCTCGTATGGAACGTATTTTCCAGGACTCTGTTGTTGATATCGACTATAGTGAAAATATTATTGTTATAAAAACCTTGCCTGGAACTGCTCAAGCAGTCGCTGCGGCCATTGATAATACAAAATGGCCTGATATTATTGGTACAGTAGCCGGTGATGATAATATTTTGGTTGTTGTTAAACCGACTGATGCTGTACCTAAGGTAATTGCAAAATTGCAGACATTATCACAGTAGTGTTAGGAGCGAATTAATGTGTTAAAATCATTGACTGTTACTAATTTTGCATTAATTGAACAAGCCGTGGTGGAATTTGATGAAGGGTTAAATATACTAACTGGAGAAACAGGCGCAGGAAAATCGATCCTAATTGATGCTTTAAGTATCATTTTAGGAAATCGAGCTTCTGTTGATTCGATTCGAACAGGCTGTGATTTCTTTAGAGTTGAGGCAGTATTTGATATTTCTAAATTAACTTCTATTTATAAAATAATCGATGAGCAAGGCATTACTCTTGAAGATGATGCAGTAGTAATTATTAGCCGTCGTTTCTCTAGACAAGGTAAAAATAGCATTTTAATTAATGGCTGTCATGTTACCGTAAATACATTGCGACAGATTGGTGAAAAACTTGTTGATATGCATGGTCAACATGAAAATCAAGCCTTATTACGCCCAGAATCTTATTTATTCCTACTAGATGCTTTTGATGAAAAAATTAAAATAGAATTGGAAGAGTATCGTCAAATATATCAAAGGTGGCTTGAAGTAATAAAGCAGCAAGCAGTACTTGAACAAAACTCTCGAGAAAGAGCTCAACGCATTGATATGTTAAGTTGGCAAACCAAAGAAATAGCGTTAGCCCAATTAAAACCCGGTGAAGATGAGGAGATTGAGCGGCAAATCCCCGTATTGGCAAATGTTGAGAAAATTACAACTGCAGTCAATCGGTCCTATATTTTATTGGAACAAGGTACTGCTGGAGTACAAGGTATTTTACCAGCTTTGGCTGAAGTGAAGCATGAATTAGAAGTGATTGCCCGTTATGATAATCGCATACAGGAACAGTTAACTGCTGTAAGTGATGCGTTATATCAATTAGAAGAAAGCTGCACCGATTTACGTGTATATGGTGATGAAATTGATTTTGATCCTCATAAATTAGTTACATTACAAGAACGTATGGATGTAATTTATAAATTAAAGAAAAAATATGGAACAACCATTATAGAAATATTGCAATATTACGAAAAATCTCTTGCTGAGCTGGAAGATATACATAATTATGATCAGACAATCGCTAACTTAAATCAACAACAAAAGACTTTAGAAGAGAAGCTAAATTCTTACTGCGAAAAACTTCATGCTCTAAGGAAGCAATCATCTAAGATATTATCAGAGCAGATCAGTAAACATTTAGCGGATTTAGGAATGACAAATGCGACATTTGATATTAAAGTCATACCTCGTCCAGATTTTACTTTTCATGGTGCTGATGAAGTAAGTTTCTTATTTTCTGCCAACCTTGGTGAGCAAACTAAACCGCTATATAAAATTGCGTCTGGTGGAGAACTTTCCCGCATTGCTCTAGCAATAAAAACAGTTTGTGCATATCGTGATGCTGTTGGTATTATGGTCTTTGATGAAATTGATGCAGGAATTGGCGGACAAGCTGGACATATGGTAGCCGAAAAGGTAGCTAAAGTAGCTTGTGCCAGACAAGTATTGTGCATTACTCATTTGCCTCAGATTGCTTGTATGGCTGATCGCCATGTGTATATAAAGAAACAAATTGAGGGTGAGAGGACAAATACAATCATTACGGTTCTCACAAAAGAGGAGCAATTATTGGAATTAACGCGAATGATTTCAGGCAATGAGATTACACCAATTGCATTGGAAAATGCGAATCAAATATTTAAATCTGCATTGATAAAAAAAGAAAAATGGAAAAATAAAGCGCAAGCATAAGCTTGGGCTTTATTTTTCGCTGAATTAGCTGAAAATCAGATTTCAAGAGATTATACGCTGTTAATTGAGAATAATCGCTTTAAAAAACGGGAATGTTTAAAGTTAGAAGAGAAAGTGATAAGTAATAATTTGATAATTTGCTGTAAATTCCAGACCTTTTCAAAATGCGTAACTTGAAAGATAACTGAATTTCTTATGATAAATTTAGCACTAGATGAAAAGGGGGAATGCAAAAACATGAGGAATAGTAAGTGTCGTTCCTTCATGGGAATATGTATTGCAGCGTTAATTATTGCATTTAGTTTTTCACCACAATTTCGTACTGTTTATGGATTACCGCCTCATATGCGCATTATTGAAGGAGAAGTCGCGTTATTTAATGTTAATTTTCCCTTAACCCTCACGATTCATCCAGATTTAGAAAAAAATATCAAAGAAGAATCTCCTTTATCAAAGTATGCATTGTCAAGGTCAGTCTTTTTAGAAAGTTTAAAGCTAGGAAAATCTACTGTTGAGTTTAAGCTTTTAGGTATAATACCCATACGAACCGTACAAGTGGATGTACTGCCGCCCATTGAATTAGTACCTGGAGGGCATTCTATCGGTGTTGTGTTGCATTCTCGCGGAGTCATTATCGTTGGACATTCTCCAGTTCCAATTGGTAATGAAGAATATGTAACTCCAGCTAAGGATGCAGGTATTAATATTGGTGATGTTATTATGAGTATTAATGGTATTTCCGTTCAAAGCGATAGCCAAGTAGCCGAAATTATTGATAGCAGTGGTAAGGAAAAAGAACAACTCGATATTTTATTGAAACGTGGAGAAGAACAAATTCATATTAACTTAGCACCAATATTATGTAATGATACCAAAAGATATAGAATTGGCTTATTTGTACGTGATAGTGCAGCTGGAGTTGGAACATTATCGTTTTATGATCCCAAATCCCATGCTTATGGTGCTTTAGGGCATATAATTACAGATAGTGATACTAATCAGCCCATTGACTGTGAACAAGGAAAGATCGTATCTGCATCAGTATCGGGAATACAGCATAGTAAACGTGGTCAACCAGGAGAAAAGATCGGCATTTTTATAAACGAAGATCATTTGTTAGGTAATATTGATAAAAACACAAAATTTGGAATATACGGAAAATTAGTTGACGAAGTTCCAAATGAGCTTTATTCTGAAGCAATACCAGTAGCTTCTATGAATCAAATTCAAACAGGTTATGCAGAAATATTGACTGTAGTAGATGGACAAACCATTAAACGTTTTAGTATTGATATCCAGAAAGTGAACTTACAAGAAGCTCCAGAAGGTAAAGGACTCGTTATTAAAGTGACGGATCCTGTATTATTAGAAAAAACAGGTGGAATCGTGCAAGGCATGAGTGGCAGTCCAATTATTCAAAATGGTAAGTTAGTAGGTGCAGTGACTCATGTATTTGTCCATGATCCAACTAGAGGATATGGATGTTTTATTGAATGGATGTTAATTGAAAGTGGAATCGTACCTAAAGCAGGGAAACAATCTGCCAGAAAACTTTTTACGTTTTCTGGTTTTTTCTTTTATAATGAGACTGTGTAATATATAGCTTTATTATTAAAAAATAAATCGAGAAATATGCAATGATCGTAATTTTGATCGAACTGGACGAATTTTGATGCGTAAAGGGAGTAAATAATTATTTAAGAACTTTTCACATCTGCTATTTTTTATAGAATTAATTTCGATTTTTAACAGAAATTTGATACATAATGATTTTTTCTGTAAAATTTCATAAAAAATGTAAATTTCTATCAATAAATAATAAAATATAAATGTATTTTTTTTCCAAAAGAGGAAGGGATTTATATAGCTTTGTCGAACAGTTATTATTATAGAAAATAGCAGGGAGAGGATTATAACGTGATTAAAGAAACAATTAAAGTAGCTATTGCTGATGACAACCGAGAGTTTGTTGGAATTGTTCAGGAATATCTTACTCAACAGGTGGATTTTCAATTGGTTGGCATAGCATATAATGGGGAACAAATCTTATCAATAATTGAGGAGAAAAGTCCTGATGTGGTAATTTTAGATATTATAATGCCGCATCTTGATGGTATCGGTGTGTTAGAACGTCTTAATACATTATCAGCTAAGCGTCCTAAAATAATTATGCTTACCGCATTTGGTCAGGAAAGTATCACTCAGCGTGTAGTAGAGCTGGGCGCTGATTATTATATATTAAAGCCATTTAATATGGATGTACTGGCCAGTAGAATCAGACAATTAGCTACTACGATTACGGCTCAACGTCCAGTAGTAGCTCAAGCTATAAAAGCTCGGCCTATAGACGTAGAGGTCACTAATATCATTCGTGAAATTGGTATCCCCGCCCATATTAAAGGTTATCAATATTTACGTGATGCAATCATGATGATAATAACAGAAATTGATTTATTGGGAGCTGTAACCAAAGTACTCTATCCTATGATTGCTGAGAAATATGCTACTACACCTAGTCGGGTAGAAAGAGCTATTAGGCATGCCATTGAAGTAGCGTGGAGCCGTGGTAATATGGACATGATTAACCGTTTATTTGGCTATACTGTTAAACTTGAAAAAGGAAAACCAACAAATTCTGAATTTATGGCGATGATTGCTGATAAATTGAGAATGGAGATGCGAGTATAAGTTCTTTAAGTCTGAAAATTTAATTTTTACAAATTTGTAACTGTAAAGCTCTATAAAACTGGTTAAACTAGTTTATAGAGCTTTTTTAGCAAGGTATGCAAATGAGTAGTAGTTTTATAATAATGCAGGACTTTTGCAAAGAAAACTGAATAAATATTGTTAAGATCTCTGATGACTAATTTGAGCATACAACACTAGAGATCGTGTGTAAAAATTCTTTCTTAGTACAAATATATGTAATTAGCACTAAACTATGTCAATTTATTGGGGGAATGATTATGAGTAACTTAATAGAGAAATCCTTAGTTTCAAAAGTAGTTTTTAAAGGTAATTTACTTAATGTATTCTCTGATCAAGTAGAATTGCCAAATGGTAAAAAAGCATCACGAGAATATATTAAACACCCAGGAGCAGTTGCAGTTGTGCCAATTACACAAGAAGGAAATATTGTATTAGTTAGGCAATACCGTTATCCGATTGGAAAGTTGCTATTGGAAGTACCTGCTGGGAAATTAGATAAGGGTGAACAACCTGATGAATGTGCATTGCGAGAGTTGGAAGAAGAAACGGGTTATGTAGCTAAGAATATAAAGAAGATCGCATCCATTTATACAACTCCCGGTTTTACTGACGAAATAATACATCTTTATCGTGCTGAAGATTTGATATTATCTAAGCCATCTCCAGATGAAGATGAGTTCTTAGATGTAGAAATCTATACCAAAGAAGAAATAAAACAGATGATTGCCGATGGAAGAATCAATGATGCGAAAAGCATGCTGGCATTATTATTAGCAGGAATATAATTAAAAGTTGCTTTACAGATTGGCAATTCTTTTAGACTAAAATTCAGTTGTTTTTTAAACTTAACTGAATTTTAGTCTTTTTTGTGATAAGGAAGAAAGAATATAATCTTACTCATATTTGACGCATCAATATTGTAGAAGAGAGTATGTGGACAAATATGGTATAAAGTTTGCTGCCTTATCATATATCATAACAGAACAAACAGGGAGGACGGTTGCATGCTAGCTTATTTTCGTCAAAACTTTAGTGTTTATTTAAAAGCAAATATAGTTGCGTATTTCTTTATGATTCTTATATTGGTCATTGGGATAGTAATAGGCGCATTAGCTGTAAAAATACTTCCTGATGACCAAAAGGGCGAGCTTATTAATTATCTTCATATGTTCTTTACCGGATTATCGCAAGGAAATGATGATGCTTCCTCCAATAATATGATAGGCATGGTCATGTTTAATAATGTCAAAACGGTTGTATTAATGTGGATATTAGGATTTACTATCATTGGCATCCCCTTTGTTCTATTCATTTTATTTACGCGAGGTTTTATTATTGGATTTACCGTAGGATTTCTAGTAAATGAATATGTTATGAGAGGATTGTTATTTGCTTTTGCTTCGATATTACCCCACAATCTCTTCGCAGTTCCAGCCATACTAGTATTAGGGGTATCTGCCACAACATTCTCACTCATGCTAGTACGCCGCAAAACCTATGACAAAATTAATATATGGTATGAAGCGGTGCGATATTCTATGGTGTGCATAATGGTATTGGCTGTCATGTTGGTTGCAGCTTTACTAGAAGTATATATTTCACCAGTATTTATGAAATTAGCTGCAACGTTCTTAACAAAACACTAACAGCTGAGTCATAGAAGCAAACTCGTTATTAACCATCATTTTAGTTTCAATAATGATGAGGACTGTAAAATTTACAGTCCTCATTTTATTTATAGTTGAATAAACCAGATAGATAGTGAATAAGCATAATATTAAGTTAAGCTAATTAGGAGGTGGTAAGAAAATGGTAATTAACTTTTCAGGACACAACATAATAAAAAAATGTAAATTATATACTAAAATCATAATTCTGTTAATTATAGTTTTCTATATTTTACCTAAGTTATTAAGTATTTTATGGTATTTAAGTCCTCCAGAAGAGAAAATACGCCAAGAGCATCTGATTGAGAAGCCAATGAGGGTAAGTGAGGACCTTATAAAATCAATGTAACGGGAGTTGACAAAAAAATATATTCCAATAGATGGATTTTGTTAATATTAGACAGGAAAAGTAAATATTATGTGGAATAAAGGAATTAGAAAGAAAAAGATTTTCGTGAGCATTATTGCAAAAGTAAAAAAAGGGTGGTAAAAATGGAAGGTTATGTTAATGAGTTTATTAACTATCTTGCAGTTGAACGAGGTTTAGCGCAAAATACGCTAGAATCATATGGACGTGATTTACATCAATTCCAAATGTATTTACAAAACGGTAACATGGAAATTTTGAAGGACTCAAATCGCACTACCATCCTCAGTTATTTAAGTAGTCTTCAATCGAAAGGTCGGGCAGTTTCCACGATCTCACGTAACCTTGCTGCCATAAAATCCTTTTATCAATATTTGGTACGTGAGCGTTATTTAGAAAAGGATCCTGCTGCTAATCTTGAGTCGCCTAAACTTGAGAAGAAGTTGCCAAAAGTCCTTAGTATTACAGAGGTTGAAGAACTTCTAAAACAACCGAGTGGTTTTTTACCTACAGGACTAAGGGATAAAGCAATGTTAGAACTTTTATATGCAACAGGAATTCGAGTATCAGAGTTAATCTCTTTAAATATTTCAGATGTTAATTTAGATATGGGATATATAAAATGTTATGGTAAAGGCGCAAAAGAGCGGATCGTACCCTTAGGGTCCATAGCTGCTAAATGTGTGCAAGATTATATCGGTAAGGGACGTTCTAAATTAATACGTACATATGAAGAGGCTGCTCTCTTTGTCAATCATCATGGAAATCGACTTACGAGACAAGGTTTTTGGAAAATAATTAAGAAATATGCGCAAGAAGCTGATATTAATAAGGCAATTACTCCCCATACGTTACGTCATTCTTTTGCAACACATTTATTAGAAAATGGTGCTGATTTACGATCGGTACAAGAAATGCTTGGTCATGCCGATATTTCTACCACACAGATTTATACTCATGTTACTAAAAACCGTTTAAAAGAAGTGTATGATAAAACGCATCCGCGAGCATAATAGTTGGCAACCAAACGATTTGATCATGTTCAATGCATGATTGCTATAGCAATTGACAGTAGGAGTTGGTGCCTTGTCTAATGCAGCGTACTATAGGAATTTTGATGTAGATACGCCAGAAACAATTACTGGCTGTAAAGGAGTTCTTTCGTCTATATGGAAAAATAGGATTAGGGCTCGATCCATTAAATTCATTCTTGAGCAAAAGCCTTTTTACAAAAAAAAGATGTCTAGCTATCCCTCTTCCTGTTTATCCAGATGAATGATTTTAAATTACGATAAAAGCTTTTATGTAGTTCACGTCGAGCACATGCTTCAAGTTTAGTATTTGCACATTTTTTTAGATGTCATTACAAAAAAGCGTGATGGCCTTATACTTACAGATTTGGAAATTAAGTATTTGATCCATGCCTACACCAATAATGAAATACCTGACTATCAGATGGCGGCATGGCTAATGGCAGTCTTTTTTAAAGGGATGACCATGGAAGAAACGGCATCCTTAACTATGGCTATGTCAGGTAATATGATTGATTTGAGTGCTGTATCCGGCATTAAAGTAGATAAGCATAGTACGGGTGGTGTTGCCGATGCTACGACCTTAGTTTTAGCGCCTTTAGTGGCTGCAGCCGGAGTCCCTGTTGCAAAAATGTCTGGACGCGGATTAGGTTTTACAGGTGGAACCATTGGTTAAGGCATGTATGCCTATTTTTAGGGGCTCAAGTGCTGAATATGGCAGGCCTTGAATCAGATGTGAAAGTTGGTTATGAAACATTAAATGCGTTAATAAAAAATAAAGCGGCACTACATAAATTTAAAGAATTTATAATTGCCCAAGGTGGAAATGTGGATGTTGTCAGCAACCCAAAAGCATTGCCACAAGCAAAAATAGAAACTAAGGTGATCTGCTCTGAGGAAGGCTACATACAAAAAATTGATGCTGCAAAACTTGGTTATTGTGCTATGAGACTAGGAGCAGGCCGTGAATATAAAGGACAAGAAATTGATTTATCTGCTGGTATCATGCTGAAGAAACGCGTAGGCGATCGTATTGAAAAAGGTCAACGCCTTTGTACAATTTATGCCAATAATGAAGCAAAAGTAAAAGAAGTACAATCATTATTGGTAGATGCAATAAAAATTGATAATAAGCAAGTACCAAAAACAAACCTAATTTTAGGCGTAGTTGATCATATGGCTTTAAAGCTACATAAATTAATAAATAGTTATCAAAAAGACTAGTTTAGCTAGTCTTTTTTTTATTGTTAATTTCCAGTGTAATTGCTTTTTATCTTGGAGAAGCTAAAAAAAAGATGAAAGGAGTGTTTTAAATATGTTTCGATTCATCCAATCTAAAATAGTAATGATTCTTATGTGCCTACTGGTGTTATTGAGTACTTGTAATCCCATCTTACAAGCAGCTGAAAACAAGAAAGTATCAGGTGCAGGACTAGAGACAATTGCGCAATCGGCTGTTTTAATGGATGGCAATGGGACTGTTTTATTCGAAAAAGATTCACATAAACGTTTACCTCCAGCAAGTGTGACAAAATCAATGACGTTGTTATTAGCAGTAGAAGCTGTTGAACAAGGAAGGGTGAATTTAACAGACCGAGTATCCATTACAGAAAATGCTTGGCACCAAGGTGGCTCGCAGATATGGCTAGAACCTGGCGAACAGCTGACTTTGCATGAATTAATGATTGCTATGGCTGTAGTTAGTGCCAATGATGCTGCAGTTGCTGTTATGGAACACATCTATGGCAGTCAAGCAGCTGCTGTAGAAGCTATGAATCAGCGCAGTACTGCTTTAGGCCTTAAGGATACTCATTTTGCAAATGTAAATGGTTTACCAACTCCAGATCATTATATGAGTGCCTTTGATACAGCATTAATTGCTAAAGAGGCAGTGAAACATCCTTTCTATATGGAACTATGTAGTATTAAAGAATATTGGTTGCGAGATGGGAAAAATTGGCTAGTAAATACGAACAAATTATTATGGTGGTATAAAGGTGCTGACGGATTAAAGACAGGTTGGACGCAAGAAGCTCAATATTGCTTTGCTGGTACAGCAAAACGTGATGGATTACGATTGATTTCTGTAGTTTTTGCTACACCTGAGCCAAGATCACATTTAAGAGAAAGTATGAAGCTGCTTGACTGGGGATTTGCTAATTTCGCAGCAATGCCAATTATCAATTCAGGTGCAGTAGTAGAACGAGTAAAAGTAAGTAAAGGAATGGAAAAGGAACTCCAATTAGTAGCTTCTGAAGATTTAACATTATTATTAAGCAAGGGAGAAAATAAGAATTTACAAAAGCAAGTAGTTACTGATCCAACTATAACGGCTCCAATCGTGCAAGGCCAGAAATGTGGGGAATTATTAGTATTGCGAGATGGTAAAGAAATCGGCAAAGTCGATTTAGTGGCAGAAAAAAATATTGAAAAAGCAAGTTTAATGAAGACATTGCAAAATATGTTTACTAATTTATTTTCTATAACATAATTCAACATAGTAGATTTAAAATAAAAAAAGCGGAAATTATTCCGCTTTTTTTATTTTCAGGCAGGAAAAATTTTCCTATTGAAGAATATTAGTAGCAGAGTCACAAAGAGGAGGAAAATATATTGAATATAGTCACTTCACTGAAACGAGGTGTTTTGTTAGTAAGAGTCGAAGGGGAGTTGGACATGCATGTTGCTACTGAGTTTAGAGAAACCGTAGATCATGCATTAGAATTAAGCGGGGTAAAACACGTTTTGTTTAATTTAGAAGCGGTAAAGTTTATTGATAGTTCTGGTTTAGGTGTTTTATTAGGACGTTACAAAAAAATTAGTGGTTTAGGTGGTATTATGTCTGCCACTCAGATTCAGCCACAAGTATTACAGATTTTTGAATTATCTGGGCTCTTAAAGATTATTAAACTATACCATTCTGAAAAAGAAGCACTAGAATGCTTATGAGGAGGGCATCATGGCAATAAAAAATCAGATTACTATGAGTATTCGAAGTCTTAGCGAAAACGTTGGTATTGCCAGGGTGAGTACTGCTGCTTTTGCAGCTCAGGTGGATTTTACTTTAAATGAGATCGAGGAAATAAAGGTTGCTGTATCAGAAGCAGTTTCCAACGCTGTCATACATGGATATGAATACCAAGATGGAGAAATCCAAATCAAGATGACTTTATATGAGGATCAATTAGAGTATATTATTGTAGATCATGGCAAAGGTATCGCTGATATTGCATTAGCACGTCAGCCGTCCTATTCTAGTGATCCAGAACGTATGGGTTTAGGCTTTGCTTTTATGGAGTCTTTCATGGATGAACTTTATATTGAGTCGGAAGTTAATAAGGGAACACTAGTGAGAATGGTGAAAAAAACTTTGCTTAAGACAGAGCATTAGGTGGGATACCATGCTTGAAGATGAAGAAATCAAAAATTTACTACATAAAGCACAAGCTGGTGATCAAATTGCTAAGGAATATATTTTAGAGAATAATATCAATTTGGTACGAAGTGTGGTGCATCGCTTTACAAACCGCGGCTATGAATGGGACGATTTATTTCAATTAGGCTGTATCGGTTTGGTCAAAGCAATTGAACGTTTTGACACTAAATTTAGTGTTAAGTTTTCAACTTATGCAGTGCCAATGATTATTGGAGAAATCCGACGATTTATCCGAGATGATAATCCAGTGAAAGTTAGCCGCCCAGTAAAAGAATTGGCATATAAAGTGCACCGTACTCAAGAAAGATTGCAGGGCTTATTAGGACGAGATCCAACCATAACGGAAATTGCAAAGGAGCTGAGCCTAGCACCGCAAGAAGTCGTGGCTGCTTTAGAAGCAATTCAGACACCGACATCCTTATATGCTAATGTTTTTCATGATGATGGTGATCCAATACTGTTGTTGGATCAAATGAAGTATTGTGAGGAAGAAGATAGCGCTTACTTTGAAAAATTAGCATTAAAAGAAATTGTATTACGTCTACCAGAAAAAGAGCGTCTTGTAATTCATTTACGTTTCTTTGCTGATAAAACCCAAGCAGAAGTAGCCCAAATAATAGGATTATCTCAAGTACAAATATCTAGAATTGAAAAACAAGCTTTAAAACTCATGAAAGAATTTATGCAGACCTCATAAACAGAGGTCTTATTTTTTTATAAAATAGGCATAATAAGATAAAGAGGTGGTAATTATGTCTGGCAAAAGAAAATATATTATTTGGGCTGTGATTGTCGCTCTAAGTAGCAGCATATTTACTTGGCTATTTCTTTATAGTAATTTTCCCCAGCGCTCGCCAATGGGAGCAAAGCAAGTTTTCTATTTGAATAAGGTAGAATCAATTGACTTAACATGTTGATAAAGATTCTATCTAAAAAGATCAAGTAGTCGCTACGCAATGAGTATAATACCAATCGTTATGCGCAAACTATTGGAGAATCCTATAATTAATCAAGGAGGTAATGGCATGGTTGTAAAAGTAATTGAGTTAGTTGGCACATCTAGCCATAACTGGACAGATGCAGTAGACAACGCGGTAATGGAAGCTTCTAGATCGATTGATGATATACTAGGCGTCGAAGTAACTAACTTTACTGCTAATATTGACAATGGACATATTGCAGAATACAAAGCTGATGTAAAAGTTGCATTTAAAGTGAGTCATTAAAGTATGATCACAAAAGAAAGAGTACCCTTTGTGGTGCTCTTTTTTATAAATAAAGTTTTCTTTTTGAAAAATGCATATTTCAGATTTGAGTGGTCAAAATAAGAAAAGGCTAAGGTATGCATTGTTTTAAGTAAGAATTATAATTTTACAAAGGGTGACAATATGCCTAATGAAATGAATAAGAAACAACAAGAGATTAAAGAAAAAATGCAGCAACAAAAATATCAAAGTAAGGTAGATAATGTTACGCCCACCCCCCCGTTACTTAAGAATATTTGCTGGGCCTTTGTCGTTGGTGGACTTATTTGTACTTTAGGGCAATTATTTACAGATTATTTCTTGGGGCTAGGTTTACCAAAAAAAGAGGCTTCTGCTTGTGCGACAGCTGTATTAGTCTTTTTAGGAGCGTTTTTTACAGGGATTGGTGTTTATGATGACTTAGGCAAGCGAGCTGGGGCAGGTTCAATTGTCCCTATAACAGGATTTGCAAACTCCATTGTAGCGCCAGCTATGGAGTTTAAACGTGAAGGCTATGTATTTGGTGTTGGAGCTAAAATGTTTGTTATTGCCGGACCGGTATTAGTATATGGAATGGTAACTGCATTTATAATTGGCTTAATCTATTGGATCAGACAATAGGAGGTAGATTAAATGAATAAAAAACAAGGTATGCAAAGTGTTGTTTTTACAAATCCTCCAATCATAACGAGCACAGCAAATATTGTTGGCCCTATGGAAGGAAAAGGGTTATTACAAGGATACTTTGATTATATTATGCCGGATAACCTAAATGGTTTGGCTAGTTGGGAGCAATGTGAATCGTATTTGATGGAATATGCGATAAAAAAAGCGATAGAAAAAGAAAGTAGCACGATGGAAGAGGTTGACTGTGTCTTTGCTGGTGATTTGCTGAATCAGTTAATGAGTACTCATTTTGCAATGAAAAATTTAAAAAGACCATTCTTAGGCTTATATGGAGCATGCTCTACTATGGTAGAAGGCATGCTGTTAAGTGCTACATTACTAGATGGGGGATTTTTTAATAAAATTGTAGCGGCTGCTTCTAGCCATCATGATGCTGCAGAGCGACAATATCGTTTTCCTAATGAAATGGGTGTACAACGGCCGCCTGGAGCTCAATGGACAGTAACAGGATCGGGAGCTGTAGTTGTTTCTACCTCGGGTAGTGGTCCGCGTATTACTACAGGAACAATTGGTAAGATTGTTGATTATGGTATAAAAGATCCGAATGCAATGGGACCAGCTATGGCACCAGCTGCAGTTGATACCATATGGCAACATCTTCAGGATATTGGAAGAACGCCAGCTTATTATGACATGATCTTTACTGGAGATTTAGGAAGTGTAGGAAGAGATTTAGTCATACAGCTGCTGCAAGAAAAAGGAGTAGATATTTCCAATAACTATCAAGATTGTGGCTGTATGGTTTATAAGGAGAATCAAGATGCTCATGCAGGTGCTAGTGGATGCGCCAGCTCCGCAATCGTGTTATGTGGGTACATTTATAAAAGATTACTACAGGATAAATTGAAAAAAATACTTTTCTTGGGAACAGGTAGTTTACATAGTACAACATCTTATCAACAAAAGGAATCGATTCCTTGTATTGCCCATGCTGTATCAATAGAAATACCATAAACATTTATAAAAAGGAGGGGTTTATCACGTCTTTGTATATAATGGTATTTGTTGTGGGAGGAGGTTTATGTGTGATTGGACAATTACTAATGGATTTAACTCCCTTAACACCTGCTCATGTTTTAGTTTTATTTGTGGTATTAGGGGGAATACTAAGCGGTGTAGGTTTATATCAGCCTTTAGTAGATATTGCAGGTGCTGGTGCAACAGTTCCTTTATTAGGCTTTGGTCATGCTTTGGTAGCAGGGACAATTGAAGATATTAATAGCTTTGGCTTTCTCGGAATTTTTAGTGGTGCTTTAAAAGCAACAGCAACCGGAATCATGGCTGCCGTAGTCTTTGGCTTCTTCATGTCAGTATTATTTAATCCTAAAGGCAAGGGTGGCTGATGTTAATTATCGATTTTATTGGTATAGTCGCCACAATTTGTCTAATTGGCATACGTTACCCCCATTATGTTTTACTTGCGATTAGCTTGCATGAACTAGGGGAGATTGTAATGGCAGTTCTTTTTAATGGACAAATTGATACCATTGTAGCAGCTGGTGCTTTTGGGACAATTGCAGTTAGTAATTATAATACAAGTCTAATAGGAACTTTATTACTTTTTAGCGGATCTTTAGCTAATTACATTGCAAGTTCCCTTGCAGGAGGTATTGCTTTTGAACCTACATCTCGCTTGTTGAATCCGCTGAGTACTCTTAAGTATCCTTTTGCAGTAGTTAATTTTCGTTTATTTGTTTTAGCATGTTTAATTAGTCTATGGAAGATTTTTGTGTGAGGTGAAAAAGATGGAGAGAAGAACTGCACGACGTTCTATGCATTATGGAAGAACAATTGAGGAACGACCAATAAAAGATGATAACGACTATAAGAATAATGGTGATACAAATAACTTAATTGCAGATATGGCTCAAGGATTTATCCAAGCTCAAACTAAAGTGGATAGTGGTAATGATAAAGAAATTATTTCCTTATTAGAAAAGCTTAATAGTAATTTAGAGGAAATGAAAAGTTCAAATGATGATAGTAAAAAAAATACTTCTTCTGATGCTGGAAAGAATACTGATGGTTCTCTAAGTAAAAAACTTCTTCAAGCAAAACTATCTGAACAACTGTTACAAAGTGGCAGCACCGAACAAGGGGATAAGGAGTTATTACAAGAATTAAAAACCTTGGTAAGTACAATGCTGCAAGGCAAGAGCAATAGTGAGGACAATTCTTCAAATCCACAAACTGATGACACTAAAAAATCTGATATGAAACAGCAGCAACAGGATTCTATGGCTGTTCAGACTGTTAGTCAGGTCTTAGCCCAAACACAATACGAATTGGCTAACGAACTAGAAACTAGTTTGCAAAAACTTAAAGAAGTCATTAGTAAAAGTGAAAAAGTGGCGACAAATATTAGCCATTTATTAAGTAAAGAAACTAAAAAAAAATCATGAGGTGAAAATATTGTCCGAAAAAATACGAGTAATCTTAGTTACAGATGGCGATAGAGTTGCACAACATGTAGTGGAGGATATTGCTATATCCTTAGGTCTTCGTTGTATATCAGCATCAGGCGGTAATCCCACTCCAATTAGTGGAAAAGAAATCGTAAAATTGCTAAAAACAGTTCATCATGATCCCGTACTTGTTATGTTCGATGACCGGGGAAGTCGTCACAAAGGTAACGGAGAAGTTGCAATGGAATATGTTGCTTCCCACCCTGATATTGAAGTATTGGGTGCAGTCGCTGTTGCATCGAATACTACGGGTATAGTTGGAATTGCAGCTGATGAGTGCATAACCAGTAGTGGTGATATCGTAAATCATTCGGTCGATAAAAACGGTGTTTGCAAGAAGACACATGAAAAAAAATCTATTATTACTGGCGATACCGTAGATGTACTAAATTATGTAGACATACCTTTTATTGTCGGCGTGGGAGATATTGGGAAGATGGACAGAGCGGATGATATTGGGCGGGGTGCGCCTATTACACGTAAAGCAATTGAAGAGATCTTAAAACGGAGTGGTATTGAATATGGAAGAACAAAAGAAAATTGAGAAAGATATCGATCATAATATTAATTATCTAAAAGATTTTTTAGGAGTAGGAGAAAGTTTTGATATTATTTTTCGTGAATATAAAATAGGTCGCAAACGAGCAGCATCTTTTTCCATTAATGCAATGACGAATGATATACTCCTTACTAATGTTATTCAGGATATGCTTACCCTACATCCTGATGAGTTAACAATTAATACACTGCAGAAGCTATTTTATACTAGAGTTACTCATTCACAGGTAAAATTAATGGGCAATATGAATGACGCAGTTACGAGCTTGTTATCAGGTGAATTATTGTTCTTAGTAGATGGCGAAGAAGAACTAATCATTATTGATGCTCGCTCATATCCAGCTAGAATGCCTAGTGAATCTACAATTGAAAAAGTGACGAGGGGTTCGAGAGATTCTTTCGTTGAAACATTAGTTTTTAACACGGCTTTAATTAGAAGACGTCTTCGTGATCCACAGTTGCGGTTTGAAATTGTTAAAATAGGAACTCGCTCACAAGGTGATATTGCAGTCGCATATATTAAAGACGTAACGGATCCTAAATTAGTTGATATCGTGAAAGAACGGCTAAATAACATTAATATTGATGGCATACCCATGGCAGAAAAAGCAATCGAAGAATTTATCGTAGGTGGAAGTAAATGGAATCCTTTACCTAAGGTGCGTTATACAGAGCGTCCAGATGTAGCAGCTGTTCATTTATTAGAAGGTCATGTCTGCTTAGTGATTGACACTTCACCTAATATTATGATTTTACCTACAACATTCTGGCATCATGTACAACACGTCGAAGAATTTCATCAACATGTTGTTGTTGGTTCCTACCTTCGTATGGTACGATTATTAGGAGTTTTTTTATCCTTATTGTTGCCACCATTATGGTTGGCATTGGTATTACAACGTCATTTGCTGCCTGAATCTTTGGCCTTTCTTGGTCCCCGAGATCCAGGAATTATTCCTCTTGGATTTCAGTTCATTCTAGCAGAGCTAGGGGTAGAATTGGTGCGTATGGCTACTGTACATGTACCATCGGCCCAGTCTACGGCTCTTGGTTTTATAGGTGCTTTTATGATAGGTGAGTTTGCTACTAAAGTAGGGTTATTCGGTAATGAAATCATCTTTTACACTGCAGTAGCAGCTGTTGGCGCTTTTGCTACACCAAGTATAGAATTTGCTATGGCAATACGATTCTTCCGAGCGATATTATTAATATTAGTTATCTTTTTTAAATTGCCAGGCTTATTAGTTGGCTTACTTGGTATTTTCATTGTTATCGCTACTACAAAATCTTTTGGTATTCCTTATTTGTGGCCTCTATTACCCTTTAATCTTGGAGGTATGAAAGACGTATTATTACGTTTGCCGTTACCGAGCAAAATATTACGTCCTGCTGCATTAAAACCGCAAGATAAAGATCGTTTAGACAATGAAGGTGAAGAAAATAAGAATGGTAAATAATAAATCCTCGCAGATGCGAGGATTTATTATTTACCATGGTAGTACTCTCTTATGATTCCCATACTCGCATTAATATTGGCTATTTGCTCTTCGGCTGCTCCTTTATTTTCTGCTTCAACAGCATCTTTCAATTGTTTGACAGCCGAATGGGTTTTTGTTATTTCACTAAGTATACCGACTTTTTCCATGCTCGGTTTAGCCTGCCCCCAAGCTCCTTCTAACTCTTTCATTTTTGCTTTTGCTTTATCCCAGTCTTTTTCTTGTACATAGAAGCTAACATTTCGAATGGTGTTGCCAATTGCGACAATATCCGATAACGGAGATAATTTATATGATTTTCCTACATCGCTAACACTTGCCATAAATTTAATAAGACTTTCATAGGAAGCACTACTGCTTTGTTTATTGATATCTGTTTCTAATGTTGTGAGTGCCTCATCGGCATCTTTAATTCCTTTTTTATTGCCAGCTAAATCTTTAATTTGCGGCCATAGGGTTTGCAATGTAGCAACACCACGCTCTGCTTGTACCCAGTCTTTTTTATTGATTCCTTGAAAAATGACACCAGCAGTAGCTTCCAAATCATAGAGCTCTTTAGGAGGCGATTCGAATCGTTGACTGATAGGTGGATTTGATTTTGTTTCCACAGGGCTGCCAGCAGGTCCTATTTCAGGTTTCTTTAGTGGAGTAAACATGTTACAACCACTTACTAATAAAGTAAGGCTAATAACACTAACTAACTTTAAAGTTGAATAATTTGAATATGTCAATGTAGCTCCTCCTTTTGATAATAGCATCTGCTAGTAGCATCTTATTTATTCTAGAAATATAATAAAACAACACTTCATATCTAATGCAATATCGTGAGAAACTTAAGTATAATCTAGTTAGAACTTCTTCATTTTAGTTAATATTTTGCTTTAGCTAAAATTTTCTAGTATAATGAGGTTACTATTTGCTGTTTTACGGTCAATGATATTAGCTTAAGGAGGAACACTAGTGTTTGGTTTTGATGAAAATATGATATTTAGAATTCCGGCATTGCTTATTGCATTAACCATACATGAATATGCTCATGCCAGAGTGGCGGTTTGGATGGGAGATAATACTCCTAAAATGATGGGACGATTAACATTAAATCCAATTTCTCATCTTGATCCTTTTGGGCTTATTATGTTATGGTTGTTTAAGTTTGGTTGGGCTAAGCCTGTACCAATTAATCCTAACAATTTTGATAATTGGCGAAAGGGAACTCTCTTAGTTGCTATAGCAGGACCAGTTTCAAATGTAATTATGGCTTTGATGGCTGCGATTCTTTATGCTATTTTAGCTAAGATGCAGCTGTTATCCACTGGATTAGCTATGGTGTTAAACTTCACATATAGCTATAATATCATTTTTGCAGTATTTAATATGATTCCATTGCCTCCTTTGGATGGTTCAAAGGTTTTGATGAATATATTGCCGGCACGTCAAGCATATATGTTAGAAAAAATTGAACCGTATGCACCATTTATTTTATTGGCATTAGTTTATTTTAATGTAATTCATGTTTTTATAACACCTTTTTATAATGCCATTAGTTTTTTTATTAATCAAATCGTGAAGATAATTCTTTAATCAGGAGGAAATTTAAAAATGACCAAAGGACGAATTTTTAGCGGCATGCAGCCATCAGGTAAATTTCATTTAGGAAATTATATGGGAGCTTTGGAAAATTGGGTAAAATTACAGCATGAATATGAATGCTTTTTCAGTATAGTAGATTGGCATGCACTTACATCTTCTTATGAAGATACTAGCAAAATACCTGAACGCATTCATGAAATGGCCTTAGATTGGTTAAGTGCTGGTTTAGATCCCGAAAGGAATGTTATTTTTGTACAATCTCATGTAAAAGAACATGCAGAGTTACATTTATTATTATCAATGATGACTCCATTATCTTGGTTAGAACGTGTACCAACTTATAAAGATAAATTGCAACAATTAGGAATTCAAGGCAAGGATATTAACACCTATGGTTTTTTAGGATATCCAGAGTTAATGACAGCTGATATTATTTTATATAAAGCTGACACCATTCCTGTAGGGGAAGATCAACTTCCACATTTAGAATTATCACGGGAAATTGTAAGAAGGTTTAATAACTTATATCAACCTATATTTCCTGAACCAAAACCAAGTTTAAGTAAATCTGCTATATTACCTGGTATTGATGGCAGAAAGATGAGCAAATCCTATGGGAATGAAATTCCCTTTGCTGCGAGTCCAGATGAACTTCGAGCCAGAATTCGTCTAATGATAACAGACCCCAATCGGGTAAAGCGTACAGATTTAGGTAATCCTGATGTATGCACAGTGTATACATTTCATAAAACTTTTAATGCAGAACAATCTAATGAAATTGCTCAGTCCTGTCGTCAGGCAACGATTGGCTGCGTCGATTGCAAGAAATGTTTAGCAGAAAAAATGGTTAATAGCTTAGCTGATATACATGTGCGTCGTCAGGAACTGGAAAAAAATCCAGGGCGGGTTAAAGAAATTTTAGTGTTTGGTGGTGAAAGAGCAAGAACCGTTGCTGCCAAGACAATGGACGAAGTTCGCCAAGCTATGAATCTTGCTTAGCTATGCCAGATTATAAAATTAAACTAGAAATTTTTGAAGGTCCAATGGATTTATTAATGCACCTAATTGAAAAAAATCAAATTGATATTTATGATATACCGATTGCAGTGGTAACAGAACAATACATGACCTATCTTAAAGCATTAGAGGAGTTTAACATTGATATTGCCAGTGGGTTCTTACTTATGGCAGCAACTTTATTGCAGATAAAGTCCCGTATGTTGTTGCCGCGTCCTTCGCAAATTGTAGAATTAACGGAGGAAGAAGATCCTCGCCAGGAATTGGTTGACAGGCTGTTAGAGTATCGAAAATTTAAGGATATGTCGGTAGTAATGGAAGAAATGCTAAAGCAAAGAGAACATTTTTTTACTCGTTTGCCAGAAGAATTTCCTATAAAGATTCCGTTGCCTTCGGGGTTAAATATTAATGATTTAGTGGTAGCTTTTGCAGCCGTATGGGAAAGTAGTATTGATGATTACGAATTAGTGTCTCGTGAAGAATTTAGTATCCAAGATAAGATGTATGATATTATTCATCTATTATATAAATATAAAGGTACAATTGAGTTTCATCAGACGTTAATTCGCAAGGGTACCAAATCTGAAGTAATAGCAGCTTTCTTAGCGTTATTAGAATTGGTAAAATTGCAAAGAGTGCTCATTTCCCAACAAGGACGGTTTTCGACGATTTACATTACATTGAAAGAGTGAATAGCAAAATGTTTTATTTAAAGTATAAGAAACATATAGAAGCTTTACTTTTTGTTAGCGGCGACCCTATTACGATACATAAAATAGCTCAAATCCTTGAGATACCTGAAGAGCATATTCTATCATTAATAGAGGAACTGATCCAGGATATGGCTGAAGAGCATCGGGGACTGACGATTATAAAAGTTGCTGCTGGTTATCAGTTATGTACTAAACCTGAATTATCAACAACTTTAGAAAAATTAGGACAAGTTCAAGATAATAAATTGTCTGCTGCCGCCATGGAAACATTATCGATTATCGCTTTTAAGCAGCCAATTACAAAGATTGAAATTGAAAATATTCGTGGTGTGAAAATTGATCGAGTTCTTGCTACACTAAATGAGCGACAAATGATAAAGGAAATTGGACGAAAAGAGACGATTGGACGACCGATTTTGTATGGAACAACTGAAAATTTCTTGAAGTGTTTTGGTCTGAATGGTCTACAGGACTTACCTCCTTTAGCTGAACTTCTACCATAATATGCAGCCTTAGGGCTGCTTTTTTTTGCATAGATTGAGATCATTAGGCTAACAATAAAAATATAGTAAGAGAAATAAATGATAAAAAGAGGCAGTACTATGGAATTTGGATTAACGTTTATCGTGGCAACGTTAATAATCGTTTTTCTAATTTCTTTTAGCAAGATTTATATAGAAGTAACATATAAACGAAATGACGAGAACGATTATGTAGCAGTAAATGTTTATGCATTAAAAAAGCTAATCTCCTATACGATGCAAGTTCCTATGGTTAGAATTGTAGAAAAATCAGGTGAGTTTAAGTTGGAATCCACCGTAAGGACTGCAGTCAGTCAGGAAAAGACCGATCCCCTCCGAGATGAAAAAATGATAAAAAAAACTGATCAGCTAGTTAAGAAACACCCTCGAAAAATAAAATATACCATTCAAAAGTTTCATCATTATACAAAAAAATATTGTAAAATAATTGAAAAATTATTAAAATTGGTAGTTTGTGAAAAACTGTATTGGAAAACAAAGTTTGGATCAGAAGATGCAGCCTTGACAGGTGCTCTAGTCGGATTATTATGGGCTTTTAAGACATTGTTAATGAATCAATTAAAAAGAAGAATTTTTTCAATTGGGACGTTAGATATTGAGGTTAAGCCAATTTTTGGATCTAATCAATTTGAGATAGACTTTCAATGTATATTCAGTATAAGACTTGGCAATGTTATAAAAGCATTCAGAAGTATATATAACATTAAATAGTAAAGGGGAAATAGAAAGTGTCTGACCATCCAATTCAAGGTTTAATGAAAACTGCTATGGAAAGTATTAAAGATATGGTAGATGTGAATACAATTGTTGGAGATGCAGTTGAAACTCCTGATGGTACTGTGATCCTGCCCATTTCTCGAGTTTCCTTCGGCTTTGCGGCAGGCGGAGGCAATTGTGAACCTGATGAAATAGGTCAGGGTCAATCTCAAAAAAATTATGCTTTTGGTGGCGGCAGCGGTGCAGGTGTGAGTGTCAAACCAGTAGGTTTTTTAGTGTGTTCGCCTGTGCATGGTGTTCGTTTTATGCCAGTAGAGGGAAATCTAATTTACGATAGAATAATAGATTTAGTACCTAAAGTGTTAAGTAAGCTTCAAGATATGTTAGATGGCAGTAAAAAGGATACAACTGATGATATGGATGAGCTGGCAAAAACAGCTGAAACCCAGAATAGTTAGGTATTAAAAAATTGTTGAATCAAAAGATGCTAATAAAAGAAGAAAGTGCTATACTTATGGTATGTAAAAGCCGCACATAATTGTGCGGCTTTTTACATATAATGTAATACTGGGTTAATGTAATTGGTCTAGCTGCTCTTTTATTTGAGTAGCTTGCAATGCTTCTGCCTCAGCAAAATGACTATACATTTTAGAAACGTTAGCGTTGTTGATTTGCTTAGCGAAACTTTGATAATCCCGTACCAGCTCTTGTTTGTGCGTTAAAGTATTACGCAGCGTTGTTGCTATATCTAATGATTCCATATAACTTCACCTCCTAAGATTTAATAGGATAGGAAGCAGATTAGTAAAAATCATAGCTTATTGCTACGTTTTCTATGCTCCTTAGGTAGTATTATTTCCGGTACTACTTGTAATAATGTATCTTTATTTTGACGAGTTGTCAGAAGATCGTTATAATATAAAAGTATTGTTCTAAAACCAGCACACCTAAGAAAGGGATAATTAGTCATGATTAAAAAAAAGAAGATTGGCATATCGACAGTTGTTTTAATGCTTTTTATAACAACAAGTACAGTTTTTGCAGCGGCCAATTATCCAAATGTCACAGCAAAATCAGCTATTGTAATGGATGCAGCTACAGGAAAAGTTATCTACAGTAAAGCAGCTAAAGAACGACGTTACCCTGCGAGTACAACTAAAATGATGAGTTTAATTGTAGCTCTTGAGCATGGTAACCTTGATGATGTAATTACTGCAAGTCCTAATGCAGCGAGTACAGAAGGCTCAACTTTGTGGTTAACACAGGGAGAGCAGATGACGATGACTGATCTATTATATGGCATTATGCTTATCTCAGGTAATGATGCTACTGTAGCTGTTGCTGAACATGTATCAGGAAGTGTACAGAAATTTGCTGAATTAATGACAGAGAAGGCACATGCTATTGGTGCCAGGGATACTAATTTTACTAACTCTAGCGGTTTACCTGATCCTAACCATTACACCACTGCTCATGATCTAGCTAGAATTGCGGCATATGGTTATAAAAATCCATTGTTTACACAAATTGTGAGCACAGAACATAAAATCCTTCCTCCTACTGTCAAGGGAGATATTCGTGATTTGTATAATGAAAATAAAATGCTTTGGTTTTATGAAGGGGGCAATGGTGTAAAAACAGGTTATACAGATGCTGCTGGTCGTTGCTTGGTTTCAGGCGCAAAACGCGATAATATACAACTTATTGCGGTGGTTTTAGATAGTGAAACCATGTGGGATGATTCCAAAACTCTATTAGATTTTGCATTTAGTCAGTTAAAGCCAGAAACAGTATTTAATCAAGGTGATATATTAAAAACCACGAGGGTAGCAAATGGTAAATCTGAACTTCTGAAATTAGTTGCAAATACAAGCATCATCCTTCCAGTTTCAGAAAAAGATAAAGATGAATTTAGTACAGTCATTGATGCTCCAATGATCTTAGAAGCACCGATAACAAAAGGACAGAAACTGGGTGTGGCAAGAGTTTTCTATAATAATACTGAAGTGGCCGTGGTTGATTTAGTAGCAGACGAGAGTGTTGAACGAAAATCTTTTTTTGGTACATTAGTTGCTTCAGCTTGGAATATTGTAACGTTTTTTCTTAAAAATTTTGCTTAAAAGTGAGACTAAGTTCTCACTTTTTTCTTTTTTAAAACTCGGCATGTATTTGTTCTAGTGATAAGACATACAACATACCCTCATAGGGGGTGTGTATATGATTAATTTAATCTGGTTATTTTTAATGGTAACGGGTATACTTTATGCCGGTTGGCAGGGAAGAATAGAAGTGGTAACCCAAGGAGCGATTAGTGCTGCAGAAGGAGCTGTAGGCCTATCATTTAAGTTAATTGGAGTTATGTGCCTGTGGTTGGGGGTTATGAAAATTGCTGAATTAGCAGGTATCATACGATTTTTTTCAAGAATATTAAGTCCACTAATTTGTTTCTTATTTCCTAGTGTACCTAAAAATCATCCTGCTATGGGAGCAATCATCATGGTTCTTAGTGCAAATATGCTAGGTTTGGGAAATGCAGTAACTCCTCTTGGTATAAAAGCGATGCAAGAATTGCAGAGCATTAATAAAGAAAAAGAAAAAGCTTCTGATGCAATGTGTACGCTATTAGCATTATGTACAGCTGGATTTACGTTGGTGCCTGCGACTATTATTGCAATTCGATCCGCTGCTGGATCAATCAATCCTACAGAAATTGTTGGTGCCACCCTAATTGTAAGTTTGGGGGCCACAATGAGTGTGATCATCGCAGATCGTCTTTGCCGAATGTATTATCAGATTCGTGTGAGGAGGTAAACAATATGTTTAGCCTGCTTACCGAGCAGTTATCTCTTTGGGTAATACCTATTATTTTACTTCTGGTT
This sequence comes from Pelosinus baikalensis, assembly GCF_020819555.1. Classification (NCBI taxonomy): domain Bacteria; kingdom Bacillati; phylum Bacillota; class Negativicutes; order Selenomonadales; family Sporomusaceae; genus Pelosinus; species Pelosinus baikalensis. Next base: position 40,915 of record NZ_JAJHJB010000003.1, read on the forward strand.
CCTATCGTTGGCTATTTTCGCCGTGTTAAAGTATATGAAGCTTTTGTCGAAGGAGCATCAGAAGGATTTCATACTGCCATTCGTATTATGCCATTTTTGGTGGCAATGATGGTAGCTATAAATATCTTTCGGTTATCAGGGGCCATGGATGTATGGGTTGATGCTCTAAAACCAATATTAGAGTTTTATGGCGTACCAGCAGAATTGGTTCCTTTAGCGATTATGCGTCCTTTATCAGGTACAGGAGCTTTAGGGATAACCACGGAAATATTAAACACTCATGGACCTGATTCTATGCTTGGACGTATTGCTTCTACTGTTTTAGGAAGTACGGATACAACTTTTTATATTTTAACAGTTTATTTTGGGGCTATTGGTATAACGAAACCGCGCTATTCTGTATTTGTAGGTTTATTAGGCGATTTAATTGGTTTTGTAGGTTCTATCTACATCTGTACAAAATTATTTGATTAATTATTTTAGAAAACCACTCTCACTAACAATATAATGACATTAGATTAGGTGATTTTATAAATCGCCTATTTTTTATTTACCTATCGAGTGGCACTTAGTAAGGGCGAGAATAGACTGTAGTGTGATAGCAGAATGATATGGAGGGATGTTTATGCTAAAAGTGGTCGTGGTTGGAGGGGGATGGGCAGGTTGTGCCGCAGCACTATCAGCATCTAAAGCTGGGGCACAAGTACTGTTATTAGAGCGTACTGATTCACTACTGGGCACTGGCTTAGTAGGAGGTATATTTCGTAATAATGGAAGGCATACTGCAGCAGAAGAAGCTATTGCAATGGGGGGCGGGGATATTTTTGTTGCAATGGATGCAAATGCAAGACATAAAGGTATTTCATTTCCTGGCCATAATCATGCTTCCACTTATGATGTAACAACAATGGAACCTTTAGTAAAAAAGATTCTACAAAATTATGGAATTGAGATTAAAACAAATACAAGGGTAGTCGATGTGTTAAAACATGGAAAAAGAATACATACATTGATTATAGATGGTGGGATTGAAATAAAGGGTGATGTATTTGTAGATGCAACTGGTACTGCGGGATCTATGGGAAATTGCCTTACCTATGGTAATGGGTGTGCTATGTGCGTAATGCGTTGTCCATCATTTGGTCCTCGCGTTAGTGTTACGGCTAAGGCAGAGATAAAAGAACTAATGGGAAGAAAATCAGATGGATCCTTTGGTGCAATGAGTGGGTCGTGTAAATTATGCAAAGAATCTCTTAGTATCGAAATCAAAGATTCTTTAGATCGGGATGGTGTTGTAGTATTACCGTTACCAGAAAGATTACAGAAAAGTAGTTCATTAGGTAAAAAGGCTTGTACTCAATATGCTTTAAATGAATATGCCGTTAATTTAGTACTGCTAGATACTGGGCATGCCAAATTAATGACGCCATATTTTCCCTTGGAAGATTTAAGAAGCATTCCAGGCTTAGAAAAAGCGCGCTATGAAGATCCTTATGCTGGTAGCATGGGGAATTCTATACGATATTTAGGAATTGCACCATGTACAAATTCATTGAAGGTTGAGGGGTTGGACAATCTATTTTGCTGCGGTGAAAAATCAGCAATTCTTGTAGGGCATACAGAAGCAGTAGTAACAGGCTTGCTTGCAGGAAATAATGCGGTTCGGCACTGCTTAGATATGAAATATTTAGAATTGCCAACCTCAATAGCTTCTGGTGATTTTATTGCTTTTGTACATGAACAGATGAAATTAGAAGCAGGCCTAAGTATACGGTATACCTTCTCTGGATCTGTATATTTTGAGCGAATGAAGACGTTATCTTTATATTCCATGAATCGAACTGAGATACACGATAGAGTAGCTCAGGCTGGATTTAAAGATATTTATAGCGTTTGCCTAGTATAAGGAGGTATAAATATGGATAGAAATATCTCCCAATGTATTGATATTAATTCAAAATATTGCCCTTGTTTGTTAGCTGAAGCAAATCAATGTACTTTTTGCAGTCATTTAAAAGGAGAGGCAACTTGTAATTGTAATTGGGCGGGTGTATGTATATTATATGAGAAACATTGGCAGTATAAAAAAATACAGCAATGTGAAGAAAGTATAGCAACAAGGATGGAGGAAGAGGTTTCCTTTACCGTAAAAGAACAGATTAGCGATAATACATATAGACTGGAAATGCAAGTGAGTAATACATTTGCAGAACCTTTAATGAAAATTGGTTCTTTTGTATTCTTAAAAAGACCTAATGATCCCGCCTTTTTTTACTTTCCTGTTAATATTATGAGTGTGCAAGGAAATATGTTAGACGTAGTCATTGAGGCGATTGGACCGAAATCAATTAGGATCATAGCAGAAAATAATGATAAATTAGTAGTGCGTGGACCTTATTGGAATGGAGTTTTAGGTCAACCCTGGATTGACAATCTTACTTATGGTAAGATAATATTAGTAGCTGGTGGTATTGGGCAAGCTCCTGCGCTGCCCCTCGCAGTTAATTTGAAAAAAAATAATAATCAAATTACAGCGGTTTTGGCTCCTGGAAAAGTAGGAAAGATTTTTATAAAAGAACAACTAACTGAATTAGGTGTGACAGTACATATCGTGTCTTCCTTACGTAAAAATGGCCTCTCTATGTTGAAAGAGGGGTTATATCAAAAACCTGATTTAGTGGTAAGCGCTGGTCCTGATAATCAGCATTACGCAATTATTAGAACCATGCAAGCGGCAGGTGTTAATATACCTATGGTGGCTACGAATAATGCGACTATGTGCTGTGGCGAAGGTATTTGTGGTAGCTGCATAAAAAAGGTGCAGGGCAATACAGAAATTAGACTGTGTAAGCAACAAATTGATTTTTCAAAAATTGTTGAAGATTAATTATTAAAAGGAGTTTATGATGTTAGAACGTTTGCAGAAAATTATCAGCCAAGCTGGAATTGCTTCCAGAAGAGAATCGGAGAAAATTATACAGCAAGGTCGGGTATCGGTAAATGGTAAAGTAGTTACCGAGTTAGGTACTAAAGTCATTCCTGGTAAAGATCGGGTTGCCGTGGATGGTAAACTTATTGCAGGAGAAAAACTGGTATATATTTTACTATATAAGCCAAAAGGAATCCTAACCACATTAAAAGATCCCCAAGATCGTAAAACGGTGGCATCATTGGTCACTGACATCACACAGCGTATTTACCCTGTAGGTAGACTTGATTATAACACGGAAGGCTTACTGCTACTAACTAATGATGGTGCACTAACCAATGCTCTAATTCATCCTAGCAAAAAAATTGATAAAACATATATTGCCAAAGTTGCTGGTAGACCTTCTCAAGAAAAAATTGATTTACTGCGAATTGGTATTCGATTAGAAGATGGTGTGACAGCTCCTGCGATAATTGATGAAATGGAATTTGATCGAGAAAGAAATCTAACCAGTTTGAGAATTACCATTCATGAGGGAAAGAATCGTCAAATTCGCCGTATGTTTGAAGCTATTGGCTCTGATGTAAAACAACTCAAACGGGTTAAATTTGCTTTTTTAACACTAGAAGGGTTACGCCGAGGAGGGTATAGGCATTTATTGCCTCAAGAAGTGGAAGCATTACAGAACATTAATAAATGAGTGTGCGAGCCCTTATTGTGTAATATAATAAGGGTTTTTTGTTTTACTAAAAAATGAAAAAGGTGATAAGATGAAGAACATTATTGTAGTTGGCGGTGGTGCTGCCGGTATGATGGCTGCAGTTAGTGCTAGTCAAAATGGTGGTAAAGTCATTGTTTTGGAAAAAATGGCTTCTTTAGGCAGAAAATTATCAATTACTGGTAAAGGTAGATGTAATATTACTAATATTGCTGAAAAAGAGATTATTATTAAAAACATTCCAGGAAATGGAGCTTTTATTTATAGCTCTTTACATAAGTTTGGTAACCAAGATATTATAGATTTTTTACATCATTATGGTGTTATGACTAAAATAGAAAGAGGTGGGCGGGTTTTTCCGGTTAGTGATCAGGCCAAAGATGTAGTAGGTGCCTTTTTAAGGGCCTTTAAAGATCTAAATATTGAAGTAGTAACGGGGCAGCAGGTAAAAAGAATCCTTACACATAATGGCAAGGTAACAGGAGTGCTTGCTAATAATAATGTGAAATATGATGCCGAAGCTGTAATTGTGGCCACAGGTGGTTCTTCTTATCCGGGAACCGGTTCTTCTGGTGATGGGTATCGTATGAGTGAGGTCGTTGGACATACTATTATTCCATTAAAACCATCATTAGTGCCACTGGAAGTAGGAGAAGATTGGATTCGTGAATTACAAGGGCTTTCCTTAAAAAATGTCTCAGCTAGTGTCATCTTCGCAGGAAAAAAAGTAGCGGAGGATTTTGGCGAGATGTTATTTACTCATTATGGTTTATCTGGTCCCATTATTTTGTCATTAAGCAAAAAGGTAGCTGAACTATTGAATCATCATCCTAATGAAGAAATACTGATGGAAATTAACTTAAAGCCGGCCTTATCAGCAGAAATACTTGACAAGCGCATCCAACGAGATTTTGAAAAATTTGCTCGTAAGCAATTAAAAAATTCTCTTGGTGAGTTATTGCCAGCCAAATTAATTAATGTTGTTATCGATTTGGCTCATCTTGATCCTGATAAATTTGTACATCAAATTACTAAAAGTGAACGTGTACGTTTGCAAGAGCAGATTACTAAATTAACTTTTACGATAACAGCGACACGACCAGTTAGTGAGGCAATTGTTACAGCAGGCGGGGTCTATGTAAAGGAGATAAATCCTAAAACAATGGAATCAAAAATTGTAGAAGGATTATTTTTTGCTGGTGAAGTAATTGATATTGATGGTTATACTGGTGGTTTTAATTTACAAGCTGCCTTTTCTACTGGTTATGTAGCAGGTTACAATGCAGCCGAGATATGATTACATAAGGGGTTCTATCTTCTATAGGGGAAGCCTGTGATAATTATATCCAGAAATACGAGTTGGGCAAGGTATGTACGGTATAAAATAGCGCATAATATAGGCTAAATGACAAAAAAGCAGGTGGCATCTTTCGTGGATAAATCAAAAGACAATTGGATGATACGTAGCGAAGCTATTTTATTACGCATCATAGTTATTTGTATGATGATATTAGTTTTATCCCAACTATTGTTGTTTAAAGAAGAAACACGATCTTACTTATCAAAAGTTGACAAAATGGAAGGTGAACAACTTAATACTGCTATGCCTTTATACGCAGATACCCCCTTGCAAATTAAAGAAGAAACTACCGCCGTTAAAAATTATCAAAGTATGTTGCGAAAAAGTAAAGTTATTCTTCTCCATATGGTAAAACCATCTGAAAATGCAAAGGTTTATGTGGTTGTAAATGGAAAAAGAGCCAGTGATTTTATTAAAGGAAATAGTAAAGTTACCGTGTATGATGGTGATTATCTTGAGATTGATGCTACTGAATTAGAACAGCCAATCCAATTTATTATTAAAATTCCGGAAAAAGATTTACTTTCTCCCGTAGATGGTTTAATAGTAGAAGGAAGTAAGGGCATTTTGACTATTGGCAAAATAAAATTTAAGAATGAATAGTAAAAAGGATAATGGCTTTTTTCGGTGAATTATAAATAAATAAATATGTTTTTCATAACTAATCGAAAACTCTATTTTATTATTTTGTTACCTAAAATATGGAGGAGAATTTATATGTTAGAGAATATAACGATAAGTCCCAAAGGTGGTTTATCTGGTAGTATAAACATTCCAGGAGATAAATCCATTTCTCATCGAAGTGTTATGTTTGCAGCACTTGCATCTACACCTGTAATTATAAAAAACTTTTTATATGCAGAAGATTGTTTATCAACGGTTAGTTGTATGCAAAAATTAGGTGCTAAAATCGAAAAAGATGAAGAGAATAATTTGCATGTATTGGGTCAAGGACTATACGGTCTGAAAGAGCCCGAAGATATTCTTGATGCTGGAAATTCTGGAACCACATTACGCTTATTGTCAGGTATTTTAATTGGACAACCTTTCTTTAGTGTGTTGACCGGTGATGCCTCTTTACGCAGCAGACCTATGGCTAGGGTTGTAACTCCTCTGACGATGATGGGTGGGGAAATCACCGGACGCCAAGATACAAAATACGTACCCATTTCAATTGTTAAAAGTAAAAAAAAGAAAATTAATGGTATAGAATATACTATGCCAATGGCTAGTGCACAGGTAAAATCGGCGATCTTGTTGGCAACCTTATTTGCGAGCAGCCCTAGTACCATTACCGAACCCTATGTATCTCGTGATCACACTGAGCTGATGTTGGAAACTTTTGGAGTAAAGGTAGCGAGACAGGGAACGAGTGTAAGTATTAACCCTGCATCCCAATTACATGCGCCAGGTGAAATAAACGTACCTGGAGATATAAGTTCAGCAGCCTTTTGGTTAGTAGGGGCAACCATCATTCCTGATAGTCATTTAACTCTTATAAATGTCGGAATAAACCCGACACGTACAGGAATCCTGGATGTTCTTAAAGAAATGGGCGCAAATATTTCAATCGAAAATCAACGTTTTAGTGGTGCAGAACTTGTAGCTGATCTTGTTGTAAAATCTGCGAAATTAAAAGGTACCACAATTGATGGCGCAATTATTCCAAGATTGATTGATGAAATACCGATCTTGTCTGTTGCAGCATTATTTGCAGACGGAAAAACGATTATTCGTGGTGCAGAAGAATTAAGAGTAAAAGAAACAGATCGACTAAAGGCAGTCGCCAGCGAATTAGGAAAAATGGGAGCTATTATGACGGAAACAGATGATGGTCTAATTATTGATGGCCCTCAAAAGATGCAATTTGCTAATTGTGACTCTTATCATGATCACCGAATAGCAATGGCACTCGCTATAGCAGGTGCTGCATCTTTGGGAGTAAACATTCATAAGCATAATTGTGCTAATATTTCTTATCCTAATTTTTTTGCAACTTTAGATAGTATTAGAAAATAATATTTGGATTTTGTATATGGGGGCAGTTATGAAAAAGTTAATTATTGCTATAGATGGTCCTGCAGGAGCAGGAAAGAGTACTGTAGCCCAAATTCTAGCTCACCGTCTTCATTATAATTATATTGATACTGGAGCTATGTATCGTGGAATTGCCTGGAAAACAATAAAAAGTGACGTTTTAAATGATGCATTAGCCATCGGAAACATCGCTCAGGATATTAATATTCGATTATATTATGTTGATGGTAAAACCACAGTATTCGTTGACGGTTGTGATGTCACTGCTGAAATTCGTACACCTGAAGTTTCTCGTGTCGTATCAGAAATTGCTCAAATTAAATCAGTGCGCGATGCTATGCTCAAATTACAACGCGAGATGGCAGGCTGTGGCGGAGTTGTTATGGATGGTCGTGATATTGGTACTCATGTATTACCTAATGCAGATGTAAAGATATTTCTAACGGCATCAATTAAAGAGCGGGCAGAGCGTCGTTGGCGAGAGTTAACGGAAAAGGGCTTTAAGGTAAATCTAGAAGAACTTGAACAAGAAATTATGGCTCGCGATAAAAATGATTCTGAACGTGAATTCGCTCCTTTAATACAAGCGTCAGATGCTGTGTTAATTGATACTACCACTCTTTCCATACAAGAAGCAGTGGCGGCAATCACAAAACTTTGTGAGGAGAGAAAAGGCCTTGTATAGTGTGATTAGAGTTTTTTTGCATTATTTTTTTAAAATCTTTTTTCGCTGCAGAATCATCGGAATTGAAAATATTCCAGTGGCAGGAGGGGCTATTATAGCCTCTAATCATGTGAGTCTCTTTGATCCACCCGTTGTAGGAACTGCTTTTACAAGATCAATTCATTTTATGGCTAAAGAAGAGTTATTTGCTGTACCGTTTATTGGATGGATTTTAAAGAATTTAAACGCCTTTCCCGTACGACGCGCTACAGCTGATCGTACTGCCATTAGGCATGCTATCAATTTATTAGAAAATGGGGAGTTGCTTGGTCTTTTCCCAGAAGGAACACGTAGTCTAACTGGTAAATTGGGTAAACCTGAAACTGGTCTTGCAATGATCGCCTTGAAAGCTGGTGTGCCAATTATACCCACTGCGGTTATTGGTACAAATAAAGTATGGAAAGAGGGGCAGTTATTTCCTCGCTTCATTGTTAAATTTGGCAATCCTATTATTGTAAATCAGGGAAAAGCTGATAAAGAAACGATGGAAAACCTCAGTACTAAAATCATGCAAGAAATTTCTTTGTTGTTAGAGGAGAAGGTAAACTTTTAAGATAGTTTACCTTCTTTTTATCCGATGATCAATCACCTTGACTTTAAATATATCCTTTTTTATTTTTCACATCAAAATAAAAGGAATAATTATTATTTATAGGGAATATCACTATAAGTAATTTACAATCTATAGGAGGTAACGTATGAAGATAATTGCGGCTGAACACCAAGGTTTTTGTTATGGTGTTAAACGCGCAGTGGCAATGGCTCAAGAATGTATAGGTATGGAAGGCAATATACATACTTTGGGACCCATTATTCATAATCCACAAGTAGTTAAGCGCTTTTCAGATAAAGGTATTGAAGTAGTAAACGACTTATCTTCTGTTGATGATGAAAGTACAGTGATTATACGTTCTCATGGAGTAGGTCCTGACATATATGCGAAAGCCCAGACTAAAAAGTTAACGGTTGTTGATGCTACTTGTCCCCATGTGAAAAAAGCACAACAAGCAGCTTATGAGTTATTACAGGATGGTTTTGCTGTAGTAATCGTTGGTGAGAAACACCATCCAGAAGTAAAGAGTATTTTAGAATGGTCAAACAACCAGGGAATCGTAGTCGAAACAGTCGAAGAAGCAATGCAGTTACCTCTTATACCGAAATTAGGTGTAGTGGTACAAACTACTTTTTCTGGAGAAGTTTTTCAAACTATAGTTAATGTATTGCAAACGAAATGCAACGAAATGCAAATTCGTCGCACAATCTGCACTGCAACTGATCTTAGACAACAATCAGCATTAGATATCGCAGCAAAAGTAGATGTAATGTTGGTAATTGGTGGTAAAAATAGTGCAAATACTTCAAGGCTAGCTCAATTATGTCATGATGCTGGTAGCCGGGTATATCACATAGAAACAGCTGCGGAGTTGAGAGTTGAAGATTTTTCTGGGGTAGAAACTGTTGGAATTACAGCAGGTGCATCCACTCCAGATTGGTTAATAGAGGAGGTTTATCAAAAAATGCAAGAATTCAATCAATTGTTAGACAATGAAGTAATCAAACTTGAACAAGGCAGTATTGTCAAGGGTAAAATCGTAGGTATTCGTAAAGATGAGGTTTTTGTTGACATTGGCTATAAAGGAGAAGGAAGCATATCCTTAGCTGAATTAGCATATCCAGCACCAGAGAATGCCGCAGAAGTAGTAAGCGAGGGGCAAATCATTGACGTGCTTGTATTAGATTTAGAGAGCAATGATGGTATAAAACTGTCTAAGGTAAAAGCTGATGCAATAGTAGCATGGGACGTATTAGAAGAAGCCTTAGAGAATAAAAAACAAGTTGAAGCTAAGGTTTTGGAAGTTGTAAATGGTGGTTTAAAGGTTTCTGTTTTGGGAATTCATGGTTTTGTTCCTGCGTCTCAAGTAGAATTACGCTTTGTAGAAGATTTATCACCTTTTAAAGGCCAAACATTAACTTTTCAACCGATTGAAGTTGATCGTATAAAAAAACGAGTAATTTTGTCTCGTAAGGTTATATTGCAAGAACAGCGCCGCATCCTTGAAGAAGAAACCTTTTCAAAGTTAGCCGTGGGACAAATTGTATCAGGAACGGTACGACGTATTGTTGATTTTGGTGCCTTTATTGATATCGGTGGTATCGATGGGTTAGTGCATATCTCAGATTTGTCATGGCATCGTGTAAAAAGCCCTCAGGAAATTGTAGCTCTAGGAGATCAGGTAAAGGTACTCATTTTAAAAATTGATAATGAGGCAAAGAAGATCTCCCTTAGCTTAAAAGAAGTTGGGCGTGATCCATGGCTGGACTTAATCGAACAATATTCAGTAGGTGCAATTGTAAAAGGGAAAGTTACTAAGATTACTAAATTTGGAGCATTTGTAGAATTAGTTCCAGGAATAGAAGGTCTGGTTCATATGTCAGAACTATCCGATGAGAGAATCAATAAGGTCGAGGATGTCGTAGCAATTGGACAGGAAGTAACTGTAAAAATACTGGAGATTAGTAAAGAAAATAAACGTATTTCTCTTAGTATTAACAAAGCGCAACAGGATGCTGAGCGGGTAGAATATCAATCGTATTTGGATAAGCAAGAAGGAACCGGATCGACAATTGGTGATAAACTCGGACACCTATTTAAGAAATTTGAGTAGGGAGATGACAGGGTGCGCCAATCACGTAAATTAGATCATTTAAAATATTCATTAGCATTACATGATGGACCTAATGCTAGCGGATTTACCGACATTTCTTTAATACACAATTGCCTTCCTAATTTATCCTGGAATGATATTGATGTTTCATCTTCGCTGGCTGGTATATCCCTTGCCCATCCTCTTATTATTAATGCAATCACTGGTGGAGCTAATGATGTTACAGAAATTAATGAGCGCATTGCTGATTTTGCCAGTTTGACCAATACAGCAATGGCAATTGGTTCTCAATATGCGGCCTTGGAGCATTCTGAAGTGCAGCACTCTTACAAAGTTGTTCGTAAAAAAAATCCTCATGGAGTAATTTTCGCAAATTTAGGTGCATATGTTACTCCACAGCAAGCTCAGATGGCAATAGATATGATTGATGCCCAAGGCATTCAGATTCATTTAAATGTTGCTCAAGAAATGATGATGACTGAAGGAGATCGAGATTTTACAGGATATCTGACAAATATCACTAACATTGTTAATAAAGTGAAGGTTCCTGTAATCGTTAAAGAAGTTGGCTGCGGAATTGCCAAGGAACAGGCAAAATTATTATCCGAAACTGGCATTAAGGCAATTGATGTTGGTGGTACTGGTGGGACAAACTTTCTAGCAATTGAAGCTGCTCGTCGTCAGTTAGATGTTAATCAAGAAACTTTATCTTGGGGAATTCCTACGGTTATAAGTGCTGTTGAAACTATGTCAGTATTGCCTAAACAAATGGATATGATGGTTTCTGGTGGAATACGTACTTCTCTAGATGTGGTGAAATCTCTTGCATTAGGCGGTGTTGCTACAGGTATGGCAACACCAATAGTAAGAATGTTATGTGAGAAAAATGTAGATTCTGCTGTTAATTGGTTTCAAGAGTTTTTGCATGAGATTCATTGTTATATGCTGCTGTTGGGAGCTGCCAATGTAAGAGAGCTAGAATGTGTTCCTCTAATTATTTCTGGCTATAGTAAAGATTGGCTGATAACTAGGGAAATTGACATAAGTAAATATGCTGTTAATAGAAAGCATGGCTGATGCCATGCTTTTTTTGTATGTTTTGCTTCTTAAAGGGGCAAGATAAACCATAAAATATAGTAGAGGTGAATAAATATGAATATGCCAATAGGAATGATTATGCTATTGGTTGTTGGTGTTTTGGTTTATTTTGGTGTAGCCCATAGAATTCTAGATAGAATGCGCTTAACCGATAAACAGGCTTTACTTTTTATCGGTGCAGTAATTGTAGGTAGTTTTATTGATATTCCTATTATGAGCACTCCCGTTGAAGTAAGTATTAATGTTGGGGGAGCCTTATTGCCAGCTTTATTAGCCATTTGGCTAATTTTTAAAGCCGATGAAACGGCAGAAAGAGTACGAGCTATACTGGCAGCTATTTTAGTAGCTGTAGCTGTATCCCTAGGGTCTCGCTATTTACCCTATGAGCCAGAAAATATGTTTTTAGATCCTAAAATTATATATGGCATATCTGCAGGTCTAATTGCCTATTTAGCTGGTCGTTCTAGGCGAAGTGCTTTTGTAGGTGGAGTATTGGGCATTGTCTTAAGCGATATTGTCCATATGGTTACGATTATAGGACTAGGTATACCTGGCACAACGGATATTGGCGGTGCAGGTGCTTTTGACGTAGTTATGATTGCAGGAATTATAGCAGTGATGGTTGCAGAATTAGTTGGAGAAACTAGAGAGAAGATGCAAGGTGGTCCAATGCTTGGCAGGTATCGACCAGAAGGATTATACGAATTTAGCAAAGAGCTTTCCCATAATAATCGAAAAGGTAAAATTCATAAACAAAATGAAAAGCTTGAAAGTAAGGAAGAAAAGGATAGAGGTGAAGATCATGAATAAACTGTGGGGGGCAGTTATAGCACTATTATTGGTATTCTGCATAACCATGCAAGGGTATACACATGAGCGAACAGATGGGGGATATTATACTTTAGTCGATGAAAATGGTAATACCGTTTATATAACAGGCTGGGGCGTCGACGTAGGTGATCAGTTTCTTACTGAGAACAATAAACGTTATGAAGTAATTAGCATCTCAGGAGATATTGCCCATAGTAAATTTTTAGGTAATGTCAACCTAAGTAAATACGCTAATCCAGAAAAAAATATTTTTTTTAGTATACTGCACCCGTCTATAGCATGGGCTGAAGCCAGTGGTAAAGTTGCTGTTTATCATACTCACTCTGATGAATCCTATGTACCTACCGACGGCAAAGATAGTATCTTAGGAGCTGGCGGTATTTACAAAGTAGGAAATGCTTTTACGAGTGCCTTACAAGGTAAGGGATTAGAAGTTTTTCATTCCGAAGCTAAACATGATCCTCATGATAATATGGCTTATGAGCGTTCTCGTCGTACAGTTACAGAACTCTTGAAAAAACAACCAGATGCTATTTTCGACATCCACCGTGATGCAGCTCCACCAGAAGTCTATAAGGGTAATATCGATGGTAAAGACATTACTAAGTTGCAATTAGTTGTTGGAAAATATGGACCTACGGGAAAACAAATTGAAGATTATGCTTTACAAATTAAAGCAAATTCAGACACACAACACCCAGGTTTAATTAAAGGTATTTTCTTTGCTAAAGGCGGCGATTATAACCAAGATTTACACCCCCGTTCTATGTTATTAGAAGTCGGCTCGGAGACCAATGATCGTGAATCTGCCGAAAGAGGTGTTGCCTTGTTTGCGGATGTCATACCAACAATCCTAGGTAGAACCTCCGCTTCTCCTAGTAATTCAGAAGGGGCAGCTGGAGTAGGTACAGAGCAAACAGGACCTTCAGGTGCAAGTAAAGCAATTGGTTGGATTGTAGGTTTTTTGGTTGTTGGTGTTGTTGCCTTTTTGTTTTTGAGTACAGGCAGTATGAAAGAAGCAAAAGGAAAACTGAAACAGTTTACTACAACAGAGTTTGCTAATTTCTTAGGACCTAAATCAAAAGATAAAAAAGATAATATTAAGCCGAATCATGAAAAAGAAAAAGAATAAATAGGAAAGAAATACTTTTTTCATAATATAAATAGTATTTCTTTGCAATTTATAGTATGATATAGAATGCAATAGGGATTTTATAATATGAATGCATTATAAAATCATTCTTTAAAAAGGATCTAAATAATGTTTATTTAGAGTGATGCTCTTCCATCACTCTTTCTTTTATTGCAGGAAATATAGAAAAAAAAAGGAATATAGCATGAGAGGTGACGTTGATGGCATATAGTGGTATTATTTCAAAGGTTATGCCAGAAAGTATTGCAGATGAAATAGGCTTGGAACAGGGTGATCGTCTGCTTGCTGTTGATGGAGAAAATATTCGAGATCTTATTGGTTTGAGCTTTGCTTTAGCGGATGAGTGTATAGAACTTTTGATTGAAAAGAAAAATGGAGAACAAGAAGTTTTTGAAATAGAAAAAGAATACGACGAAGATTTAGGCATTGAGTTTGAAAGCGCAGTTTTTGATGGTGTTCGTCGATGCGCCAATAAATGTATATTTTGTTTCGTGGATCAAATGGCACCTGGTATGAGAGAAAGTTTATACGTAAAAGATGATGACTATCGTCTATCTTTTTTATATGGTAATTTTGTTACTCTAACGAATCTTGGGCCTCGCGATATTAAGAGAATTAGCCAGCTTCACTTATCACCTTTATATATATCAGTCCATACTACAAATGGTATGCTACGTGAAAGAATGTTAAATAATAAAGTTGCAGGTAACATTATGGAGCAATTACATACGTTAATTGACAATGGTGTTGAAATGCATACGCAGATCGTATTGTGCCCGAATATTAATGATGGTGACGAGCTGGAAAGAACAATCGGTGAGTTATATGCATTACATCCAAATATACTATCAATGGCAATCGTCCCTGTTGGATTGAGTCGTTTTCGAGATAATTGTTATGAGTTAGAAACTTTTACACCAGAGAAAGCCCTTACTGTTGTTGAGAAGATAAATAGCTGGCAAGAAAAATGCCGGAAAGAGAATGGAACATCTTTTGTCTATTTATCAGATGAATTTTATCTTGCAGCGAATCAGCCTATCCCGGATTATGAGATGTACGATGGTTTTCCTCAGCTTGAAAATGGAATTGGTCTTGTGCGAAACTTCCTATTTGAATGGCAGGAAGAACCAATAGTAGCGCAAGGATATTCTGAGCCTCATTATCTGGATGTGGTATGTGGCGTATCAGCCAAAAAAATCCTAGGACCATTATTAAAAGATATTACCATTCCCAATTTAACAATTCGTGTTTTGTCCGTTGAAAACATATTCTTTGGTACTGACATAACTGTAAGCGGTTTACTGACGGGGCAAGATATAATTAGAACTTTGACAGCAAATGAGGGAAAACGAACAGGCGTCATCATACCTGGAGCAGCATTAAAAAAAGGTGAGACTGTCTTTTTAGATAATATGACTTGTGAGCAATTAGAAGATCACATAGCAGTTCCTGTACGTGCAGCCTATGGTGCTAAGGATTTAAGAGAATTATTACAAGCCTGGAGGTAATTTCGTGGCTAATTTAGGATTAGTGCAAGTATATACTGGTGATGGAAAAGGGAAAACTACTGCTAGTTTAGGTTTAGCATTCAGAGCCTGTGGACACGGTTTTCAAGTTTGTATGATTCAATTCATGAAAGATAATACAGAATATGGTGAATTTAAGTCTAGTATCAATTTACCTGGTTTTACGTTGCTTCAGGTTGGTCGCAATGATTTTGTAAATTTGGAAAACCCCGAAGAGATTGATAAAAAATTAGCCCAAGATGGATGGAATAAAGCAAAGAATGCTATAGCTTCTGGTAAATATGACATCGTTATTCTCGATGAAATCAATGTAGCAATAGCATGTAAAATACTAGATGTACATTCTATAGTCAGTTTTTTAACTGAAGATCGTATGGTATTACCAAAAATTCCGGAAATTATTTTAACAGGCAGATATGCGCCGCCTGAAATTATTAACATTGCTCATTTAGTAACAGAAATGAAGGAAATTCGTCATAATTATTCAACTGGAATGGAATCACGCCAAGGTATTGAATTTTAATTTATAAAAAATATATAAATACGTATAGGAGATAAATATGAGTAAACCAATTTTAGCTATTGTTGGACGCCCTAATGTGGGTAAATCTACGTTATTTAATTATATTGGACAGAAAAGAGTATCCATCGTTGAAAACATCCCAGGCGTTACCCGAGATCGGATTTATCTTGATGCAGAGTGGCTTGACCGTGAATTTACGATGATTGATACCGGTGGCATTGAAATAGAATCTAGCGACAAAATGTTAACTGCAATGCGATATCAAGCGAAATTAGCAATTGACGAGGCAGATGCGATTTTATTTATCGTAGATGGAAAGGTTGGTTTAACTTCAGCCGATGAAGAAGTTGCTATTATTCTGCGTAATACTCGTAAGCCAGTGATCGTAGCCGTAAATAAAGTTGATAACATGCAAAAAGCAAATGAAATATATGAGTTTTATAATTTGGGACTTGGTGATCCAATTGCCATTTCTGCTGCAAATGCTCTAAATATTGGTGATTTGCTGGATGAGGTTGTTAAACGTTTGCCTAATGATGAAGTTGTGGAAGAGGATAATGAAACAATTAAAGTTGCGGTTATTGGTCGTCCTAATGTAGGAAAATCTTCATTGGTAAATCGATTAGTTGGTGAAGAACGAGTAATTGTAAGCGATGTAGCAGGTACCACTCGCGATGCGATTGACACTCACTTTACAAAAGATGATACATCTTTCGTTTTAATTGATACGGCTGGAATGCGACGTAAAGCTAAAGTCGAGCTTCCTGTTGAAAGATACAGTGTCATGAGAGCATTGCGAGCGGTGGATCGTTCTGATGTGGTTTTAATTGTGATTGATGCTGTAGATGGTGTTACAGAGCAGGATAAAAAAATCGCAGGCTATGCCCATGATGCAGGTAAGGCTTCTGTTATTATCGTGAATAAATGGGATCTGCTTGAGAAAGACGGCAAAACGTCTCTAAGATATACGGAGAATATTCGTACGGAATTAGCCTTTATGCAATATTCACCCGTACTATTCATTTCAGCTCTTACGAATCAAAGAGTTTCTCGTGTTACTGAATTGATAAAATTTGTAGCAGAGCAGCATACCATGCGTATCGCTACCAGTGTTTTAAATCAAGTCATTGAAGATGCAGTTTCAATTAATCCTCCGCCGTCACAGTTTGGCAGACGCTTAAAAATCTATTTTACTACTCAGCCTAATGTAAAACCTCCAACATTTGTTCTTTTTGTTAATGAACCCGAAATAATGCATTTTTCCTATTTGCGCTTCTTAGAGAATCGGCTTCGAGAAAGCTTTGGTTTTGAAGGAACACCACTAAAACTTGTGGTGCGTGGACGTAAAGAGGAAGAATAATATGATGGGGAGAAGATAGTGATATAATGAATTATTTACTTATCGCTGTACTTGGTTATTTGATTGGTTCTATTCCAAACGGATTGCTTATTGGAAAAAACATATATAATGTGGATTTACGACAATTTGGCAGTAAAAATATTGGAGCCACAAATGCATTTCGAACGTTAGGTCTATGGCCGGCTTTTTGGGTATTTTTTACTGATGCAGCCAAAGGAGTTATTGCAGTATATGCAAGTGATTTTTTTATAGGCACGCCAATCGCATTATTAACGGGCGGCATCGCTGCTATTATTGGTCATAATTGGTCAGTGTTTTTGAGATTTACAGGTGGACGCGGCGTTGCCACGGGTTTAGGTGTCATAGCTGTATTAGTTCCTCAAATTACTGCAATCATATTTTTAATATGGGCAATTATAGTATATATTACTCGTTATGTATCATTGGCATCCATTGTATCTGCTGTATTAGTACCAATCTTCATGTGGCTTTGGGGTGAAAAAATTGAATTCTTATATTTTGGTATTCTTGCCGCCTTGTTTGTCGTCGGCAGGCATAAGCCAAATATTGAAAGGCTATTGAAAGGTACAGAATTAAAAATTAAAGTAGGTAGTATGAGTGTTAATTCTAAAGAAAAATAAAGTAAGAAAAAAGACTGGGCTTAGGCTCAGTCTTTTTTCTTACTTTGTAATAATATTGCTGGCATGTCATATATTTATAATGATTAATTGACTACTATTTAGTTAATTTTAAAATACTATTTCATTTCATTTCATTCGATTCTTATTTTTTCATTAAGGGAGGGATGGTTTGCGAGTGTAGAATATACGCTAGTATTTTCCATAAAGCATAGCTGTAGGGAGGGAAACGGTAAATGGAAAAATTCGATTTATTTCGGGATATTGCCGAACGCACTGGTGGTGATATTTACATTGGTGTTGTAGGTCCAGTCAGAACAGGAAAATCAACGTTTATTAAACGATTCATGGAAACGATGGTTTTACCTAACATGATTGATCCATATGAGAAAGAAAGAGCTAAGGATGAACTGCCACAAAGTGCCGCTGGCAAAACAATTATGACAACGGAGCCTAAATTTATTCCAAATGAAGCTGTTGAAATTAGTGTTAAAGATAATATAAATGTTAGAGTCAGAATGGTTGATTGCGTGGGCTATACTGTCGATGGTGCATTAGGATATGAAGAGCAAGATGGTCCCCGTATGGTACTTACACCTTGGTTTGATCATGAAATTCCATTTCAAGAGGCCGCAGAAGTTGGTACAAAGAAAGTAATTGATGAACATTCTACAATTGGTTTAGTAATTACTACTGATGGCAGTGTAACAGACTTACCCCGCGAAAAATATGTACCTGCTGAAGAGAGAGTTATTAACGAATTAAAAGCATTAGAAAAACCATTCTTAGTCATATTAAATACATGCCGGCCAACTTCAAAAGAAACCCGTGAATTAGTAGCAAAGTTAGAAAATGAATATGATGTTCCTGTTGTACCTGTTGATTGTATTCAACTTAACCAAGATGATATTTATGCTATTCTACAAGAAGTTTTATATGAATTTCCAGTAAAAGAAGTAAATATTTCTTTGCCGAAATGGATTGAAGAATTGGAAACTGATCATTGGCTTAGAGAAAAATTTGATGGTGCAGTACGCGAAGTAGTCCAATATGTAAGAAGACTTAGAGATATTGATCGAGCCATTGATGATTTATCAGGTTATGATTTTATTGCAGATGTAATTTTGCACGATATGGACCTTGGAAATGGGATTGCAGTAATTGAGATTACAGCCAGAACTGATTTATTCTATCAAGTATTAGAAGAATTGACAGGCTTTACTATTTCAGGTGAACACCATTTATTGCGTCTAATGCAAGACTTATCTGTTGCAAAGCGTGAGTATGATAAAATAGCAAGTGCGTTAGAGCAAGTTAATTTAACTGGATATGGCATTGTATCACCACAGCTAGATGAAATGGTCCTAGAGGAACCAGAAATTATAAAAACGGGGAATCGCTTTGGTGTGAGATTAAAAGCATCTGCACCGTCATTACATATTATTAGAACAGATGTTCAGGCTGAAATATCACCTATTATTGGTAGCGAAAAACAAAGCGAAGAACTCGTTCAATATCTCATGAGAGAATTTGAAGGAGAACCAGAAAAAATATGGCGGACAAATTTATTTGGTAAATCACTAAATGCTTTAGTACGGGAAGGCATTCAAAATAAACTTGCTGGTATGCCAGAAAATACACAGGTAAAATTACGTGATACTCTACAAAAAGTTGTAAATGATGGGAGTGGCGGATTAATATGTATCATTTTTTAAATAAAACTTATAAAAAACAAAAGCGATAGCTAAGAAATTGATAAAAAATGGTCAATCTGTACAGATTGACCATTTTTTTTATTAATAATACTTGTTTTTTGTAGTGTAGTAGTGCTATACTGTCTACTGAGAATAGATTATTATCCGCATGAGTAATACTAAGGGGGTATAGTAGTGATAGGACAAAAATCTGTATTTTTTCTAGTTCGTGAAGAAATATTACCTGAAGCGATAAAAAAGACAATTAAAGTAAAAGATATGTTAAAACGTGGTGAAGCACGTACAATTAATGAGGCTGTAGAAAAAATGGAATTGAGTCGCAGTGCTTACTATAAATATAAAGATTATGTCTTTCCTTTTTACGAAGCAAGTAAAGAAAAAATAGTAACATTAGCACTTTTGCTTGAACATAAACAAGGTGTTCTATCAAGGGTGTTAAATACAATTGCCAATGAACGTGGCAGTGTGCTAACGATTAACCAAGGTATACCTCTTCAAGGTGTAGCCAATGCTACTATTTCTATTGAAACAGCTGAATTAGTAATTGATTTAGAAGCTTTACTAGATAAAGTAAGAATGGTTGAAGGCGTTAAACGCTTAGAAGTGTTAGGTCAAGCTTAAAAAGGAGCGAAACAATAATGAGAAAGACAATTACTATCGGTTTACTTGGCATGGGAACTGTCGGAACTAGCGTTGTTAAAATACTTACCGAAAATGCTAATGATATTTCACAAAAGGTTGGCATACCTGTAAATATAAAAAAAATAATGGTCCGTCAACTTGATAAAACTAGAAATATAGATGTCGATGCTGAATTTACCACTACAATTGATGATATTATTAATGACCCAGATATTGATATTATAGTGGAAGTCATGGGTGGCATGAATCCTACTAAGGACTATATTGTTCAAGCATTAATCGCTGGTAAACATGTAGTAACTGCCAATAAAGATGTTGTAGCAAAATACGGTCAGGAAATATTTGAAGCTGCTGATAAGAGTAAGGTAGACTTCTTATTTGAAGCCAGCGTTGCTGGAGGAATTCCTATTATTCGCCCTTTAAAGCAATGTTTGGCAGCAAACAAAATTAGCGAAGTTATGGGAATCATTAATGGTACAACAAATTACATGCTCACTAAAATGGCAAATGAAGGTCTGGATTTTAATAGTGTCTTATCCGAAGCTCAGGCTAAGGGATACGCTGAAGCTGACCCTACTGCTGATGTAGGAGGGTTTGATGCTGCTCGCAAAATTGCAATACTAGCTTCGATTGCCTTCGGTAGCAGAGTATCTATCGATGATGTTTACATTGAGGGTATTACTACTATTTCCACAGAAGATATTACTTATGCAAAAGAACTTGGATATGTAATTAAATTACTGGCAATTGCTAAAGATGATGAGCGTGGTATTGATGTACGTGTACACCCAGCCTTTATCCCTGCAAAGCACCCGTTAGCTTCAGTTCACGATGTTTTTAACGCTATTTATATTAAAGGTGATGCGGTAGGAGAAACTATGTTTTATGGACGCGGTGCTGGCGGCATGCCTACAGCTAGTGCTGTAGTATCTGATATTATTGATGTAGCTCGTAATATTACCCATAATGCCAACAGCCGTATTCTTTGTACTTGTTTTTCGCAAAAAAGTTTTTGCCCTGTACAAAATACAGAATCACCTTATTATATTCGATTACTAGTGGCAGATAAGCCTGGTGTATTAGCTGCAATCGCTGGTGCTTTTGGCGCACAGCAAGTAAGTTTACACTCTGTAATTCAAAAACGAAAAGTAAATAACTCTTCTGAACTGGTATTGATTACTTACCAAGTATCTGATGCTAATCTACGATTGGCTATTAATACAATTTCCGGCATGTCAGTAGTAAATAAAGTAAGTAATGTAATTCGAGTAGAAGCAGAAGACTTTGCATAATACTCCACGATAATGAGATGGGAGATACTATATGTCGATTACAGTTAAAGTTCGTGTGCCAGGAACTACTGCTAATTGTGGACCTGGTTTTGACACGGTGGGCATAGCTTGTACTATTTATAGTGAGCTCGAATTATCTTTAAGTGATGAAGGAACTTTAAGGATTGAGATAGAAGGTGAAGGTAAAGGGCGTATTCCAACTGATAGGAATAATATTATTTACCAAGCTGTGCAGGTAGTGTTAGATAAAGTAGGAAAGCCCTATCAAGGAATATACCTTAAGTTATATAATAAAATTCCTCTAGCCCGTGGTTTAGGCAGTAGCGCTGCTGCTATTGTAGGTGGACTTATAGCAGCAAATCAAGCAACGGGGAATACATTAACTCAAGAAGAGATATTCTCCATGGCTACTATAATAGAAGGCCATCCAGATAATGTAGCACCTGCAATTTTTGGAGGAATTACCATAAGTGTAATGCAAGGTAATCAACCTGTCTATTTACGTTTTATGCCTGGAAAAAAGCTCAATATGGTAGTAGCAATCCCTGAGTTTAATTTATCTACGCATACAGCACGTCAGGTATTACCAGATACAATAACAATGAAAGATGCCGTCTTTAATATTAGCAGGGTGGCGTTGTTAATTGGAGCATTGTGTAAAGGAGAATTTCATCATTTGCAATATGCACTTGAAGATAAAGTTCATCAACCTTATAGGCTGCAGCTTGTTCCTGGTATGCAGCAGGTATTTGATGCAGCTGTAGCTAAAGGTGCGTATGGTGCAGCTTTAAGCGGTGCTGGCCCTTGTTTAATTGCCTTTACAGAGTCTAATTGCGATAGAATAGGTATGGCTATGGTTCAAGCTTTCGCTAAGTGTGACGTAAAAGCCGAATATATTACGCTTAGCATTGACACTGAGGGCGCAAAAGTTATTGAATGAATTTATTGACATACTACCTAAAAAAGGGTACAATAAATTCTGTCAGTCGGGGCGTGGCTCAGTTTGGTAGAGCGCTACCTTGGGGTGGTAGAGGCCGTGAGTTCGAATCTCGCCGCTCCGACCAGCACAACATAGTAAATTTAAGGGTTCGCATTTTTTTGCGAACCCTTTGTTTATGTAAAAGTGTTTCTGAGGGATTTTTACGTAAACAAATTAAAGAATGTTTATATATGAAGGGATAGACTTAATCGTGAAGGATCATTATGATGATGTGATTGGTGAGGTCAATTTACTGGTTATTAGGTTCATCCTGATTTTCCTTGTTTAGCGGTTTACGGATTGCAGGCTGCACATTAGGCATAGATACTAATCCATGCTGTCCTTCTTCCCCATATCTGGTATCCGTAGTGCAGTAGTAATGAATAATATTTGTGAGTAAGATAAATAAACTTCCCAAACACCACGTTGAACAAATAAATCAATCAGGAAAAAGATCAAGATAAAATCTAAAATGATATTTGTGGTAATGAACAGCCAGAAACGTCCATAAGTATATTTGAAAATCTAAATTGTGCCGATAAGATAAGCACCATAAAGAAATATTGGCAAATTTACAAGAGGGAAAAAGGGTTCTTTTACTGCCCACCAATGTAGGGTAATACCAGCCTCAAAAATAAAAGCGAGAGTAAGCATGCAGAATAAAGAAACAGGCATATCGCCTTAAATCTTTTTTCCTTAGTAATAGGGTAGATAACCAAGATAGTATTAAACTCGCCCAGATTAAAGTTTGATTACTCATATATACCATCTCCAACTAAGCGGATGATATAAGTATGCTTGATATTAGCTAATTATGTATGACGACGGGCTAGTGGCTAGATAAATACATTCCTTACACGAGGAATAAGGCAATAAAAATAGGTGACAAATATCACCTATTTTTATTGCCTTATAATTTCTTATGTAGTAATATATCGATTGTCTTCAGATTCTTCAAGGCTTGTTGTTGCTTATCCCATTCATTCGTGCGATCCGGATAGAAATTTTTACTCCACTTGACAGCCCAATCAATAGTGCGATTAAAACGTCTCAAAATATCGCCTCATTTTAAATTATTTTTGTGGATATTTTTAGTATAGCTTTGTGAAACTAATAAAGTCTATTGGTAAGATATGGACAGATGCTATGCCTTCCGCATTGTCTGGTCATATTTAGTTATTCTTCTAGGTTGTTTCTATAAAAGTTAAGTTGTCCTAGAAGTGATTAACTTTGCAGGGAATCATGTCCTTTTGCAGAAATATAAAATTAAGAATTTAGTAAAAAAGGGAGCTGTATACATGGAAGCCGAAATTACTCAATTTTGGTGTGGTAATAATTTGAAAGAACATATTATAATGTCAAATGGTGAATTTATTTTAACAGATGCAAAAATAAGAAAAGTTGCTAATCTTGGAAAAACCATAAGAGATGCTAAACGAAAAATTGAAGAACTTGGTAAAAATAATAATTTTCTAGACTTTTGCAGACAAGATTAATTATCTTATAGATAATTTTCTTTTATCAGATTTTTAGAGTAACTATTAGGGGTAACTAATAAGATAGTTAGAAAATGAAAAGTCAGAGAAATTTTTGAGAAATAGACAATTTGTATTATGAAACGCCCTGGAATTGATCGCTTAGCTTTCTAAAGTTAATTTCACGTTTAATATTTCCTGAGGAAAAATGTAATTCCAATAAAATGTATACTTGATTATGTGATCCTATGCCTTCCTTTTTGCGAGGATGTCACAACATTTATTTTAGAACCATATAATATTATATCCAATATTTTCTTTAGATCTAGAAGGGAAATGTTAAATTTGTGTAGAATTATCATAAAGCAAGCTGGGTTTACTACATAAGGAGAACATGCCCTGGATAGGAGGTAACAAAAATTCAGCAAATGTTGTTAAATGATGTCAAGGAAAATATGATTTTAGCACAAGATATAGTCGATAGATATGGTAGGACACTCGTAACAGCAGGTATGCCATTAAAGCAGGAATTAATCAATTTACTTAAAAAGCATGAAATCTTTTCTATTTCTGTGCGTGATGATAAAACTAGTAATTATGAAATTAGTAAAGCACATGATTTAATCAATATGGATACTAGGTTAAAATTAATTTCAAATGTTGAAGATGCTTTTAACAGCACTGATGGTTTAGTTCGACATTTAACACAATTGCAGAATTATGTAAATGATATTGTATCTACATTAGCGAAAAATAAAAATGTTCTCATGTATTTAGATAACGTTAATTCTACAAGTGATTATTTAATTATGCATAGCGTTAACGTGGGTCTGTTTTCTATTATTATCGGTATTGCGATGGATTTACCTTATGATGAATTATGCCTTTTAGGTATGGGTGGATTGTTGCATGATTTTGGAAAAACTAGAATTACAAAATATATTTTGGATAAGCAAGGTCAATTAACACCAGAAGAGTTTAACGAAATTAAAGAACACGCTGCTCTCGGCTATAATATTCTTAAAATAGATACTTACCTAGATTACCGTGTTACATTTATGGCATTGCAGCACCATGAACGCTGCAATGGCAGTGGATATCCCTGGGGAATTTCAGGGCTTCAGATACATCCATTAGCACGAGTTGTAGCTGTTGCAGATGTTTATGATGCGTTAACTACAAATCGAGTATACCGCTCACGCCTGAGCTCTTTTGAGGCAATGGAAATTATCAATAAAGGCAATGAGATTCATTTTGATTCAACTGTAATAAAAGCATTTAATCGTATTGCTATTCCTTATCAAATTGATAGTAATGTCAAACTTACGAATGGTATAGAAGGTAAAGTTCTTAGACTTAACAGTAGTAATTTAGCACGACCATTAATTACTACTCCAGCTGGCATAGTAAATCTATTACACGAACCAGATATTGCTATTATTGCTACAAGTTACTAAAAACTTGGCTAAGGCCAAGTTTTTAGTATTATATATTTATAAAATAGAAAACTAATCTATAAAAAGTATATATTTAGAAAAAGTGATATAATAGAAAGCAATCTTATCAATATTCGATTGAACTAAAACTATTAATTAAGGAGACAAGCATGGATATTAATAATTTACGCAATGTATTGCAAGACTTTCAAGCAAGTCGTTTATCTTTAGATGAAGCAATAGATAAGCTTAAAATTTTACCATATGAAGACTTAGAATTTGTAAAAATTGATCACCATCGTATGATCAGGCAAGGGTTCCCTGAAGTGATTTTTTGTCAAGGGAAAACCGCAGAACAAGTAGCGACAATTATGAAAAGTTTAGCTGTACATAATCATAGTATATTAGCTACTCGGGCAACTGAGGCTATGTATGCAGTGGTAAAGGTCGTACTGCCAGAAGCACAGTTCTACGAAATACCTAAAATAATTTATGTTAAACGTGATACGATAGAACCTGATAGTCAACGATTTGTTCTCGTTATGTCTGCGGGTACAAGTGACATACCTGTTGCTGAAGAGGCCGCTGTTACAGCAGAAATCATGGGAAATAAAGTAGAGCGCGTTTATGATGTTGGCGTTGCTGGTATTCATCGATTATTTGCGCATCAAGATATTATTCAAAATGCTAATGTAATTATTGTAGCTGCAGGTATGGAAGGCGCCTTGGCTAGTGTCGTTGGAGGTATGGTTGCTAAACCAGTAATTGCATTGCCTACCAGTATCGGTTACGGTGCTAGTTTTAATGGCTTAGCAGCTTTATTAAGTATGTTAAATAGCTGTGCAGCTGGAATATCTGTGGTAAATATTGACAATGGGTTTGGAGCAGGACGATTAGCGAGTATTATTAATAAAATGAGGTGATATCATGAAAACCCTTTATTTAGATTGTTTCTCCGGCATTAGTGGTAACATGTTATTAGGAGCATTATTACATGTAGGATTACCAGAGGAAGTATTAAGAAAAAATTTATCACTCTTACCTGTTCATGGTTATGATTTAATCGTTACAGAAGTAAACAAATGTGGTATTAGTGCCATTTATGTAGACGTGAAACTCAATGATGACCATCATCATCATGACGATCATGACCATCATCGTCATCTATCAGATGTCTTTCAGATCATTGATGATTCTCGATTATCCCCTAAAGTTAAAGCTGATAGTAAGAAAATTTTCTTATTATTAGCTCAAGCAGAGGCTAAGGTACATGGTGTAGGTGTAGAAGAAATTCACTTTCACGAAGTAGGAGCTGTTGATGCAATTGTTGATATTGTAGGTACAGCGATTGGTTTAGATTATTTAGGAATTCAGGCTATTTATACTTCTGCATTACAAGTTGGCAAGGGCTTTGTAAAATGCGCTCATGGGCTAATGCCAATTCCAGCACCAGCTACTGCAGAGTTATTAAAGAACATCCCATACTATAGCGGAGAAACGAGTAAGGAATTAGTAACACCTACAGGAGCGGCTGTAATTGCAGCACTAAGTACAGGACATGGAAATATGCCAGCTAACTTTCTTAGTAAAACAATTGGTTATGGAGCAGGAACATGGGATTTAGAAATTCCTAATGTGCTAAGAATGCATGTAGGCGAAATAAAAGAAGAAAGTGTGATAGCAAAAACTTTTGTTGTGGAGGCCAATA
Source organism: Pelosinus baikalensis (assembly GCF_020819555.1). NCBI lineage: Bacteria > Bacillati > Bacillota > Negativicutes > Selenomonadales > Sporomusaceae > Pelosinus > Pelosinus baikalensis. Next base: position 67,725 of record NZ_JAJHJB010000003.1, read on the forward strand.
TTGATGATTTAAATCCTCAGATTTATCCATATGTTATGGATAAATTGCTTAAAATGGGTGTTTTTGATGTTTGGCTCACCCCAATTATTATGAAAAAAAATCGTTCTGCCACGATGTTGTCTGTGTTAGTAAATGATTCATTATTGGATCAAGTTATTGCGCTTATCTTTGAGCAAACATCTACTATTGGATTGCGATATTATGCAACCGAAAGAAAAATCGCGATGCGGGAAATGATCGATGTGAAACTACCTTGGGGTAAGGTCAAAGTGAAAGTAAGCGCATATGAAGGAAAAATATGCAGCATAACTCCTGAATATGAAGATTGTAAAATCATAGCAGACGAATATAAAATTCCTCTGAAAAAAGTACAGCAAGCTGCTTTAGAAACAGCATCTATTATTATCAAAGGAGATGCGATTCCAGAAACTTAACTCTCTCTTTATGTGAGGAGCCCTTTGGGAAGAAAGTCCTTCTTGCTACTTCCTTGTGTTGGGATAAGTATAGAGTATCTTGACCATCGGATAAAATAACTATAGTGTATAAGTATTTGAATAAAAATATACAAACTTAGGAGTGTTTCATAGCGTGAAAGCAGTTGTATTATTGTCAGGTGGATTAGATTCTACAGTATGCATGGCCGTAGCCCATAGTAAAGGTTATGAGCTTTTTCCTATCAGCTTTAATTATAATCAGCGTCATGCTCGTGAATTAGAAAGCGCTGAAAGCGTAGCTCAATATTATAATGTTACTAAACATATTATTATTGAAACCAACATGAATGTAATCGGCGGCAGTGCTTTAACCGATGAGCAATTGACTGTACCTACTGGTAATATCGATAGCCATCAAATTCCTGTAACTTATGTGCCTGCTAGGAATTTGATTTTTTTAAGCTATGCTTTGGGTTATGCAGAGGTAATGGGAGCGGACAAGATTTTTATTGGTGTGAATGCTCTTGATTATTCAGGTTATCCTGATTGTCGCCCTGAATTTATCAATCTCTTTCAGCAAGTTGCCGATTATAGTACAAAAGCTGGGGTACAGGATCATCGAAAAATAGTAATAGAAACTCCCTTATTGCAATTAACTAAGAAAGATATTGTTTTGTTGGGAAAGAACTTAGATGCTCCTCTTCAATTTACTACCAGTTGCTATAATGGAGAGTCAGTTGCCTGTGGAGAATGTGATAGTTGCCTTTTGCGTTTAAAAGGTTTTGCTGAAGCAGGTACAATAGATCCTATTATTTATAGAACTAGGAGTGAATAAGATTTGAAAGACGTTCAAAATATCTCCGACGATCGTGGCATCGCAATTCAAAATGTAGGTGTTAGCGATGTACGCTTGCCGTTTCTTATAAAGACGAAGGCAGATTCTCTTCAGTCTGTTTTAGCAACGATAAGCCTTACTGTTAATTTACCAAAAGAATATAAAGGTACTCATATGAGCCGCTTCATCGAAATTTTGAGTGAGTGGAGTCAAAAGCCTGTCTCTTACCGAGAAATGGAATTGATCTTAATGGATACTGTCAATAAACTTGATGCTGAGCATGCACAAATGGATATTTATTTTAAATACTTCATTGAAAAAACTGCTCCTATTAGCGGCCTTAAAAGTATGCTTGATGTTGATTGCCTGTTTTCAGCTCAGCTAACCAAAGGCAAACCATTAGATTTTATCTTAGGTGTTGATGTTCCTTTTACCTCCTTATGTCCTTGCAGTAAAGAGATTTCAGCATATGGTGCACATAACCAGCGGGGATTGATGAAAGTAAAAATCAAAAATACAAATGGACAGTTTATTTGGATTGAGGATTTGGTGGCTTTAATGGAGGCAGAAGGAAGCTGCCCAATTTATCCTTTATTAAAGCGTGAGGATGAGAAGTACGTAACAGAGCATGCTTATGAAAATGCAAAATTCGTTGAAGATGTCTTAAGGGATTTGGTTTTATCTTTACGCCAGCAAAAATCAATTCGATGGTTTGAAGTACAATGTGAAAATTACGAGTCTATTCATAATCACAGTGCTTATGCCAAACATGTTGAACATCTGAAAGCTTAATACAAATACAGGAGCCTAATCTAGGCTCCTTCCTCTTTGTGCTTGAACTTTTATATAAATTTATTCAAGCACAAATTGCCATATCTCCTTATACGTGCTACCATATATAGTTGAGGTGTATAATAAGGAGTTGTTCTCTATGCGACAATTAATCATAAATGCTGATGATTTTGGCATTAACGAAATGGTAAACCTAGGCATTATTCAAGGATATGTAAATGGTATCATTACCAGTACAACCATTATGCCCTCAGGTAGTGCTTTTGATCATGCTATAACGCTAGCTTCAGTTAATAAAGAATTAGGAATTGGTATACACTTAACATTAGTAGGTGAAACACCACTTTGTGATCCTCAGACGATACCCTCTTTAGTAAATAATGAAGGATGTTTATCACTTCATTACCCTGAGTTCTTACGACGCTATTGTTTAGGAAAAATAAAACTCAATGATATTCATAAAGAACTTACTGCTCAGGTACAAAAAGTAATGGACTCTGGAATAGCGGTTACTCATCTGGATAGTCATCAACATATGCATATTGTACCTGGGATCATTGATGTTACAATTGACATTGCTAAAAGTTTTGACATAAAAAAAATACGTATTCCCGCTGAGCCTTTTTCATTTTTAGGTGGTTATCCATTCCAAACAGCACGAATTATAGCACGTGGCGGTCTAACCTTTTTAGCTGAAATAGCACGGCGGAAGATACAAAAGCAAGGATTTGTTGCCCCTGAACATTTTTTTGGAATGTTAGCTGGAGGAAATATGCATGAGGAATATTTATTACGCATATTAACCTCTTTACCAGAAGGCACCTCAGAAATTATGATTCACCCAGGAACGAACGATTCGATTTTACAAAAAATGTATAACTGGAATTATCACTGGCAAGCTGAATTAAATTCAGTAACCAGTTCAAAAATCTCTCAACATATCATAGACCACCATATACAATTAATTTCATTTAGGGAGTTAGAACATGATTAAGTTTTATCAACGGCTGATTCTCTTATTACTGTTCGTAGGTAGTATTTCCAGTATTGTAATCTATTTTACTGTTGATATTCATACCTTACGCCACCTTGATAGTTTTCAGCCTTGGTCTTTAGTTTTAGCTTTTGTTTTCTTAATAATTGGTTTATACTTTGATGGAATTCGTCTTATGCATCTTGTATCCATTTCAGGGGAAAAGATTCGCCTGATTGAAGCTGTTCATGTTGTCTTTGGGAATTATTTTTTGGCTCTCCTAACGCCTGGAGCTGCAGGCGGTGCAGTGGCGCAGGTCATGTTTTTGCGAAAAGCAGGAGTACCTACTGGTAAAGCGACTGTATTAATAGTTGTTAGAACATTGTTATCTATTATTTTTTTAGTGCTTTGCCTGCCAGTTATTTTTTATTATGATCCAGGGATTATGCCAGGTCTTTCAGATGATATCCTTACGATTGGTTTTGCCTCACTTATTGCCATTATTCTTGGTTTGATCTGGTTATTTCGTACTAGTTTGCCTTACTATTGGTTAGTGACACTTACAAAGAAATTTAGTCATCGTAATCGTCGTCGGATTTTTCTTCTCTATCGTGACGTTAGAGGTGCTGTATTCATGCTATCATCTTCCCCCTTAAGCATGGGGAAAGTATTTATTGAATCAGCTATCAGTTTACTAGCTTTATATAGTGTTGTACCAATATTGTTTATGGGAATGGGCATAACAGTTAATATTCCCCAAATTATGGGGAGGATGATTTTATTAAACATTTTACTATACTTTGCTCCTACACCAGGAGGATCTGGTATTGCTGAAGGCGGTTTTGTCCTTTTATTTAGTAGCTTTCTGCCATCAGGAACTGTAGGAATAGTAGCTGTAGCCTGGCGAATTATTGTCGAGTATCTACCTTTTGTTATTGGTTTATATTTTACGATTAGAGTGTTTGGACATAAATTTTTTAGCCAATCATATTAAATAGGAGGAATGTAGAGTGAAAGTATTAGTAACTGGCGGAGCTGGTTTTATCGGCTCACATGTTGTTGATAAATTAATACAAGAAAAATGTCAGGTAGTGATTATTGATAATTTGAGTACTGGATTAAGGGAAAACATCAATCCGGCCGCTACTTTTATTCAGTTAGATATTCGTAGTGATGAAATTTTTACTATATTTATGACTGAAAAATTTGATTTTGTAATTCATCTTGCTGCTCAGACTATGGTACATAAATCTTTAGAAATGCCAGACTATGATTGTGATATAAATATATTAGGTACTGTGAATATTTTAGAAGCGTGCCGAAAAATGAATGTAAAGCGTATTGTTTTTTCTTCTACAGCCGCAGTATACGGTAATGTAACAACACTACCTGTAGTGGAAACAAGTCAAAAAGCACCTACTTCTTTTTATGGGTTGAGCAAGTTCACTTGTGAAAATTATTTGTCATTATACAAGGAAGTCTACGGTCTTGATTATATGATATTACGGTATGCCAATGTATACGGAGAGCGTCAAGGTGATGGGGGCGAGGGTGGTGTTATTAGTATTTTCGCTCGCAAGATTCGTCAAGATCAACCAGTATTGATTTTTGGTGACGGCAGCCAGACAAGAGATTTTATTTACGTCGGAGATGTCGCCAATGCTAATTATCAATCATTATTAGTCGATCATGCTAACAAAATATGCAATATTAGTACGCAAACAGAAACAAGTGTTAATATGTTAATCGATTATATGGGAAATGTCGCTGGCAAGGTGGTAACGAGAAACTATAATGAAAAACGTGAAGGTGATATTTATAAATCTTCTTTATCAAATGCTATAGCACGAAAAAATTTAGACTGGCAACCACATATGATACTTTTAGAGGGATTAGCTAAAACATATCGCTCTCTTATCTAGATCTTAAAATTTTCTTTAGGATATATTATTATTAACACGCAAATAAATGACCAGCGTTGTTATATAATAATATATCCATTACTCTTATAAACCTTACTCGTCTTAATTAATTCAACTTTCGGAGGTTGCAGACCAAATGTTTAAAAAGTTAGGAACTGGTTTTTGGCTGGTGGCTATAATTACAATATTAATAGTATTTTTTAATTTGGGCGGAGTCCCTTTGTTAGATCCTGATGAACCTGTATATGCAGAAACACCTAAAGAAATGTTTAGCTTTAATGAATTTCTTTCTCCTCGTATTTATGGGGAGTATTGGTATGATAAGCCTCCCATGTATTATTGGTTAGTAGCTGCATCTTATAAACTTTTTGGTATGAATGAATTTGCCGCTCGCTTTCCATCTGCGATATTAGCTGTTGCTTGTACATTACTAGTCTATCAATCGGGTCGGCGCTTATTTAATGAACGAGCCGGTGTTGCGGGAGCGTTAGTATTAGCTACCAGTATTGAATTCTTTTATTTGGGAAAGGCTGCCGTAACTGATATTACTTTACTTTTTTTTCTTTCTGCTTCTTTATTGGCTTTTATAGAGAAAAAATATTATATTACCTATCTATTCGCTGGGTTAGCTACATTAACGAAAGGACCTATTGGATTATTATTTCCTGGAGGAATTATCTTTTTTTATTTACTTGCTACACGTAACTGGGCACTATTAAAAAGTATGAAAATATTCTCAGGATTGTTGATCTATGCTGCAATAGCTACACCTTGGTATATCTTGATGTATAATATTCACGGAAGTATCTTTGTCGATACTTTCCTTGGTTTTCATAATATTACAAGGTTCACGTCTCCAGAGCATCCTGAGGGTGTACTCTGGTATTATTATGTTCCAGTTCTTATTCTGGGTTTCTTTCCCTGGACAGGGATCATGATTCAATCCATATGGGATTCTCTAACGAAAAGTACATACGATTTTTCAACGCTATTATTTCTAAATATATGGTCATTGTTTATTTTTGCCTTTTTTACTATTTCCCAAACAAAGCTGGTATCCTATATTTTACCTATGTACCCACCATTAGCCATGATTGTTGGTTGGTATATCGATCGTCTTTGGACATCACATGGTAAAATTCATTTTACAAGCTGGTCTATAGGTTTAAGTATAGTAACAATATTATTTATAGGGATTATGTTCATCGGGCTTAAAGCTATGCCGATATTGGCAAATGGCATATATATATCCGCCATAATCTTTGCTTTAATGTCTTCCTTGGTAGCATATTTTGCATGGAAAAACGATATCCTTCGCGCTTTTTGGACTAAAATCATATCGATGGCTTTATTTTCCATGGTTCTAACTGCTATACTTTTTCCCATTGCAGCGCCTATGCTCACAACTAAAAATATTGCTCAAGAATTTAACCGTCAGTACGATGGCAAATCTCCAGTGTATGTGGTAAAATTCTTACGTCCTGGTTTTGCTTTCTACACCAACGCTTATGGCAAAGAGATCGTACTAGGCACCGATTTTAATAAGTTGATTCAAGAAAGCCAGCGTTCCTATTTTCTAATCAGACAATCTGAATATGATCGTTTAACAGTTACAAACCGACAATCTATTATCATTTTATCCTGCATTAGTGACAAAATGTTGTTGCTAAAAGAGTGATCCTAAAAATGTGGTCGAAAAATGTTCTCTACTATCAAAATAAAGTTAACTTTTATATTTAATCAAAGAATAGCAGGAAATTTTTATTTGCTAGTGGAATACATACAACATAGAAGTTTAGAATATAACAATAATTTAATAGCTCTATGGGAATAGGTGCTTACGCTTAAAAGGGAAGACTGGTTAGAAGCCAGCGCGGTCCCGCCACTGTATTGGGGAATGCAACTAAGATACACCACTGGGGAATCCCCGGGAAGGTTTAGGTGTGTAATGAGCCAGAGTCAGGAGACCTACCTATTCTAACACACCATTATGACCTACGAAGGATAGGCAGGTGGTAGAATAAATTATTCAATTGGTTTATTGTACCCCCTGTCTGCAGGGGGATTTATTTTGTCAAAAAAGATGAAATCTGGAATTACTACAGGTACTTGTGCAGCTGCTGCCACTAAAGCAGCCTTATTAGCATGGAAAGGTGAATTACCTAAAATGGTTGATGTTGCGTCACCGCAGGGACATATGATTCAAGTGAAAATTGCAACGAGTCAGCGTCTAAGTTCTGGTGGAAAAGCCAGTGTAATAAAAGATGCTGGTGATGATCCCGACGTAACACATGGCACAACTATATCTGCCGAAATAGAAATTAATACTGCGAATGAAATAATCCTACAAGCTGGTATAGGAGTCGGTATTGTAACAAAGCCAGGTCTATCTGTAGCAGTTGGACAACCTGCAATTAATCCTGGTCCCCGCAAGATGATTATGCAGGCCATACAAGATGTATTACCTGCTGGGCATGGCGTAACGGTTACCATTTCGATACCTGAAGGTGAAAAATTAGCAAAGCGTACTTTAAATTCTACTTTAGGCATTATCGGCGGTTTATCTATTATAGGTACTACAGGCATTGTTGAGCCAATGTCAGAGGAAGCCTTTAAAAATTCGTTGTCACCGCAAATATCAATGGTGAGAGCCTTAGGGTATGACGAAGTAGTCTTTGCCCCCGGGAAAATTGGCCAGGATATTGCTATTAACCAATATCATCTGCCAACAGAAACAGTAATCCAAACTAGTAATTTTATAGGACATATGTTAGAAAGTGCTGTGCAATATGGTATGAAACAAGTATTAATTTTTGGGCACTTAGGAAAGCTCGTAAAAGTAGCTGCTGGAATTTTTCATACTCATAACCGTGTAGCTGATGCTCGCTTTGAAACTTTAGCCGCCTACATGGCTGCCCTTGGTGCTCCACAGCAAGCTATACAAGAAATATTAACGTGCAATACTACAGAAGCCGCTATGCCCATAATTGCACAATTTAAATTAAATGATGTTTATCGTGTAATTGCTGAAAGAGTCAGCATTCGGGCTGAACGATATGTATTTGGTGATTTAAAAGTAGGTACCGCAATGATCACTCTGCAAGGTGATTTATTGGCGGTTGATGATACGGCACGAGAAATTGGAGGCAAGTTAGGATGGAACATAAAATAATAGTTGTAGGAATAGGACCAGGTTCACCTGATTACATCTTGCCAGTGGCTAGCCGCATCATTGCAGATGCAAAGGTGATAGCAGGCAGTAAGCGTGCTCTTGCAACTTTTGCTCCTGATCATGTGATTACTAAGGTAATTGACAATGACCTAAAAGGGGTATTAACATTTATCGCTACCTCCCTAATGGATAACGATGTAGTTGTAATGGTTTCCGGTGATCCTGGCTTTTATAGTTTTTTAGCTACCCTTAAAACCAAATTTTCCTCGGCACAGATTACGGTTATTCCTGGTATTAGTTCGATGCAGTTAGCTTTTGCCAGGATCACTGAAATTTGGCAGGATGCAGTTTTGATTAGTATGCATGGACGACAAGCCAAAGATATTGATCTGAATTATGATCCTGAAAAAAAGCTTGGCATATTAACTGATTTTGAACAAAATCCTTTATATATTGCAAACGTACTCCTTGAGCATGGTTGGCCATTACATTCAAAGGTATGGTTATGTGCTAATTTATCTTATGAAAATGAAAAAATTAAACACTTAACATTAGGTGAAATCAAAGAAGTCGATGGATTTACTCATTGTGTAATGGTGGTGACAATATGACATATTTTCCAGGTATTAGCGATGATGAATTTCTGCGGGGCGACATACCAATGACGAAGCAGGAAGTTCGTATCTTAGTTCTGAATAAAGCTAAGATACGCCCCACCGATATTATTATAGATATTGGTGCAGGTACTGGATCTCTTTCAATTGAAGCTGCACTTCAGGCTCCCCAAGGTACTGTATATGCTATAGAGCGTCATCCAGAAGGAGTTGATTTAATTCGTGCTAATGCTGTAAAATTTGGTGCGGCTAATGTTGAAGTCATTTCTGGAACTGCTCCAACAGCATTACAGAACATTCCAAAGGCTGATGCAATTTTTATTGGAGGCAGCGGTGGTCATTTACAGGAAATCTTAAAGCAAAGTAATTATTTATTAAAATCAAATGGACGATTAGTAATTACGGCAATTACCGTTGAAACTTTATATGAAGCCTTACATACTATGCAAGCTAAACCTGAATTTACCGTAGAAGCTTTCGGTATGCAAGTAACACGTATAAAACATATTAAAACAAGTAATATGCTGCAAGCTTTAAATCCAATCTATCTTATTACATCCACTAAGAATATCTAACTCTATTCGTTAGAGAATTTTAATTAATCAGGAGGTTCATTCATGCATGTATCATTTGTAGGAGCAGGTCCGGGGGACCCTGAGCTTATTACTGTAAAAGGACAACGCTTATTAGGTGAGGCAGATGTTATTATTTATGCAGGTTCGTTAGTAAACCCAGCCTTGCTGTCGCTAGCAAAGCAGGGAGCCTCTATTTATAATAGTGCCTCTATGACTTTGGATCAAGTTATAGAAGTTATGGAGAAGGCCACAGAACGTGGCCAAAAAACGGTTCGATTACATACTGGAGATCCAAGTATTTATGGGGCTATTCAAGAGCAAATGGATGCTCTAGATAAGAAGAATATTTCTTATGAAGTGATACCTGGCGTCAGTTCTTTCTTGGCAACTGCCGCAGCTTTACAACGTGAATATACGTTACCTGATGTCTCGCAAACGGTTATCATTACACGTCTTGAGGGCCGTACACCAGTACCCGAAAAAGAAAAACTAGCTTTATTGGCCAGTCATAATGCTACTATGTGTATCTTTTTGAGTGTACATATGATAGACAGCGTTATGAAAGAATTAATAGATGGTGGTTATCATCAAGATACTCCAGTAGCAATCGTGCAAAAAGCATCGTGGCCTGATCAAAAAATCTTTAGAGGTACAGTTTCTACAATTGGAAAAATTATCACTGATGCGAAGATTGATCGCACAGCGATGATTGTTGTAGGGCGCTGTTTAGACAGTCAATATGCACTTTCTAGATTATATGCTCCCGAATTTGGACATATGTACCGAGATGCAAAATGAAGTTAGCAATCATTTCCGTAACAAACCAGGGCGCATTACTGGGTAATGCATTAGCAGAAAAACTAGCTAAACTTGGAAAGAAAGCGGATGTTTTTGCTAAAACAGGACGCAATCCACTGAAATCAATATCCTATGATTTATTAAGCAAGCTAATCGGTGATATATTTTCTAAATATGATGGATTTGTGTTTATAATGGCAACAGGTATTGTGGTAAGAGTGATAGCTCCCTATATTTCTGATAAACGTGTTGATCCAGCTATTGTGGTTATGGGGGATAATGGAAAGCACGTAATTAGTTTATTGGCAGGACATATTGGTGGAGCCAATGAACTTGCTCACTTAATTGCAGAGATTTCAGATGCTGAGCCTGTCATTACCACAGCTACCGATCTTGCACAAAAACCAGCAGCAGATATGTTGGCCGTAAAACTGAATTTAAAGCTAGAACCATTTACACAATTAAAAACAATTAATTCTGCTATTGTCAATAATGATACTGTCAAGTTTTTCTTAGATAAAACATTGATCAATCAAAATCTATATGATCAAGAATCAGCAAAACAAGGTGTTATTTTTAAAGATTTATCTCAATTACCTAATGAAGAATATGATGCCGCTGTTATTATTACTGATCAATTATTGCCCATCAACAAGAATCAATTATATTTACGTCCCTTGACTCTTGCAGTTGGTATAGGTTGCAGACGCAATACTAGCAGGGAAGAAATCTTAGCAGCAATGAAAGATGCTTGTACTCAAATTGGACGTAGTATAAACAGCATTTCGATTATTGGCAGTACGATTGTAAAACAGGATGAAGAAGGATTATTATCAGTCATTCAACAGTTGAATGTACCCAGTATTTTCTTCGTTAACGAGCAATTGCAGGAGTGTATTGAAACATATCAATTAGAAGAATCAAATTTTGTCAAAAAAGAGATAGGAGTGGGAAATGTATGTGCAGCAGCAGCAATCTTAGCGGGACAGTCGAACAAACTTCTTCTTCCAAAGACCAAGTACAAGAATGTAACGGTGGCCATTGCCCCGGTCAAATAGCAGTAATTGGAATAGGACCAGGCAGTTTGCTTGACATGAGTCCTAGAGCCAGAGAAAGTATTGAAAATGCGGATGTAATCGTGGGTTATAATACCTATGTTCAATTAGTTTCTGAATTATTAACTAATAAAAAAATTATTGGCACTGGTATGATGCAAGAAATTGAACGCTGTCAAAGTGCTGTTGATCAAGCCTTAGCAGGAAAAAAGGTTGCGGTTATTTCTAGCGGCGACCCAGGTGTATATGGTATGGCCGGTCTGGTTTTAGAATTAGCCATGAAATACGAAGCAGATATTCGCCCAGAAGTAATTATCATACCAGGAATAAGTGCTGTGGGAGCTTCTGCTGCCGTATTAGGAGCACCTCTCATGCATGATTTTGCTGTAATTAGCTTAAGCGATCTATTAACTCCTTGGGATGTTATTAGAAAGCGGGTAGAAATGGCAGCAGCAGGAGATTTTGTTATTGCCCTATATAATCCGAAAAGTAAACGTCGTACCAGCCAAATTAGAGAAGTGCGAGAAATTGTATTAAAACATCGAACAGCAGGCACTCCTGTAGGAATTGTCCATCATGCCACTAGGGAAGGCGAAAATATGGTCATATCGAATCTTAATGACTTTACCAAAGAATTCATCGATATGTTTTCTTTGGTAATTATCGGAAATAGTCAAACCTATGTACAAGAAAATCGTATGATTACACCTCGTGGATACAAGTTATGATTTTAGTTCTTGGGGGAACAAAAGATGGACGGGAGCTGGCAGCCTTAATAACCGAAAAGGGATACCCAGTCGTAGTATCAGTTTTTAGTGATTATGGTCGTGATTTGATACAACTTGATAAAGAATTAGTGCATACTGGTCCTCTAGATACAGATGGGTTTATTTCTTTTATCGGCATGAATCATATTCATTTAATTGTAGATGCTAGCCACCCGTATGCCATTAATGTTTCCCAAAATGCAATGAAAGCCTGTCAATCTACTGGCATATCCTATGTTAGGTATGAACGTCCTAAGGCCCCTTTGCCAGCATATCATGGTCTACATGTTGTCCATGATTATGATGAAGCTGCAAAAATGGCATCCGTCTTAGGCAAGGTTGTCTTTCTCACCACTGGCAGTCGCCACCTCAAACTCTTTAAAAACACAAGCTGCCTACAAAATCACAGGTTAATTGCCCGTGTATTACCCGAACCAAGTGTATTAACAGAGTGCCTATCTTTAGGCTTTAAACCGAAAGATATCGTAGCAATGCAAGGTCCTTTTTCTCATAATCTGAATATCGCATTATTTCAAGAATATAACACCGAGGTAATTATAACAAAAAATAGTGGACAAATTGGCGGTAGCGATACTAAAATTACTGCTGCCATGTCACTAAATCTGCCTTTAGTAATGATCGATAGACCAGTTATTCCATATCATAATGTAGTATATGATATAGAAGATGTAATAAAGTTTATTGGGGGGGTACACAAGTGCACTATATAACAGAACCTATGGCTATAGAAGAGCGCAGTATGGAAATCATTGCTCCTTATTTGGCTGAACTAAATTTGACACACGAAGAAGTAAAGGTTTTTTCACGTATCATTCACGCAGCGGGTGACCCGGAATATTCGAAAGTTATTGAAATTCATAAAGATGCTATTCAGGCAGGATGTGCTGCATTAGAGGCCGGATGCAATATTTTCTGTGATGTGGAAATGGTGCGTACTGGCATAAATAAGCGTCGTTTGGCAGACAATGGCGGAACTGTCCATTGTTTGATTAGTGATGAAAAGGTCGCATCTACAGCAAAAGAGCTTGGTATAACCCGATCAATGGTAGCTATGCGTACGTTCGGTGAACGTTTGCACGGCTCGATTGTAGCTATCGGAAATGCACCAACTGCTTTATTTGAAGTACTTAATTTGATGAAGGAAACAACAATCAGGCCTGCCCTTATTATTGGCGTTCCTGTAGGCTTTGTTGGTGCCAGTGAATCCAAGGACTTTTTAGCCGAAACCTCACCTGTTCCATATATTACAGTCAGGGGTAACAAAGGTGGTAGTCCAATCGCTGCTGCAATCACAAATGCTCTATTGTATATGCATAAAAGATAAAAATACCCGACAACGTACTAAGAAGGGAGGGGAACTATGTCCCACTTTAAGATCCCACGTATCATTATTGCCGGTACAAATAGCGGCGTGGGGAAAACCACGATTGTTACAGGAATTTTAGCGGCTTTAAAGCAAAAAGGTCTTACTGTTCAATCTTATAAAGTAGGACCTGACTATATTGATCCAGGATATCATCAATTAGCAAGTGGAAAAGTCGCACATAACTTAGATACTTGGTTAATCCCGACCGATAAGTTAGTACCTATTTTTGCTAAAACAGCTCTTGATAATGATATCGTTATTATTGAAGGAGTAATGGGCTTATATGATGGAGGCCGTACAGGTATAAGCAGCACAGCAGCTATAGCAAAACTGCTCGAGGCTCCCGTCATTTTAGTGATTGATGCAAAATCTATCGGTGAAAGTGCGGCAGCCATTGCACTAGGCTTTAAAATGTATGACCAATCGGTTAATTTGGCAGGAGTCATCATTAACCGATTGGGTTCAAAAAATCATCAGAATATGATCTGTGAAGCCTTAGAAAAAATAAAGATCCCCGTGTTAGGTTGTATTTATCGTAATGAAGCCTTACATATGCCAGAAAGACATTTAGGCTTAACTCCAGTTACAGAACATGACGCTCATGGTATGATGAGTCAATTGCAAGAGCAAATTTCTGCTCAAGTTGATCTAGAAGAACTTTTGAAAATCGCATATCAGTCCTCAATCTTAAATACAAAATCAGAAAAGACAACTACTTTTCATCACTCACCACTACATGTACGTATTGGTGTCGCACAAGATGAAGCTTTTTCTTTTTACTATCCAGAAAGTCTTGATCTTCTAAAAGTTTTGGGAGCAGAAATTATCCCCTTTAGTCCGATCAAAGATAGTACACTTCCTCCAGTTGATGGTTTGATATTTGGCGGTGGATTTCCCGAAATGTTTGTCAATGAATTAACTAAGAATACAAGCATGCATGAATCCATTCGGCAAGCCTGCAAAGAAGGTATGCCTCTTTATGCTGAATGTGGTGGTTTTATGTATTTGACTAAAACGATTATTGATTTTAAAGGGCAAGAATATGATATGGTGGGAGTAATACCAGCCAAATGCAATATGCAATCTAAATTGCAAACGGTGGGTTACGTAGAAGCAACTGCGTTGACTGATAGTGTCTTATGTGCTGCAGGAGATGTCTTGCGAGGTCATGAGTTTCATTTTTCACAGATGACTCATGACGATATTCATGAACCATTTCCCTGGGCTTTTGAGTTTAAGAAAACGCGTACAGGAGCAGTTTATTCTGGTGGCTATGCTGAGAAAAACATAGTTGCATCTTATCTACATATGCATTTTGCTGGCAATGAGCAGAATGCCCTTCGTTTTCTTACTAAATGTATGGAGTTTAAGCAAGGAAGAAAATAACGATCCTTGGGAGATTGATATAAATGCAAGGAAAAATTGTACTTATTACAGGTGGTACCAGAAGTGGGAAAAGTGTTTTTGCTGAGCAATATGCCGCTGCACAATCCGATCAAGTAGCGTATATTGCTACTGCTCATATTTATGATCAAGAAATGCAAAGTCGCGTAAATCTGCACCGTAAACGTCGGCCAGATACGTGGCAAACATTTGAAGCACCATATCATGCTGACCAAATATTCCTGGAGGCCGCTAAAAAGGCGGATGTTATCTTATTCGACTGCTTGACATTATATACGAGTAATTTGTTATTATCAGATAGTACGCCCGCTAATCGAGAAGAAAGGTATCAATACATCATGGAAGAAATTGATAAATTATTGTATTCTTCTCGTGAAAGTCAAGCTACAGTAGTATTTGTTACAAACGAAGTAGGTATGAGTATTGTGCCAGAAAATGCGCTGGCGCGTGAATATCGAGATGTCGCAGGTATGGTTAATCAAAAGATAGCTGCCGGATCAGATGAAGTATACTTGGTCATTTGTGGTTTGCCTGTCGAATTAAAAAAAATAGCTTTGCAGATTACTAAGGAGGTGCATCATGGCTAAAACCATTATGCTACAAGGAACAAGCTCACATGTGGGAAAAAGCATAATAACAACCGCTTTATGCCGCATCTTCTTGCAAGATGGACAAAAGGTAGTACCCTTTAAAGCACAAAACATGGCTTTAAATTCATATGTAACTAAAACAGGTGGCGAAATGGGCCGAGCTCAAGTTGCTCAGGCAGAAGCTGCTGGTTTGGAACCTGTAGTAGAAATGAATCCAGTTTTATTAAAACCAACGGGTAATTCTTGTTCACAGGTTGTTTTAATGGGTAAGGCTATCGGCAATATGACAGCTAAAGAGTATCATACTGGTTACAGTCTCAAGGCATTAGGTGTTATTAAAGAGTGCTTGGACCATTTAGGTACTGAATTTGATGTTATCGTAATTGAAGGAGCTGGCAGCCCAGCAGAAGTAAATCTAAAAGCAAATGACATTGTGAATATGCGCATTGCAAAAATGCTGACAGCACCCGTACTATTAATTGCTGACATTGATCGTGGAGGCGCTTTGGCATCTGTTGTTGGCACCTTGGAATTATTAGATCCTGACGAACGTGATTTAGTTAAGGGGATTATTATTAATAAGTTTCGTGGCGATATCGATCTATTAAAACCAGCTTTAGAATTTTTAGAAGAAAAAACGGGGAAACCTGTAGTAGGTGTAGTACCACATCTTGATCAATTAGGCATTGACGATGAAGATTCAGTATCTCTTGATGATAAACAAATAATGAGTACCCGCGAACTTGAGATCGTAGTCATTAGAACACCTAAAATATCTAACTTTACAGATTTTGCGGCCTTTGCCAGCGAAATAGATGTTAATGTTCGTTATATTAAACAAGGCGAATCCATTGGTAAACCTGATCTTATACTATTACCAGGAAGCAAAAATACGATTGAAGATTTATTATATATACGCCAACAAGGATATGAAGAACAAATCCTTGAATTAGTAAACTCAGGTACACCTCTGATTGGTATTTGCGGTGGGTATCAGATGTTAGGGAAAAAAATAGCAGACCCCGAACATACGGAGTCGAATTTAGATAGTATTGCAGGTATTGGTCTGTTAGATATTGCCACAACATTTACACCTAGTAAAGTAACTCACCAAGTAACTGCTAGCTGTAATAATAATGGTTTCTTAGACGTAAAATTTAGCTGCGAGCATTTGACAGGATATGAAATTCACATGGGACGTACTGAGTTTTTGGATAATCTCCAAAACGCCTTTACGATCACTAGTCGATCAGACCAGCCACTAATATCTGTTGATGGGGTGGTACGTTCGGATGGCTTAGTCATGGGAACTTATATTCATGGTATTTTTGATAATGATGAATATCGCCGTAACCTACTGAATGCCTTAAGAATACGTAAAGGTTTAGCTCCTATTGAATCAGTGAATGACACTCATACCCGAAAAGAAAATAGTTATAATCGTTTAGCAGATACAGTGAGGAATAGCCTTAATATGGAATTAATTTATACACTTCTGGGTTCAAAATAATGGAGCAATATTTGCCCCTAGTTGCTATATTAATTGATACGTTTCTCGGTGACCCTCGTTCCTCTCTGCATCCTGTAGTAATGATTGGTAATTGTATTGCTTTTTGGGAAAGAAAGTTATTAAACCCTCGATATTCCCATACATTAAAAAAAATAACTGGTATGCTACTTGTAATCTTAGTTTTAGGGATAACTTATAGTATTACTTGGTGGATATTAAAACTCTTATCTCAAATTCATCCCTGGGCCGAATTCCTTGGAGGAGCTCTTTTGTTGAGCCTTACAATTACACCTAATAGTTTAGCTAAGGCAGGAAATGAAATTTACCATTACTTAGTATCTGGTGATTTAAAACAAGCTCGATTTAAAGTAGGCTGGATTGTTGGACGAGATACAGATAAACTTACTGTTCCAGAAATTACAAGAGCAACAGTAGAAACCATCGCAGAAAATATTGTTGATGGCGTTATTTCACCCCTCTTTTATTTTATAGTTGGTGGAGTTCCATTAGCGTTTTTATATCGAGCAGTAAATACTCTGGACTCTATGGTAGGATACAAGAACGATAAATATAAGGATTTCGGCATGTGCGCAGCTCGTGTTGATGATCTCTTTAATTATATTCCAGCGCGTTTAACAGCGCTCTTCATTTTGCTAGCTATAATTGTGCTGCGCTTTAATTTTATCGGAGCAAGTAAGGCAATTTGGAAAGATGCAAAAAAACATCCCAGTCCTAATAGTGGACTATCAGAAGCAGCTGTCGCTGGCGCGCTAGGTATCCGCTTAGGTGGTTTAAATTTTTATGGGGGAATCGCTTCACAACGTGCTTATATGGGAGAAGCAAAATTTCCCCTAATTCCAATTCATATCAAACAGACAATTCATATCATGTACATAACAACGGCTTTTTTTATTGCGATTTTATTCATCTATTCTAAGCTGATGGTATAATATTTTTAAAGCAGTGCTAAAAATGACAATGTTGGAGGATAGCGTACTTACGCTATAGAATAAAAATGAATAATTTTATAACCGGATTACAGTTTTTAACGCGAATTCAAGTTGCTAAACAATCGGAATGGTCACCTGAAAGCTTTGGTCGAAGTGTCAAATATTTCCCCTTAATAGGTGCTATCCTTGGGATTATTCTCGTGCTAGTACATCATGTATTGGCTGAATTCCTCCCTTATATTGGGATGTATCTACCACCCCATATATTAGCAATTTTTTTGATCATTTCTAATGTTTTACTTACTGGTGGTCTAACTTGTGATGGTTTCATGGATACTATGGATGGCATTTTTTCTGGTCGATCTAAAGACAGAATGTTAGAAATAATGAAAGACAGCAGAATTGGAGCTAATGGTGTGATGGCTTTTGTATTGCTTGCCATACTAAAGTGGTCACTCATTATGGACATTCCTCCCCAAGGGCTTCCTACAGCCTTATTTATGATGCCATTATTAGGCCGATTTGCAATGGTCGTTGGAATCACTGTATTTCCCTATGCTCGCCCTGATGGTATCGGTAAAGCTTTTGCTCAATATGCAGGTAAATACACTTTGTGTATTGCCACTGTACTCACCTTACTATTTGTAATACCTTTGGGTAAACAGGCTATTGTGAGCCTATTTGCTGTGATTGTTGTTACTCTACTATTTTCTAATTATGTAAAAAAACTAATCGGTGGTTTGACTGGTGATATCTATGGTGCGATTACTGAAATAACCGAAATAGTTTTGCTCCTCGTATTTTTGTACTAATTAGTAGATATTGTAAATTTTCAAATGTAATCTGCACTAAAATAATAACTTCATTGGAGAACAATTGTATGAGGATAACAGTCAAAGCTCCTGGGTCTTGTGGTGAATTAGCACAAGGTACAATTGCTGGAAGAAACTTTTTGATTACTTGTCCTATTGATCTATATTCTGAAGTTACAGTAAAACCATGTGAGGGTACGGCATCATTGAATGTTGGTAATAAGGTTATGTCCGCTATCGAGAAAACACTCCATTATTTACAAATTACTGATAACTTTTATGTCAATCTAAGGTCAGAATTACCAATTGGTAAAGGGATGGCTTCCAGCAGTGCAGATATTAGTGCCACTTGCCAAAGTATTGCTTTAAGTACCGGAAAAATTTTATCGCCTGATGAAATAGCAGATATTGCTTTATCGATAGAACCTACCGATGGTATATTTTATCCGGGTATTGTATTATTTGACCATATACAAGGACATATTCGTCAGTGCTTAGGAAATGCAATTCCAATGTATATTGCAATTTTTGATGTTGGAGGAGAAATAGATACCCTTTACTTTAATCAACGCAATGACTTAGAAAAATTAAACCAAGCTAAAGAGTTACAAGTACAAGAGGCCATGAATTTAATTGTTAAAGGACTTACTACAAATGATCTCTCTCTTCTCGGTAAAGGAGCTACCCTTAGTGCATTAGCGAATCAGAAAATATTGTTTAAACCCTATTTAGAAGAAATGATCAGCATTAGTTTATCCTGGGGAGCAGTGGGAGTAAATATTGCTCACAGCGGTACTGTGGTTGGAGTCCTATTTCCGCCAAATCAACTGCAGCACTGCTCGCCTTGTATCGAAGAGATCAATAGGCACTGTAATGGTGTTAAATTTTTGCGTATTGTAAAATTTATTTCTGGTGGATTAATGAAACAAGAAGGTGATAGTAATGAGTGGAATCAATGCTTTTGAACATGGTGGTAATTTGTATGCTAAAATACGAGAGACAGGTGGCGGTTCCTCTGAAATATTAGATTTTAGTGCTAATATTAATCCCTTAGGTATCTCAGATAAAATTCGACAAACATTACATGAGTCTCTAGAATCCATTATCCATTATCCTGATGCGCAAGGTTATGCTTTAAAGAATGCAATCAACCAACATTATCGAGTAGACTCTGCATCAATAACAATAGGTAATGGAGCGGTAGAGCTGATGTATATTTTATGTCATATGCTAGCCCCCAAACGAGTATTAGTAACTGCACCAACGTTTAGTGAATACGAACGTGCAGCAAGAGCTAGTGGAGCAAATATCGAATATTTTTATCTTGATGAGCGAGATAGTTTTGAGATTGATATAGAAAAACTAATGAAACGATTCACTGATATTGATGTAATATTTATCTGCAATCCTAATAATCCAACTGGTACCTTATTGACAAATAAACAGCTAGAAAAGCTATTAGAAGTCGCTAAAATACAGAATACCTATGTAGTCATTGATGAGTCATTTATCGACTTTTTACCCAATGCAGATACTTACACTTGTCGTCATTTATTAACGCAATATGAAAACCTTATCATTTTGCATTCACTTACCAAGTTTTACGCCATACCAGGGCTACGACTTGGTTTTAGTCTAGCCAGCCCTAGAATTACCATAATGTTACACGCAGGAAAAGATCCTTGGAATGTTAATACTTTGGCACAAAATGCTGGTGTTGTTGCATTATCCGATAATGATTATCAACAACTAAGCCAAGACTATGTTGCAGAAGCAAAAATAGAGTTATATAATAACTTATTAGCAATAAAAAATTTAAAACCATACTTACCATCTGTTAATTTCATTTTAATAAATATTAAAGAGACAGCTATGACAGCAAAGCAATTACGGAACGTTATGGAAAAGCATAATATTTTAATTCGTGATTGCAGTAATTACCCAGGATTATCTTCAGAATACATCCGGGTAGCTGTAAAACATAAGGAACAAAATCGTATTTTAATCGATACATTGAAAAGGCTATTAGGAGGAATTTAATGACAAAAGTGATTTTAGTCCGTCATGGACAAACACAGTGGAACTTAGAAATGAAATATCAAGGACATTGTGATGTAGCTTTAACCGAAGAAGGCATACGACAAGCTAATTTGGCAGCAAATAGTCTAGCAGAAGAATCCATTTCTGCTGTATATGCTAGTGATTTATGCCGTGCTTTTACAACCGCTGAATGCATTGCAAAAAAGCATCAACTACAGGTTAAAACTATACCTGAATTTAGGGAAATTAATTTTGGCAAATGGGAAGGACTAACCTACGCTGCTATCAATAATCAGTGGTCAGATCTGATGACTAAGCTTCTCACTCATCCTGATGAAATTGAGATCCCAGAGGGTGAAACCTTTAGAGCAGTAAAAGAAAGATCTACCATTGCCTTAACAAAATTGGTAGAAAAGCATCCAGATCAAACGATTGTTGTTGTTTCTCATGGAGGAACCATACGTACTATTTTATGTACAGTGCTTAATATTCATTTGAACTATCTCTGGAATATAAAACAAGATAATACCGCGATTAATATACTTGAGTATTATGACAATCAAGTATTGGTTTCATTAGTAAATGGTACGCATCATTTAAAGGTTGGTTCAATAGAATAGCAATGTTATTTAAACCTATACCCCTTGCTAGTAGAGAAAGTATACACAAAAAGAATTAGGATTTCTTTTTGTGTATACTTTCTGCTGATATATACTAAGTCTTCAATTACACTCTCTATTTTATAAAAACTATGTTAAAATAAAAGAATGACAAAATATCAAAATTCTCTTATTCCTTATTAAAGCTTATATTTCTAAAGAGTGTTTGATCACGAAAGAGGTTTGTGACAATGTATAGTTATTGTATTATACCTGATAATCCTGAAAATTTCTTGTCTTTCCTTTCACAATTACCAATGAAGGCTGAAGATAAAGAACTAATTAAATATTGTAAAATTACCAAGGTTGAAGTTCATACTACGCTAAGTACTTGGGATATATTTATAACGGTACCAAAAGAATTATCCAAAAACATGTTAATAGTAGCGGAAGAAAAATTCTGTACTGATTGTGGCTTAAAAAAAGTAAATTTTATTCAACGTATTAGAGTATTAGAAGATTATTTAGTGCATAATTGGTTAGATTTTGTTGCTCGAATCTCGAATAATATACATTCTGTTAAACATTTACTTACAAATGCTAAGTGGAACTTTGATGGTCAAACATTAACGATTGAAACCGTCGGTGATTTAGCTGCTGAAATCTTTTCCACCCATGGAACTATACAAAATATGCAATCCTTTATATTGGCTGAGTTTAATCGAAACTGCACCGTCAAATGTATCACTACAGCTATTACTGAAATCACTCGCCACGAAGACTTATTAACTCCTGAATATTTAGAAGCATTAACCGAACATAAATCACCGAGTGAGGCAAAGGCCGACAATCCCATTATTTTTGGCAGAAATATTAAAGCTGATCCAGTGCCTATGAGTAGTATTCAAGATGAAGCTCGTAATATTGTAGTAGAGGGTCAACTGGTAAATTTTGAGTTGCGCGAATTGCGTTCAGGAAGACAGCTCTTAACTTTTGATATGGGTGATTTAACAGATGGTCTTAGTGGCAAAGTATTCTTTGAAGATAAAGATAAAGAACAGTTTGCTAAAGTCTCTGCAGTTTTGAAAAAAGGGATGACAGTAAAAGCGAAAGGTACTGTTCAATTTGATAAATACAGCAATGAATTAGTTCTCTATGCTGACAGTATGTGCAAGGTTAATATTGTCACACGCATGGATAATGCTCCAACAACACGAATTGAATTACATGCTCATACACGCATGAGTAATATGGATGCTATGGTATCAGCCAAAGATCTTATCAAGACTGCTGCTAACTGGGGCCACTCTGCGGTTGCAATTACTGATCACGGTGTAGTCCAAGCATTCCCAGAAGCTCACGAAGCCGCCCTCAAAGCAGGCATTAAAGTAATTTACGGTATGGAAGGCTACCTAGTTGACGAAGATCTAAAGAAAGCTCGTCACATTATTATATTGGCCCAAAATAGCATTGGTTTGCGAAATTTATATCGTTTAGTTTCATTATCCCACATAAAATATTTATATAGAACACCTCGTGTTCCTCGCAAAATACTAATGGAGTATCGAGAAGGTTTATTATTAGGATCAGCCTGTGAAGCAGGCGAGTTGATTCAAGCTATACTGCGTGGAGAAAATGACGAGGAATTACTTAGAATTGCTGAGTTTTATGATTATTTGGAAATCCAGCCTATCGGCAATAATTCTTTCTTAATCCGAGAAGGGATGGTCGCAAATGAAGAGGGGTTAAGACAAATTAATCGCAAAGTCTGCGAAATTGGTGCTAAGCTTAATAAACTTGTGGTAGCAACCTGCGATGTACATTTCTTAAACCCCGAAGACGAAGTATATCGACGAATCATGATGGCTGGTAAAGGCTTTAGTGATGCTGATCAACAACCGCCCTTGTATTTTCGTACTACAGAAGAAATGATGAATGAATTTGTATATCTTGGCAATGACAAGGCCTATGAAGTCGTTGTAGAAAATCCACGACGTATTAACGAGCTAATTGAAATAATTAAACCGATTCCTGATGAGCTTTACTCACCACAAATTCCTGGTGCTGAAGATCAGATCCGATCGATGTCCTATCATAAGGCAGAACAATTATATGGCAATCCATTGCCACCAGTGGTAGCAGAGCGATTAAAATATGAATTGGATGCCATTATTAATAACGGTTTTGCTGTTTTGTATCTTATTGCTCATAAATTAGTAAAGAAATCATTAGACGATGGCTATCTGGTAGGTTCAAGAGGTTCTGTTGGCTCTTCTTTTGTTGCCACTATGACAGATATAACGGAAGTTAACCCTTTGCCTCCACACTGGAGCTGCCCGAGCTGTAAATATAGTGAATTTGTTACGGATGGCAGCTATGGAGGCGGATTTGACTTGCCTGACAAAATTTGTCCACAATGCAATACTCCTACGGTAAAAAATGGCCATGATATTCCATTTGCTGTTTTTATGGGTTTTCATGGTGACAAGGTTCCTGATATTGATTTAAACTTTTCTGGACATTATCAGCCTACTGCTCATAAATATACAGAAGAATTATTTGGCAAGGACAATGTATTTCGTGCGGGAACGATTGCTACTGTAGCAGATAAAACAGCATACGGTTATGTGAAAAATTATTTTACTGATAAAGGAATTACCCCACGCAATGCTTACATTAATGCTTTGATTAATGGCTGCACTGGAGTAAAGCGAACTACTGGACAACATCCAGGGGGTATTATGGTTGTACCAAGGGATATGGATGTTCATCATTTTACGCCCATACAGCACCCTGCCGACGATAAGACTTCTGGAACAATTACCACTCATTTTGATTATCATTCCATTAGTAGCCGTTTAGTTAAGCTTGATATTCTCGGTCATGACGATCCAACGGTTATTCGAATGTTAGAAGACCTAACTGGGATTGATGCGCAAACGATCTCACTAGATGATACGGAAACGATGAGCTTATTTTCCTCAACTACTGCATTAAATTTAACACCTGCACAATTAGGTAGTACTGTTGGAACATTTGGCATTCCCGAATTTGGAACAAAATTTGTGCGACAAATGTTAGACGACACCAAACCCAAAACATTTAGTGAATTAGTACGGATTAGTGGTTTCTCCCATGGAACAGATGTATGGTTAAATAATGCTCAAGACTTGATTAAAGCAGGTACAGCCAAATTATCTGAAGCTATTTCAGCCCGTGATGATATTATGATGTACCTTATTCACAAAGGTGTTGATCCTTCTTTGGCCTTCAAAACTATGGAGGGTGTACGTAAAGGAAAAGGCATAAAGCCGGAGGATGTCACAAAATTGCGTGAGAAGAATGTACCAGAGTGGTATATTGAATCTTGCCAAAAAATTAAATATATGTTTCCAAAAGCCCATGCAGTTGCTTATGTTATGATGGCCTTTCGTATAGCGTATTGCAAAGTTCATCACCCTTTAGCTTTTTATGCTTCTTATTTTACGGTAAGAGGTACTGATTTTGATGCAGAACTTGTGTTACAGGGAGAGGTTGTATTACGAAATAAGTTAAATGAATTTGAATCAAAAGGAAATAACATAACTGTTAAAGAAAAGGGACTCGTTACTATTATTGAAATGGCTTTGGAAATGTATTTGCGTGGTTTTACTTTTCAAAGAGTTGACCTATATAAATCTGATGCAACTAAGTTCTTAGTTGTAGATAATGGACTCTTACCGCCCTTATCCTCCTTACAAGGTGTGGGAGAAAATGCAGCGCATAATATTGCCCTTACACGTAAAGGAATTCCCTATTCATCTATGGAAGACCTAAGGAATCGAGCACGTCTATCAAAAACAGTAGTGGATATATTAAAAACCCACGGTTGCCTCACTGACTTACCTGAATCGGATCAAATGATGCTTTTCGGATAATGAATAACAACTAATTAATGCGAAACCGATTCTAAATTCCTTGTTTAAAACAAAATGTTATTGTAAATGCCACTATATAATGATATACTAAGTGGTAGTATAAATGTTTTTTTTGCGCTGAAAGAGTGGGTATAATACCCACTCTTTCAGCTTAGTGGTTATTTTAGCCTACCAAATATAGGGTATAAGCTTACATATTTTTAGGCAAGACTAAGATAATAGAAAAATATACTTAGGTAGGAGGTTTTGTATGTCAAAAGAGCATATTGAGAATTTGATAGAGAATATTGTTCAAAATATTGTTGCTAACAGTCTAATTGAATTAGTAGATGTAGAATATATCAAAGAACGCGAATGGTATCTTCGCATCTTTTTAGATAAAGAAGGCGGTATTGAGATTGAAGACTGCCATTGGGTAAGTGAGCAGCTTGAAGCAAAATTGGAAGAACTTGACCCCATTAAAGAAAGTTACTATTTAGAAGTTTCTTCGCCAGGACTGGATCGTGCACTAAGAAAAGATAGGGATTTTGTCCGTCACATTGGCGATAAAATTGAAATTACTACATTTGCACCAATTAATGGTCAGAAACGTACTGTAGGTACATTAAACAACTTAAATAATGGTAATATCA
This sequence comes from Pelosinus baikalensis, assembly GCF_020819555.1. Classification (NCBI taxonomy): domain Bacteria; kingdom Bacillati; phylum Bacillota; class Negativicutes; order Selenomonadales; family Sporomusaceae; genus Pelosinus; species Pelosinus baikalensis. The sequence continues at coordinate 93,503 of NZ_JAJHJB010000003.1, forward strand.
GCATTGATATTGATGGTGTTGAAATGATCATTCCACGCAATCAAACTTCACAAGTTAGGTTATTTGTTGATTTTTAATACGCAAAATTGAATAGGAGGAATTTAGGTGAACGCAGAATTTATGCAGGCTTTTGAACAATTAGGCAAGGAAAAGGGAATTGCCCCTGAAGTCTTGTTTGAGGCAATAGAAGCAGCACTTATCTCAGCTTACAAAAGAAACTTTAGCTCAGCTCAAAATGTACGGGTATCATTAGAGCGAACAACAGGTGAAATTCATGTTTATGCCCGTAAAGCAGTTGTTGAGGTAGTAACCGATTCACGTCTGGAAATCGATCTCACTGAGGCAAGATTATTAGATATACGCTATGATTTAGAAGATATTGTCGAGGTCGAAGTTACACCGAAAAATTTTGGCCGAATTGCAGCTCAAACAGCCAAGCAGGTAGTAGTGCAACGTATTCGGGAAGCGGAACGTGGCATTATTTATGATGAATTTTCAAATAGAGAAAGTGATATTCTAACTGGTATTGTTCAACGTATTGAACAAAAAAATGTTTTTATTGATCTTGGCAAAGCAGAAGCTATTTTAGCTCCTTCTGAACAAATTGCAGGGGAAGTCTATAAACATGGTGATCGATTAAAAACGTACATAATTGAAGTGAAGAAAACAACGAAAGGACCTCAAATATTAGTATCCCGGACACATCCAGGATTATTAAAACGATTATTTGAATTAGAGGTTCCAGAAATTCACGATGGAATTGTTGAAATAAAGTCTGTGGCTAGAGAACCAGGTTTACGTTCGAAATTCGCAGTATATTCACGTGATGAAAATGTTGATCCGGTAGGCGCCTGTGTTGGTCATAAAGGCATGCGTGTACAATCAATCGTTAATGAACTAAAAGGTGAAAAGGTTGATATTGTAAAATGGAATACTGATCCTGCTAAATATATCGCTAATGCATTAAGCCCAGCTAAGGTAGTCAGTGTAGAAATTAATGAAGTTGAGAAAATATCGAGAGTGGTAGTGCCTGATTATCAATTATCGTTAGCAATTGGTAAAGAAGGTCAAAATGCTCGTCTAGCTGCAAAACTTACTGGTTGGAAAATTGATATTAAAAGCGAATCTCAAGTTGGTTCTTAGGAGGATTTTATGGTTATACAGAAAAAAACTCCTCAACGTATGTGTGTTGGTTGTCAAGAAATGAAAAATAAAAAAGAGTTATTACGAATTGTCCGCACTCCTGATGATGATGTTATTTTAGATACAACTGGTAAAAAATCAGGAAGAGGCGCATATCTTTGCTGTAATGAACAATGCTTGGCAAAAGCGTTTAAAGAAAAAAGATTAGAACGAGCATTAAAAAGAGTAGTCAATCCTGAAATATATGAACAATTACGATCTGGTATTATAACATGATCAAAGAAGAAAAGATAATTTCATTACTCGGTTTAGCACAAAAAGCAGGGAAAATTTCTTCAGGAGAATTATCTGTTGAAAAGGCAATAAAATCGGGTAAAGCTAAACTTCTTATCATTGCCATAGACTGCTCGGATGCTACAAAAAAAAGTTATAATGATATGGCTGCCTATTATGAAGTTGATCTTTATGAAATATTTTCAAAAGAGCAATTAGGACAATGTATCGGAAAAGTATATCGTGCTGCATTAGCAATAACAGATACTGGATTTACAAATGCAGTTAAAAAATTACTCAATAGTTAAGTAATACAATTCACTATTGAAAAAGAAAATGGGGGTAGATGAATGTCCAAATATAGAATATATGAATTAGCCAAAGATTTTAATACAACAAGTAAAGTTATTATTGATATTTTAAACCGTAACAATATGGAAGCAAAAAATCATATGAGTAGTGTGGATGATGATGCCAAGAATGTTATTACCCGGACCTTTGCGCATAAAATAACTTCCACACCTACATCAGGAACCTCAACTATTGAAAATAAACCAAGAACTCAAGAACAACCAACGCAAACAACACGTTCTATTGGAAGCGATGGTAGGCAACAACCGTTGAGTAATAGTGGGGAACAGCGTCCTGCTTCTAATCCTCAACCACAACGTTCTTGGCAAAATCAATCTAACCAAAACAGACCTCAACAAAATCAGCAACGTCCGCCACAGGTGCCTTTCCAAGGGCAACGTCCACCACAACAAAATACCCAGAATCAACAACGTCCACCGCAAGCACCTTTCCAAGGACAACGACCACCACAAAATACCCAGAATCAACAACGTCCACCGCAAGCACCTTTCCAAGGACAACGTCCACCACAAAATACCCAGAATCAACAACGTCCACCGCAGGCACCTTTCCAAGGACAACGTCCACCACAACAAAATTTTCAACCAAGGAATGCAGGAACCCAACAACCTCCTGTACAATCTAGACCTGCTGCTCCTCCTAATAAATTTCAATCAAATAACAACCGCTCTACTAACAATAATAACGCCCAACGAAACCAAGGGGGAGGAAATTTCAATAGACGGCCGCAAGCAAATCGCGGTTTCCAATCCCGTGGTGCCGCACCAGCTGTTAAAATTGAACCACCAAAACCTAAAAGCGTTAAATTAGGTGAGTCTATCACAGTTAAAGAACTGTCGAGCAAATTGTGTCGTGATGTTGGTGAAGTAATCAAAAAACTTATGATGCTTGGTGTTATGGCTACGATAAATCAAGATCTTGATTTTGAAACGGCTTCATTGTTAGCAACAGAATTTGGAGTTGAAGTACTAGAATTACCACCTGAAGAAGACCCCACTGAAATTGCGGAAATTGAAGATGATCCTTCCAGCCTTGTTCTTAGACCACCAGTGGTTACCGTTATGGGACATGTCGATCATGGTAAAACCTCTTTATTAGATTCTATCAGGCAAACACATGTAACTTCTCAAGAAGCTGGTGGAATTACGCAACATATTGGTGCATATAAAGTAACTTGCCAAGGTAAAAAAATTGTTTTTCTCGATACTCCTGGACATGAGGCTTTTACAGCGATGCGAGCTCGCGGAGCACAGGTAACGGATATTGCAATTTTAGTAGTAGCGGCAGATGATGGGGTCATGCCACAAACTATTGAAGCTATCAATCATGCTAAGTCTGCTAATGTTCCCATCATCGTAGCGATTAATAAAATGGATCGTCCTGGTGCGAACCCTGATCGAATCAAGCAACAGCTATCTGATTACGGTCTTGTTGCTGAGGACTGGGGCGGCGAAGCCATCATGGTACCAGTTTCTGCACAGAAGAAAACTGGTATAAATGAGCTTTTGGAAATGATATTATTAGTAGCGGAGATGCAAGAAATTAAAGCAAATCCGAATCGTCAAGCCTATGGTACAATTATTGAAGCAAAGCTTGATAAAGGACGCGGTCCAGTCGCTACTGTATTAGTGCAAAAAGGAACTCTGCATATCGGTGACACTATTATTGCTGGAATTGCCTATGGTAAAGTTCGAGCTATGGTAAATGATCGTGGTGAGAAAGTGAAAAAAGCTGAACCTTCTACTCCTGTAGAGGTACTTGGCTTGGCTGATGTACCACAAGCAGGTGATGTTCTGGTTGCAGTAGATGAAAAAATAGCAAGAGCGGTAGCAGAAAAACGTATTGCTAAACGACGTACAGATGAATTAATGCAATCACAAAAAGTTTCACTTGATGATTTATTTAAACAAATTCAAGATGGAAATATCCAAGATCTTAATATTGTTATTAAAGCCGATGTTCAGGGCTCTGTTGAAGCATTACGTCAGTCATTGCTAGCCTTAAATGCTAATAACAAAGAAGTAAGAGTGAACATTGTGCATGCTGGAGTAGGTGCTATTAATGAATCTGACGTAATGTTAGCTTCTGCTGCTAATGCATTAATTATAGGATTTAATGTCCGTCCAGATGGTAATGCCCGTAAAGCTGGCGAATCTGAAAAGATAGACATTAGACTATATCGTGTCATTTATGAAGCATTACATGATGTGGAAGCTGCTATGACAGGTATGCTGGCACCAGAATACAAAGAAGCACTTCAAGGTCGTGTAGAAATACGTCAGTTATTTACAATTTCAAAGGTTGTTATTGCTGGTGCTTATGTATTAGAAGGAAAAATACTCAATTCGTCTCAAGTCCGTGTAATCCGTAATGGCATTGTGATTCATGAAGGTGAATTAGAATCCTTACGACGCTTCAAAGATGATGTAAAAGAAGTAGCTGCAGGCTATGAATGTGGTATTACAATTGATAAATTCCGTGATATTAAAGAAGGCGATATCATTGAAGCTTTCACTATGGAAGAAATAAAACCTAAAGGTTAAAGGCGGAGGATATATATGAGCCAGCTCCGAGTTGAAAAAGTTCAGGAGTTTATAAAGCAAGAAATCAGTAAAATTATTTTAACCGAATTAAAAGATCCACGCGTCGGTTTTGCGACTATTACTCAAGTTGAGGCAACTGGTGATTTGCGTAGTGCAAAGATCTATGTTAGCTTAATGGGCAGTGATGAGCAAAAAGCTGATACTTGGAAAGGATTGCAAAGTTCTTTAGGCTACATGCGCAGCGAAATTGGTAAGCGTATTCGAATGAGAATCACTCCTGAATTATCGTTGCACCTTGATGAGTCCTTAGATTATAGCGCTCATATTCAAGAATTATTAATTAAAATCAAGCAGGAAGAGAGCAATCAATAAATTATGGATTTTTCACTTAAGCAGATTGCTGAACTTTTACAAAATAGCAGCACTATTATTATTACTGCTCATGTTCATCCAGATGGTGACTGTTTGGGATCTATGTTGGCGCTAAATGAATATCTTACCGCACGAGGAAAGAGTGTAAAAATGGTGCTTGATGATGAAGTACCTGCATTATATAATTTTCTTCCTGGCTATGAAACGATTGGTAAACCAACAACTAAAGTAATTAGTGCTGATTTATTAGTAGTACTTGATGCCAGTGATATTGAACGTATTGGTAAAGTGAACGAGCATGTAAATGCCCCCATCTTAAATATTGATCATCATATTTCTAATACTAAGTTTGCTGACTTTTGGTATATCAATAGTCAATCAGCAGCAACTGGAGAAATCATTTTAGAATTGCTATACTTATTAAATGCAAAAATGACTCCTACAATAGCAACCTGTTTGTACACTGCTATAGCTACTGACTGTGGTTTTTTCCGTTATGCGAATACATCAGTGCAAACCATGCGTTACGCTGCTGATTTGATGGAATACGGAGCTAATCCAAATTCTATATCAGAATATATGGAAACCAAGCCACTCGAAAGTATTTTAACTTTAGCAAAAGTATTAGAAACGCTTGAACTGCATCATCATGGTAAAATTGCTACGATAACTGTATCACCAGATACTCTTGATAATTTGGATAGTACTGAAGGCTTTATCAATTATCCTCGGATTATTGAAGGTGTTGAAATTGCTATCATGTTTAAAATCATGAATGAAGATACTATCAGAATTAGTTTCCGTTCAAAAACAGTAGATGTAAGTCGCCTAGCATTTTCCTTTGGCGGTGGTGGACATATACGTGCAGCTGGTTGTGCTATCATAGGTAAAATTGAAGACGTTAAGAAAAGAGTCCTTGATTCTGCCATAAAACAATTAGCAGAGACACTGCTATGACTAGTGGTTTGATAAACGTTCTAAAACCACCTGGCATGACCTCACACGATGTTGTTTCTTTCATTCGCAGAACCTATCATCTAAAGCGTGTAGGTCATGCTGGTACTTTAGATCCCGCAGCGTCGGGTGTTCTGCCAGTTGCATTAGGATCAGCTACACGATTACTTGAGTATATGACAGATACTGATAAAAGTTACCGTGTTGAACTCACTATTGGCTATGAAACGGATACTGGTGATGATACTGGTACGATTCTAAATAATGCTGTTTGTGCTATGCCTGTTAAATCAGAAATTGAAAAGGTATTATCATCATTTATTGGTACGATTGAACAAATTCCTCCTATGTACTCAGCTATAAAAATACAAGGGAAAAAATTATATGAATTAGCAAGGGCCGGTATAACAGTAGAACGCCAGCCACGCATTATTACGATTCATAATATAACTTTATTACATATAGATGACACACGCATCCTATTTGATGTAACCTGCTCCAAAGGAACATATATTCGATCTTTATGTTCTGATATAGGACAAAAAATAAATTGTCCTGTTGTTATGTCTTTTCTAGTGCGTACTCGTGTAGGAGATTTTTCTTTAGAGAATTCTTTTACATTACAAGAAATTGAAAGCAATTCTCCCATTGCTCTTCTACCTCTAGATTATGCTCTTGGATATATGCCTAAGGTAATACTGACTCCAGAAATAGTACAGGCATTTCAATATGGCCAAAGTATTATAAATTCTACTCTTACTGTTTCTAAACAAACATTCTTGCGAATATATGATCAAGAACATTCATTTATTGGAATCGGGCAAATAAATACTGATGCTGCAGTGATTACGCCAATAAAAGTAATCAAATTAGAATAATCAAAATGAAATCTATCTAAAGAGCTTTCTAATCGAGTTCCATAGATAGATTTTCTGATATTATTGTTATTGTGTGGTGGAATATATGGAAGTATTAAATCAAATGACAACTTTAAAAGATCAGTATCCTAGAATTACAGTTGCCTTAGGAACTTTTGACGGCGTACATATTGGTCATCAAAAAGTAATTTCTCGTTCTGTAGAGTCAGCCAAGCAACTAGATGGAACAAGTGTCGTTTTCACTTTTAGTAATCATCCTTTATCCATTATTGCTCCTGAAAGATGCCCTTTACAAATCATTACGCAAGATGACAAAGTTGAATTAATTGAAAAATTGGGTGTAAATATTTTATTAAATATCCCTTTTACTGCAGAGTTTCTGAAATTATCAGCATCTCAATTTATTCGTTTATTATTAGACCAATTAAATCCAAAGCATATTCTAATCGGTCCAAACTATTTTTTTGGATATAAGCGTTGTGGTACTCCCGAACTTTTACAAAAATCCGGGCTACAATATGGGTTCACAACAGAAATTAACCCCACAGTATACGTAGATGATGTTATGGTTAGCAGTACATTAATTCGCCAAATGATTACAGCAGGTCAAGTGGACCAGGCAGCAACTCTTTTAGGTAGACCAGTAACGCTAAAGGGTAGGGTCATCCACGGTGCTAAGCGAGGTCGCTTATTAGGCTATCCAACAATTAATCTAGGAATTGCCTCAGGCCTTGCTGTCCCTCAGAATGGGGTATATGCTGTTGAACTTATTATCCAAGATGATCAATATAATGGGATCGCCAATGTTGGCACGAATCCTACCTTTCATGATATAGGACGTCGTATTGAAGTTCACATTCTGGATTTTTCTGGAGATTTATATGGAGAAGCTGTTACCGTAAGATTCTTGAATCATATTCGAAATGAACAAACCTTCTCCAATTCTGAAGAACTTAAGTCACAAATCGCAAAAGACATCGTGGCTGCCCAAAAATATTATCAAACTTCTCAGGGAAAATAGTACTTATTATTTACAATTGCATTGATTTATGATAAACTATATTTTGTTGATGTTTGACGAAAGTCTTCATTGAAAGTAACCATAGCGAGGATATTCGATTCTCCAACGATTGTCTTGGCTAATGGGGATCATTTATAAAAAGGAGGTGCCCATTTTGTTAACACCAGAATTAAAACAATCTCTGATTGAAAAATACCGTACGCATGAAGCTGATACTGGATCACCAGAAGTGCAAATAGCTATTTTAACTGAACGTATCAACTACTTAACAAATCATTTAAAAGAGCATAAAAAAGACCATCATTCTAGACGCGGTCTTTTAAAAATGGTTGGTCAGCGTAGAGGATTATTGAACTATGTACGCAACAACGATATCGAGCGTTATCGTTCTATTCTTGAGAAATTGAATCTTAGAAAGTAACAAGTGGGGACTTGGCACAAGCCAAGTCTTTTCTTTTTATTGCAAGAAGTATTTTTTTATAGATTAACTGTTAATAATAAAGGAAATACTAAAAAAAATGTCGAAGTGTTAATCTTTGGTAGAGAGAGTAAGGGTTACAGAGGAGGAATGCCATATATGTATAAAATCGAAATGCAACTTGGAGATAGACCCCTGATTATAGAATCAGGCAGAATGGCCAAACAAGCTGGTGGATCAGTGTTCGTCAGATATGGAGATACTGCAGTATTAGTAACTGCTACAGCATCAGCAGAACCAAGGGATGGTATTGATTTTTTCCCACTGACAGTTGATTATGAAGAAAAATTATATTCGGTAGGTAAAATTCCGGGTGGCTTTATTAAACGTGAGGGACGTCCTAGTGAATCCTCTATTCTTGCAAGCCGTTTGATCGATAGACCCATTCGACCATTATTTGCTAGCGGTTTTCGCAATGATGTACAAATCGTAGCGACCGTATTATCAGTCGACCAGGATAATTCACCAGAAATACCAGCGATGATCGGCGCATCATGTGCTTTATCAATTTCAGATATTCCATTTAACGGACCAATTGGCGGCGTCAGAGTTGGTTTGATTAATAATGAATTCATTACGAATCCAACTGTTGAGCAGCAAAAATTAAGTGAACTTAATTTAGTCGTCGCAGGTACAAAAGATGCTGTACTTATGGTAGAAGCCAATGCTAACGAATTAAGCGAAGATACTATCTTACAAGCAATTAGCTTTGGACATGACATCATTCGTAATCTAATTGCTATCCAAGAAAAAATGATTGTTGAAATTGGTAAACCTAAACGTGAAATAAAACTATATGAAATACCTGCTGAGATCAGTAGTGCCATACGTGATTATGCTACAGAAAAACTTACAACGGCAGTTAGAAATTCTGATAAATTAACCCGAGAAGAAAATATAAAACAAGCTAAGAAGCAAGTTGCAGAACATTTCGAGGCTATATATCCTGATAATGGTAAAGACATTCAAAATATGATGCAAAAAATTATTAAAGAAGCAGTTCGTAGAATGATAACTGTTGATAAAATACGTCCAGATGGTCGTCAATTAGAAGAAGTACGACCTATTAGTTGTGACATTGGTTTGTTAGCACGTACACATGGTTCTGCCTTATTTACTCGTGGACAAACCCAAGCATTAACGATCACAACTCTTGGTGCAATGGGAGACGAACAAATACTTGATGGCTTAGGTGTCGAAGAATCGAAACGTTATATGCATCATTATAATTTCCCATCATTTAGCGTTGGTGAAACAAGACCATCAAGAGGACCAGGACGAAGAGAAATTGGTCATGGTGCCTTAGCAGAGCGTGCATTAGTTCCAGTTATTCCTTCAGAAATTGAATTTCCTTATACAATTCGCTTGGTTTCGGAAATTTTAGAATCAAATGGTTCTAGTTCCATGGCTAGTGTCTGCGGCAGTACCTTATCTCTTCTTGATGCAGGTGTACCGATCAAACGCCCAGTATCTGGAGTTGCTATGGGTTTAGTTAAAGAGGGAGAAGATTTTTCTATACTAACTGATATTCAGGGCTTAGAAGATGCATTAGGCGACATGGATTTTAAAGTTGCTGGTACAACATCTGGCATTACAGCCATTCAAATGGATATTAAAATTGCTGGTATTACAGAAGAAATCTTATCTGCAGCGCTTTCTCAAGCTCATCGCGGCAGAATGCACATCATGAGTAAAATTGTAGAAGTGATTCAGGAACCTAGGGCTGAGTTGTCGCCTTTTGCTCCTCGTATTATTACAATGGAAATTCATCCAGATAAGATTCGAGATGTAATTGGACCTGGTGGTAAAACAATTAAAAAAATTATCGAAGAAACTGGTGTTAAAATTGACATTGAAGATGACGGGAAAGTATTTATTGCTGCTGTAGATATGGAAGCAGGACAAAAAGCTGTAAAAATCATTGAAACGCTGGTTAGAGAAGTAGAAGTAGGCAGCTCTTATACGGGCAAAGTTACACGTTTAATGAATTTTGGTGCTTTTGTCGAGATTCTCCCAGGTAAAGAAGGACTTGTCCACATCTCTCAATTAGCTCGTGAACGAGTGGAAAAGGTAGAAGATGTTGTAAAAGTTGGAGACGAAATTCTAGTTAAAGTTACAGAAGTCGATCGCCAAGGACGTATTAACCTTTCACGTAAAGAGCTTTTACCTGTGGAATCTGAAAAAAAAGAATAATATAAATAAAATTTTTTAAACATAAACCACTTGGTTTATGTTTTTTTGTTTCATAAAATCACTTCTTAATTAATAGATTAAATAAAGAATAGTATGAAGTTAGAGGTGATTCCCTTTGAAATGGTGTTTTGTTATTCGAATTCAACAATGGTATGTGCTGTTTTCTGCTGGAGTTTTTTTTGCCATTATTATTTTGTCAGGATTATTGCAACCCATTTTTAATAATACACAACCTGTAAATAAGCCAGTTCCTATCTTTCATGGTAACTCGGCGACACCGAAAGTTGCTTTTGCCTGCAATGTTTTTTGGGGTGAAGAATATCTGCCTGCTATGCTAAGCACCCTTAATGAAAATAATATAAAAATAACATTTTTTATCGGTGGTAGCTGGGGAAAACGATTCCCTGCTATAGTTACAGAACTAGCAACTCAAGGACATGAATTAGGTAATCACACTTACAGTCATCCACACCCGAACACTATCAGTAAAGAGAAAAATAAAGAACAAATATTGCGGACTGAAGAACTGGTGAAAGAGCTTACCACTATAAAAACATCACTATATGCGCCACCCTATGGTGAATATAATGATACTGTATTATCAGCAGCCAACGAACTTGGATATACAACCATTATGTGGAGTATTGACACCATTGACTGGCAGCGTCCTCCAACGGAAATTATCATTAATAGGGTTATGAAAAAGCTACATAATGGAGCAATTATTCTTATCCATCCTACAGAAGTTACAAGCAAAGCTTTACCAGAGTTAATTCAGCAAATCCAAGGAAAAGGTTATACGATATCAACAGTATCTGATATCATTAAATAATAAAACAGGCATACAATTGCCTGTTTTTGTTATTGCTACCTACTTTTATTTGTGTTATCATGTTTACATAACTATGAACAACTTCATATTGTAATACTTCTTGGAGGTTGATACATGAAAAAATATAATCGATCCATCTCATGGCTTCTCATTTTTATGATGACATTTACATTTATGCTCCCTATAACATCATCAGCATATGCATCTTCCTTTACTGATATGTTACAATCGGCGATTACTGCTAACTCTACCACTCCTAAGGAAGCGCCCTCCGGGAATGGCTTAGTGGACATGCTGCTTGGTATAATGGGAAACTTTTTTGGGGATATACTGACTCTTCCACAAGATATCCAAAAAAAGATTAAATTCCCTTCAGGAATAAATACTAGCTCTCCTAAAGAACTGATCGGCTTTTACGCTGAATGGTGGGCAACTGATACCGCTTCTTTTAATTCCCTGTATAAGAATACCGACGTAATTAAAACGATTGCTCCTTTTTGGGCTACTTTAGAAGAAGATGGTACACTTACAGATCGTGGTGGTAATGACCATGAGTCTGTAATTGATTTTGCTCATAAAAATAATGTATCTGTATTGCTATTAGTAAATAATGCTAAACAACAAGACAGTCAATCATCCATTCATAAGATTTTAGCTACTCCTTCATTACGAGAAAAAGCTATAAATAGTTTAGAATCTTATATAAAAAAATATAAGCTGGACGGTATAAATGTGGACTTCGAAATGGTTGATGCCCAAGATCGAGAGAACCTATCTACTTTTATGCAAGAACTCTCGGCACGTCTTAAACCTCAAGGATACATTATATCAATTGACGTATTCCCTAAACAAGATGAATCAAACGATGTATCAATTGCATATGATTATGCACAATTAGCCAAGTATGCCGATAAGATCATTCTTATGACTTATGATAATCATGGTACTTGGAGTGATGCTGGACCAATCGCTGATGTCGATTGGGTAGAAAAGAATCTAAAATATGCATTGAAATTTATCCCTAAAAATAAACTGTATATTGGACTAGCAGCTTACGGTTATGACTGGTCCAGTAAGGGTGTAGAAAGCCTAGAACATAAGGCTATCACAAAACTAATGCAAGATTTTAATCGTTCTGCTGTATGGGATACTTCTTCTAAATCTCCTCATTTTGATTACACGGATTCAAATGGAATAAAGCACCAAGTTTGGTTTGAAAATAGCGAAAGTCTTAAATATAAAATTGATTTAGTTACCAAGTATGACATCGCTGGTGCTGCAATGTGGAAACTAGGGGAAGAAGATCCTAATGCTTGGAACGTATTAAGAAATGTATTTTCGAAAAAATAACTTACTTTATGGAGGTATTAGAGTGCATAAAAATAAATTATTAACTTATAGTATTTTATGCTTACTTTTAATTAGCATAATAGTACCGATTCCAACAACACATGCTGCCTCCTTTGATTCTGTGGTTAATACTCTTGCAGCTAATACCTTAGAGACAAGCAGTACGCAAACAGGTAATGGATTTTTCCAGCAAATATTCGATTTAGTGTTTAATAAGATTCTGGGACCAGTATTCAATATTTTTGGTGGTAGCAGCAGTACATCCAGTCCATCGAAGAATAATCCTGTTAATGTAAAACCCTTACCACCAACAAATAGTAATACGGCTTTAAAAAATAAGATTATTGTAGTCGACCCTGGACATGGTGGTAGTAACCCTGGGGCAGTCGCCAATAATACGAAAGAAGCTGATAACAATTTATCCGTAGCCTTAAAATTACGTGATAAATTAGTACAAGCTGGTGCTAAAGTAATCATGACTCGTGAAACGGATCGGACAGTTGCGCCTGAAGGCAGCTCTTTGAGTAAAGAGCTGGAGGCTAGAGTTTCTCTGGCTAACTCTAACCAAGCAGATGTATTCGTCAGCATCCATTCCAATTCTAATTCTGATCCTAATATTAAAGGTGCCATGACTTTCTACCCTACGGGAAAATCATCTACACTGGCATCTGCTGTGGAAAATGCTATGGTCGTGCAAACTGGTGCAATTGATAAAGGAACATCTTCTGCTAATTTCCACGTTCTACGTAACACTTTTATGCCAAGTACTTTAGTTGAAATGGGATTCGTATCCAATAAAGAAGAAGCAGCTCAACTAAACAGTGATTCTTATCGTAATAAATTAGCACAGGGGATTTTTACAGGAATTGCAAATTATTTTAATAAGAATTAAAAAATGATAGTTTTTATTAATTCTTATGTACAAACTGCTCTAAGATGATGCTTCCTAGAATTGAATAAAAAAATGATTAAATTGTAACTAGTATTCAGATAGTATTTAAACTTTATCTGAGTACTAGTCCTTTTATTCTCTAGTGATTTTCTCGCAAATTCTAAGAATCGTGCAGGAATTATTCGATTACAGCCGGAAGTTAATTATATATTGAGTTAAAGGAGTATTATATGTATTGTAAATCATTATTACCAAATGGTATTCGAGTCGTATCAGAAGCTATTCCTTATGTCAAATCCGTTACTCTAGGAATATGGATAGGCACTGGCTCACGTTTTGAAGAAAAATACAATCATGGGATTTCTCACTTTATTGAACATATGGTTTTCAAAGGAACTGAAAATCGTTCTGCCAAGGATATAGCCGAGACAGTCGATGGGGTAGGAGGGCAAATCAATGCATTCACTACTAAAGAACATACTTGTTACTATATAAAAGTCCTTGATACTCATCTAGAATTAGCTCTTGCGATCCTCAGTGATATGCTGCGATCATCCATTTTTACCGAAGAAGATATCAAGCATGAAAAAGAAGTCGTACTAGAAGAAATTTGCATGTATGAAGATACACCTGATGAATTAGTCCACGATCTACATCATAATAATGTTTGGGCCGAGCATGCCTTAGGACATAACATTATTGGAACCACTCCATCTGTTGAAAGCTTTAATAAGAATATGATTCTAGAATACTATCAAAGTTTTTATACTCCTGATAATATTGTTATTGCCGGAGCTGGAAATTTAAGCCATGAACGACTTGAAGCCTTAGTAGAGTACTATTTTGGCAATATGATTGGCCAAAGAAAGTCTCTGAGTTCTACTGCGCCAAACCTAATACCTGCCCAAATTATACAATCTAAAAATATTGAGCAAGTACATATTTGTCTTGGAACTACCAGTGTACCTCAAACATCGCCGGATATCTATACCATGCATATATTAAACACCATAGTAGGTGGTGGTATAAGTTCACGTTTATTTCAATCAATTAGAGAAGAACAGGGGCTCGCCTACTCAATCTATTCTTATCAAACTAACTATAGTGATGCCGGATTATTTACTATTTATGCTGGAACAAGACCTAGTAATGCTTCTCAAGTAATAGAACTAATAATCGATAATATAAATACACTAAGAAACGTGGGTATTAATGCTGTTGAACTTGCAAAAACCAAAGAGCAGTTAAAGGGGAGTTTATTATTAAGTCTTGAAAGTTCCAGCAGCCGCATGTTTAGAATCGGTAAAATGGAATTAACATTAAATAGCTTTATCACTCTTGATGAAGTAGTTGCCAAAATTGATAAGGTAACTTTAGAAAATTTACACAATATCATACATACATTATTGATTCCAGATAGGTTTGCTTTTACAGTATTAGGACCAGTAAATGAGGAGATATACAATGCAATTAAGAGGTTTTAAATTTATTTCTAGTTATGAAAAGAATGATATGCGATTACCTACTAGAAAAACCCAATATAGTGCAGGATATGATATAGCTGCAGCTGAAGATGTATTATTAGCCCCAGCTAGTATTACCCTAGTACCGACAGGAATAAAAGCATATATGCAATCAGATGAATATCTTGGCATACATATCCGTTCAGGCTTATCGATTAAAAACAAATTAAGTTTAGTAAATGGTCAAGGTATCATTGATGCTGACTATTTCAATAATAGTGACAATGAAGGGCATATCTTCATCGCAATCTTTAATCATAGCTCCCAGAGCATTCCTATAAATAAAGGGACTAGAATCGCACAAGGAATTTTTTATAAATATTTATTAGCGGATCATGATGAAAATAACTTGTTTATTACTAGAACAGGTGGTTTCGGTAGTACAGGTCAATAATATGTTAAAAAGTTCTATGGAAGAGTTATGTATACTTTCCATAGAACTTTTTTAACATATTATTGACTTTAAGATCATATTATTAAAGTAGAAGGCATCGGGAGGTTCATCATGTATTCCTGGAGCATTTTACTAGGATTTTCTTTACTATTAGTCTTATCTTTACTGGAACGAATAAAATATTTTCGTCAAACAGATAATGCAGGTGACGTAAAAAGTTCCCCTTTATCATTAGCAATTCAAGAGCTCATCGCAGTTGCTGGCGGCGTATATTTATCATTATTGATGTTAATATCTTTTTTAAAATTAGATGTTCCTCAAAAAATACTGCTTTTTCAAATGTGGATAGACCCAATAGCCTGCATAGCCATTCTATTATCCATTATTCAACCTTTCTTTATAAGACTTTTTTGCAAAAATAATAAGGGGTGATAAAATGCGTTTAAGCAATCTATCTGGAAAGGAAGTTATAAATTTAAGTGATGGAGCTCGCTTAGGAATCATTGAAGAATGTGAGTTAACATTCGATCATAAATCAGGACAAATACTCACAATCGTACTTCCCAAAAAAAATGGATTATTTAGTTTTTTTAATGATATAAAATCTTCTACTATTCCTTGGCAAACAATAAAACGTATTGGCGATGAAGTAATTATTGTCGATATAAATAATGCTTATACTAATTTTAGCCGAGAACGTCATGAAAATACATATTAATGATTATCATGGAGACACTAACGTTAAATTGCATGATATGCATTTAATGTTAGGAGGTTTTACTCATGAAAAATCAAACCAATAATCAAGTATCGAATGAAGGAAATGAAAGTTCACTAGTAAACAGTTATAGTGCAGAAAATGCGAGTGCTACTACTATGGCAGCGCCGCCAGCTAACAACAATACCGCAAATGCACAACAAGCCAATCAAACTGTTATTGGTGTATTTGAATCAAGAGCTAGAGCTGAAAATGCTGTGAACACGCTACGAAAACAAGGCTTTACTACTGAAGAAATTAATATTGTTTCTAAAAAACAAAAGAATCAAGATCAAGATGGAACCTATGATGATGATATTACTGATGGCACATTAACAGGCGGTACTTTAGGTGGAATTGGTGGCTTACTTATGGGAGCAGGAGCCTTAATGCTTCCCGGCATTGGTCCAATTATCGCAGTAGGTCCTATTACTGCTGCTGTAGGAGGAGCAATCGCAGGTGGTATTGCAGGAGGATTGATTGATTGGGGTATTCCTGCCGAAGCAAGCCATCGTTATGAACAAGAAGTTGCCGGTGGGAGTATTCTGGCAATTATCCGCACGGATACAACCAAAGTCAGTTCTGCAGCACAAATCCTACGACAAAATGGTGCTAAAGATGTAGAGAATCATAGTAAATAAAATATATGAATGGAGAAATACCATTTTTTTCTCCACTCATATATTGACACCCCTATAGGCACTAGTATACAATGTATGTAATTCAATAGACTTCATCCTGCGCGGGATGGAATAGAGGTGCAGACAACAAGAGTACTTTCAGGGAGATTGGTCTTTATGATCTGAAAGAAAAGGGTTGTTTGCCGAAGTGCAAAAGACGCCAAATCTTTTGTGCTGGTCTTTCATTTAATAGATGTAAGACTGTCACTAGAATTAATCTTCTAGTGGAGTGCTATCTTATCTAAGGCGTGGGAAAACATTTTTATTTGTTTTCTCACCATCCTTATACTGTCTTACCTACTATTGACAGCCGATGAGATTTTACTCATCGGCTATTATTTTTGTCTTCATTATTAACATTCAACACTTTGAATGAATACATTGCTACTATTAGGAGGTGCACAAGATGATTAAAGTGATAGTTTGCGGAGCTTACGGTAAAATGGGGCGTGAAGTACTCAAAGCCATACATAACGATACTCAATTAAGTATCGTAGGTGCTGTGGATACTAAATCTGACTTTGCTGATATTGGTGATTTAATCGGCGCAGGAAAAACGGGTATTTTCGTAGGTAATGATTTGCAAACCGTTATTAACGAAACAAAACCACAAGTAATGGTTGATTTCACAAGGCCAGAAGTAGTATTAAATAATATCCACATCGCCATTAATAATGGAATCTGTCCTGTTGTGGGAACTACTGGTTTATCAGAAGAAAATATAGAAGAGATTAGAAAATTATGCATAGAAACTAAAGTAAATGCATTAATTTCTCCGAATTTTTCAATTGGGGCGATCTTAATGATGAAGCTGGCACAAGATGCCGCCAAATTTTTCCCGCATGTGGAAATTATTGAATTACATCATGATCAAAAACTTGACGCACCATCTGGAACTGCCTTGCATACTGCAGAGCTAATAGCTAAAAAGCGCGGTTTCTTACACCAAGGACACCCTGATGAGTTTGAAAAGCTCGCTGGCGCACGTGGTGGGGACTTCTCAGGTATCAGAATGCATAGCGTTCGTCTTCCTGGCTACGTAGCTCATCAAGAAGTTATTTTTGGTGGACTTGGCCAGACCTTAACGATTCGCCATGATTCTATATCACGAGAGTCGTTTATGCCAGGAGTTTTACTAGCGTGCAAACACGTACTTAATGCAAATGGTCTCGTCTTAGGACTTGAAGAAATTTTGAAATAATCCCTTGTATCCTTAAAATATAGCTTATGAAATATGAATAGCCCCAAATAATAGTATAATAATTATTAAATTAATAGCATTTTTTGCACTAAATTAAGCATTCTAAGCAAGAATTATAGTAAAAAATATGAATATAATTAAGTATATAGAATCTTATGAGAAAACAAAAGGGAGCGATATATATGAAAAAATATAATGTAGCAATACTCGGAGCTACTGGAGCAGTTGGTCAGGAGTTTTTGGATTTAATCGAAGAGCGTAATTTCCCATATGACAATTTAAAACTGCTTGCCTCCAAACGGTCGGCCGGTAAAATTATTAACTTTATGGGAAAAGATTTCACTGTAGAAGAAGCTACTGACGACTCTTTTAAGAATATAGACATCGCTCTATTTGCTGGTGGATCTGCCAGCACAAAGTTTGCACCTGCTGCAGTAAAATATGGTGCAGTAGTCATTGATAATTCCAGCGCTTTTAGAATGGATCCTACAGTACCATTAGTTGTGCCAGAAGTGAATCCAGAAGCTATACAACAGCATAAAGGAATTATTGCAAATCCAAATTGTTCTACCATTATTATGGCAATGGCTTTAAAACCACTATATGATCAGGCAAAAATTAAGCGAGTAGTGGTATCCACATATCAAGCAGTCTCTGGTGCTGGTAAAGAAGCTATTGATGAATTAGATAACCAGGTGCAAGCGATTGTTGAAAATCGTCCTGTAGAAGCCAATATTTTACCAAGTTCCAGCTTACCAAAACATTACCAGATTGCCTTTAATGTCATTCCACACATTGATGTATTTGTGGAAGGTGATTACACAAAAGAAGAAATGAAAATGGTACATGAAACACATAAAATATTCAATGATTATACAATGGGAATTACAGCAACTACTGTAAGAGTGCCTATTTATCGTAGCCATTCAGAGTCAATAAATATAGAATTTGAAAAAGAAGTCTCAGTTGATCAAGCAAAAGAACTTTTGGCTGCATTCCCCGGGGTCATTTTACAAGATAATCCTGCAGAAATGTTGTATCCAATGCCATTATTCACTTCAAACCAAAATGAAGTCTTTGTTGGTAGAATTAGAAAAGATAATTCCATTCAAAATGCCCTTAATTTATGGGTTGTCGGCGATCAAATACGTAAAGGTGCTGCTTTAAATGCTTTACAAATTGCCGAGTATATGATTGAGCATAACTTAATTTGAGGTGTAAACAATGGGGATAATAGTTCAAAAATTTGGTGGTACATCAGTTGCAACTCCTGAGGCTAGAAAGTTAGTAGTAGAAAAAATAAAAGCTGCTGTTACTAACGAATTGAGTCCTGTCGTTGTCGTCTCTGCTATGGGACGCAAAGGAGAATGCTATGCAACCGATACTTTTATTGAATTAGCACGAAAAGCATATAAGGATATAGCTAGCCGCGAACTTGATCAGATCTTATACTGTGGCGAAATGATCTCCGCCGTTATTATGACTGGCACACTACAAGCTGCTGGACTTGATGCTATTATGCTTACAGGTGGGCAAGCTGGCATTATAACTGATAATAATTTCAATAACGCTCGTATTTTAAAAGTAGATCCTTCTCGCATATGCAACTTAATTAAGATGGGTAAAATTCCTGTAGTATGCGGTTTTCAAGGTATCACTATTGATGATGAATTTACTACATTAGGTCGTGGAGGTAGTGACACTACTGCGGCTGCTTTGGGATCTGCTCTCGATGCTGAATTGATAGAGATTTATACAGATGTAGATGGTATTATGACTGCCGATCCTAGAATTGTAAGTACAGCAAAAATTCTCGACTGTATTACCTATGGAGAAGTCTGTCAATTAGCTCACCAAGGTGCTAAAGTTATTCATCCTCGCGCTGTAGAAATTGCTATGCAGAAAAGTATTCCTCTAGTGGTAAAGTCAACATTTTCCAATGAACCTGGTACACTTATAACTAGCATTACTAACGAAGATACAGCTGACACATATGTTGCTGATCGTGTTGCTACAGGTGTAACCTTTATATCTAATATTGCCCAAATCAAAATTAATTTACATGATTCTTTAAATAATATTGCAAGCTTTAATATCTTCAAATCTATGGCGGACAATGGAATCAGTGTAGATTTGATTAATGTTCATCCTGGGCAAATCATGTTTACAATAGCAGAAGATCTTGCAGATAAAGCAACTGCTCAACTTCAAGAATTTGGTTGCGATGTGCACACAACTCTTGACTGTGCTAAAGTTTCAGTTGTAGGTGGGGGAATTAATGGTGTCCCAGGTGTGATGGCTAGTTTTATAGAGGCCCTGTCTCTGAATGACATCCCAATATTACAAACAGTAGACTCTCATACATCAATCTCCGTTTTAATAAAGAAATCATTTGTACAATCAGCCGTTACAGCATTACATGAAAAGTTTAATTTATCATGTTAATAAGGAGAAAAAGATTACTATGAAGACTTTTGGACGGATTTTAACAGCCATGGTAACCCCATTTAATGATGATTTTAGCGTCAATTATGATGCGGCAGCCACCCTTGCAAAATATTTAGTTGCAAATGGTTCAGATGGTTTAGTAGTTGCTGGTAGCACTGGTGAATCAGCAACATTAGATAAAGAGGAAAAGCTCAAACTATTTTCCACGGTACTTGATGCTGTTGGTGATAAAGCTACCGTGATTGCTGGTACTGGTTCAAACGATACTATGGCTTCCGTAAAGTTAACGCAAGAAGCAGAGAAATTAGGTGTACATGGCACTATGCTCGTAGGTCCCTACTACAATAAACCGCCGCAAGAAGGGTTTTATCAACATTTCAAAACCATTGCTGACAGTACTAGTTTACCGCTAATCATATATAATGTTCCTGGACGCACTAGTTCTAATATTTTACCTGGAACGATAGCGCGTTTAGCAGAACTTAAAAACATTGTTGCTGTTAAAGAAGCCAGCGGAAATCTTGAGCAAGTTGCAGAAATTGTTCGAACGACTCCTAATGAGTTTATGGTATACAGTGGTGATGATAGCCTTACATTACCAATTCTATCTGTCGGTGGCGTTGGTATTATTAGTGTGGCAGCTCATATTGTAGGAAATCGTATGCAAGAAATGATTACAGCTTTTGTTAGTAATAATATTGCTAAAGCTCAAGCCATACAATCCGAGTTAATACCATTTTTTAGACTGATGTTTATTACAACCAATCCAATACCAGTAAAAACAGCCGTAAATCTAATTGGGCAAAATGGCGGTACTTTTAGGCTGCCTTTAATACCACCGACAAGTAATGAATTAGAACAAATAAAAAACTATCTGCATAAAATAAATCGTATATAAGGATAAGAACCTCATTCATTTTTTGGGTGAGGTTCTTATCTTTTATCAAGAGAATCCTACATATAATACCTTCAAAAGAAGCATCGTATATTGCAAATGCACTTTAAAATAAGCTATAATTACAATAAGTGAATGAACGGGCCGGTTTTTAGCTCATTTTCTAATGAACGGCAAATACCTAGAAATAATGGTTTGTTTTTCTTGCTTTATAAAAATAACTGGAGGTGTGATTTTTTTTGGTAAAAACACAACAAAAAATTCAAATTATCCCTTTAGGCGGATTGGGAGAAATTGGCAAGAACATGACTGTAGTTCGTTATGGAGACGATATTATTGTCATTGATGCTGGTCTAATGTTTCCGGAAGATGATATGCTCGGAATTGACTTAGTGATTCCAGATAT
This sequence comes from Pelosinus baikalensis, assembly GCF_020819555.1. NCBI lineage: Bacteria > Bacillati > Bacillota > Negativicutes > Selenomonadales > Sporomusaceae > Pelosinus > Pelosinus baikalensis. The sequence continues at coordinate 115,108 of NZ_JAJHJB010000003.1, forward strand.
ATCGTATCTACTAGAAAATCGCGATTTAGTACGGGGGATAATACTTACTCATGGCCATGAAGATCATATTGGTGCATTACCATATGTTCTGAAGCAACTTAACGTACCTGTCTACGGTACAAGGCTAACATTGGGAATACTTGAAGGCAGATTAAAAGAAAATAATGTTCCATTAACTAATTTAATTTCTGTCAAAGCAGGTGACCAAATTGAAGTTGGACCTTTTAAAATTGGTTTTATTCGCATTAGTCACAGTATTGCAGATGCTGTAGCCCTTTCCATTAAAACTCCCGTTGGTACGATTGTACATACTGGAGATTTTAAATTTGACCAAACTCCAGTTGATGGTAAGGTTACGGATTTTCATAAATTGGCAGAATTGGGTGATCAGGGAGTACTCGTTATGCTTGCAGACAGTACGAATGCTGAGCACCCAGGATATACGATGAGTGAAAAATCAGTTGGCGTTACATTTGATGAGATGTTCTATAGTGCTAATGGACGAATCATCATTGCGAGTTTTTCTTCCAATGTACATCGCGTGCAACAAGCTATTGATACTGCCTGTAAATATAATCGTAAGGTAGCAGTCTTGGGGCGTAGTATGATTAATGTGGTTACGATTTCATCCGAATTAGGCTATCTTAATATTCCAGAAGGTGTACTCATTGATATTGATCAAATTAATAATTATCCAGCATCAGGCGTGGTTATCATCACAACCGGCAGTCAAGGTGAACCTATGTCAGCATTAACTAGAATGGCAATGTCTGACCATCGTAAAGTTGATATCGTACCTGGTGACACCATTATTATTTCTGCCACGCCAATTCCGGGTAATGAAAAGTTAGTATCTCGTACTATTGACTATTTATTACGGCAGGGTGCAGAAGTGCTTTATGAGAGAACTTCTGGTATTCATGTTTCAGGACACGCTAGCCAGGAAGAATTAAAAATGATGCACAATTTAATTCGTCCTAAATTTTTCATTCCAGTACATGGTGAATATCGTCATTTAGTTAAGCATTCAAAGTTAGCCCAAGAGCTTGGCATGGCTAAAGATCATATTTTCATTGCTGAGAATGGGCAGGTACTAGAGTTTACTTCTGAAAAAGGCAGTGTTACAGGAAAAGTATCTTCTGGCATTGTGTTAATTGATGGATTAGGTGTTGGCGATGTCGGCAATATTGTACTACGAGATCGCCGACAGCTTTCCCAAGAGGGGATTTTGATTGTTGTTATTACAATGGACAAGCAAGGCGGCTGTGTTGTCGCAGGTCCCGATATTGTATCTCGTGGTTTTGTTTATGTGAGGGAATCCGAGCAATTAATGGATGAAGCTAAGAACAAAGTAAGACAAACACTGGATAAATGCGAATCGAACAATGTTACCGAATGGGCTATGATTAAATCAAGCGTTCGTGATACATTGGGTAAATATTTATATGAAAAAACACGTCGTCGTCCTATGATATTACCAATTATTATGGAAGTCTAAAAATATAATTTGTTATTATCAAGAATGGTTTATGCTGATTTTACAATAGCATAAACCATTTTTTGTGTAAAGCTGTATGAAAGTTTATACATAGCTAATACTATAAAGAATAAAAAGTACTATATTGGAGGTAATACAATGTTAGAAAATGATAACCCAACTATAGAGCCACCTGGAATAAATCCGGAAAACCCTAAACCACCAATTGAGCACACAAAAAAAACGGTGACAGCTCGAAAAACTGACACCGTAGATAATATTCAAGAATTAGGTGCTACTGAAATTCCTACAGCTAAAACCAACATACATGTCATGACAATTATCGGACAAGTAGAAGGACATATGATATTACCACCACAAAACAAAACTACTAAATATGAACATATTATGCCCCAGCTAGTAGCCATTGAACAAAATTCTGATATTGAAGGCTTATTGCTGCTTTTAAATACAGTTGGTGGTGATGTAGAAGCAGGATTAGCAATCGCAGAAATGATCGCTAGTATGTCCAAACCTTCTGTTTCTATCGTACTTGGTGGTGGGCATAGTATTGGTGTGCCGATTGCCGTATCTGCAACTTATTCTTATATTGTAGAAAGTGCTACTATGACAATTCATCCCATACGGCTTACAGGATTGGTTATCGGTGCCCCTAGTTCTTTTGATTATCTAGAAAAAATGCAAGATAGGGTTAATAAGTTTGTTGTAGATCATTCTAATGTTTCTGAAAGAAAGTGGAAAGAGCTGCTATTTAAAACAGGGGAGCTATCTCGTGATATTGGAACATCCGTCATTGGTAGAGACGCTGTATCGTATGGTATCATCAACGAAATAGGAGGATTATCCCATGCACAAACAAAACTAAATGAATTAATTAAAATACAAAAAGAAACTAAGGGGTTGAAGCAATGACTTTCTGGAGTATATTACCAGAAGAATTAGTTTTTAGTACAAATAACTTTCTAGATAGCCCACCTCTTTATGAAGAAATCCAATGCAATAACATAAAGTTACTAGTCGAGAAAATAGGTCCTACTCAATGTAAGGTCAGCCGCTTATTAACAACAAACCCCCAAGATTACCTACATCCAGACATACAACCAGGAAAGATTTTAACATATAAGCCCATTTTATAAAACTTTATATTTAAAATAACGTAGTACAAAAGACCGCTACAAGATACCTTAACCTTGGCGGTCTTTTCTGCTCTATATTCAATACAACAAAACGTACCTTATGCTGACATAAAAACACAAAATTCTATCATTTAATATCTAAAATTCTTTTTATTTTTGACTATTTACGCAAAATAAAAAGAAACTTTGAAAAATACTCATATAAATGGTAAAATATATCTATTGTTAAGGTGGAGAAGTCTGGAACTGAGAATACTAACATAAAAATTCTAAGTCTATAGCTAATTAAAACTAAAATTCTTAAATTTATTAACTACATAGAGAAGTAAAAGGAGGTATCTTGAGTGCAAACAATTGGTGAAATTTTGCGTAGTGAGCGGGAAAAAAAAGGACTATCGGTTAAAGAAATTGAAATTGCCACCAGTATAAGGACTGTATATATAACAGCTATTGAGGAAGGTAATTATGATATTATACCAGGTGAAGTATACCTAAAAGGATTTATTCGTAATTATGCTAACTTTTTAGGTCTGGATGGTCAACAAATTGTTGATTTATATCGTCAATCTCAAAATCCTACAACAGTAGCTGAAGAAATGAATAAAATGGATGCACCTCTAAAAGAAAAACCAATGAAAAAGCCGAATACAACTCATTCTAGTAAATGGTTGGCAATTGGTGCAGTGGCAATATGTGTAGCTGGTGGTGCATGGTGGCTTCAAAATAGTTCAAGTTCATCGCAAGAACCTAAGATAGACAAGCAGATGCAACAACCTTCTCCAATAATACCAAGCCAAGAAATAAAAGAGCAGGTAGCGATTCCTCCTACTCCAGCTTCAATAAAACCAGTAGTTATTATTGCAAAATATACTGATCAGTGCTGGACATCAGTGACTGCTGATAATAAAATAATTTATGAGGGAACTCCACAAGCTGGTGAAGCGCTTACTTGGGAAGCAGAAAAAAATATTACAATAAAAGCTGGTAATGCTGGTGGAATTGATATAGTATATAATGGACAATCGTTGGGGAAGCTGGGAACAAAAGGTGAAGTACTTGTCAAAACATTTGCCGCCAATAGATAAACGCATTTTACAACTATACTGAAGAAAAGACTAACGTTGTTGTTTAATTTGAAAGCTTGGCATGAGCCAAGTCTTTTCTTATTTTACGTTATGCATTATTTTTTCCGTTTTGAAAATAATACAAGAATATTCTTCAATTATACATTCTTTCTCTAGAGTGTGTGATGATTATGCATAGGGGAAATATAATTATGAAAAATGACTTTTTACCAATTTCTAAAGAAGATATGATTAAACGAGGATGGGATCGACTAGATTTTTTATTTGTTAGCGGTGATGCTTATATAGATCACCCCAGTTTCGGACCTGCCATTCTTTGCCGTTTATTAGAAAAATATGGATATCGGGTGGGTATTATCTCTCAACCAGACTGGCGTTCAACATTAGATTTTAAAAAAATGGGAAAACCTCGTTTAGGCGTATTAGTATCCGCTGGAAATTTGGATTCGATGTTGAATAAATTTACTGCTGCCAAAAAATTTCGTAGTACAGATAATTATTCACCTGGTGGAAAAGCAGGTTGCCGTCCTGACAGGGCCACCATTGTTTATTGCAACCGAATTCGGGAAGTCTGGAAAGACATACCGATTATTATTGGAGGCATTGAAGCAAGTCTCAGGAGATTTGCTCATTATGATTACTGGTCAAATAGTATACGGCGCTCTATTTTAATTGATAGCAGAGCTGACATTTTAATATATGGTATGGGTGAAAAACAATTAAAAGAAATTGCTGAGCAATTACAACAAGGATTCAAGATCTCCGATATTCGTAACGTACAGGGTACTTGTTATAAGACTGATTCCATTGAACATTTATGGAATTATATTGAAACTCCTGGCTACGATGATGTAAATACAAACAAACAAGCCTTTAGCCAGGCATTCAAAATTCAATACCAAGAGCAGGATGCTATCCGCGGTAAAACGATTGTACAGAATCATGGTGAATTTTCTATCGTACAAAATGCGCCTGCTTTGCCGCTAACTACAGAAGAGATGGATGAGATCTATGATCTTCCTTATCAACGCACCTATCATCCAATTTACGAAAAATCTGGTGGAGTGCCAGCAATTCAAGAAGTAAAATTTAGTTTGGTCAGCCATCGTGGCTGTTTTGGCGGGTGTTCATTTTGTGCAATTGTTTCTCATCAAGGACGTATTATTCAAAGCAGGAGTCACGAATCTATTTTAAATGAAGCTAAGATAATCATTGCTATGCCTGATTTTAAAGGTTATATTCACGATATCGGTGGTCCTACTGCTAACTTTCGCATACAATCCTGTCAAAAACAATCTGAGCGCGGTACTTGTAAAGCGAAGCAATGCTTAGCTCCAACCCCTTGCAAAGAATTAATGACGAACCATACTGATTACTTAACATTATTACGCACATTACGAGCTTTGCCAGGTGTAAAAAAAGTTTTTATTCGTTCTGGACTACGTTACGATTATTTAATGGCAGATCCGAGCAACGAAGAATTTTTACGTGAACTATGTGAGCATCATATTAGTGGTCAACTTAAAGTAGCACCAGAGCACATTTCGCCTAAAGTTACTAATTTAATGGGAAAATCAGGAAAAGATGTTTATTTAAAATTCATGCAGGCTTATAAGCGTGTAAATGAAAGAATAGGAAAAGAACAATACCTAGTTCCTTACTTTATGTCTAGCCATCCTGGATCTGGGCTTAAAGAAGCGATTGAATTAGCAGAGTTCATCCGCGATCTGAATTATCGACCAGAACAAGTACAAGATTTTATTCCAACTCCAGGCAGCTTATCTACTTGTATTTACTATACCGGTATCAACCCATTTACAAATGAAAAAGTGTATGTAGCTAAAGATATACATGAAAAGAAAATGCAACGAGGGTTAATGCAATACCGTGATCCTAAAAATTATTATTTAGTATACGAAGCACTGACGAAGGCTAATCGTCAGGATCTTATTGGCTATGGACCGAAGTGCCTCATTCGTCCACCACACAATGCAAATCATAAACAACATAGTACTACCACAAGTAAAAATAATAGTAGTAGAAACATACACAAAAAAACCACTACACAGCTTAAGAATAACGCTAAGAAACATTCTAGGAGTCGCTCGTAATGCGAGTAGAGGCAACTATAATTTGTTATAGCTGCTTCTACTTTTCTTTCATTCATCCCTGCTCACATAAGTCCATTATTTTCAGATAATACTAAGACAGAAGAAATGTAAACGACTTAAAATAGCATTACAATATGTTTTGTTTACACTTTATAGAAATTTGACTTGCATACCGAACCAATAAGAGGTATAGTATTATTGGTCTAATTTGTACTGGAGGTAGAATATGCGTCGTTATCTGCCAATTTTATTAATCTCCTTCTTTGTACTAGTTACTATAGTCACTGGGAGTACATCCCTCCAAGGTTATGCTGATGAACAAAACCCTGAGAATAATATTAAAAGTATTAATGTTTATACTACGTTGCCAATAGAGCAATTATCAATATTAGCTCAGGAATATGAAAAAACGCAAAAAGTACGTGTAAACCTTGTGCCTCTTTCAGAAGCAAATTTACTAACAAAGATTAGAGTAGAAATGGCTGCGCCTAATGCTGACATTATAATTGCCAACAGTGCACTTTTAGAACAGATCCAAAAAATAAATGTACTAAAACCATATGCTTCTGAACAAACAGATATTATACCAGAACGATTTAAGGAAGAAAACGGTTATTGGACAGGTATCTGGTATGATCCTATGGTTTTTGCAGCGAATCGTGATTTCTTAAATACCCTTCCTAAAGTACCGAGTAAGTGGAGTGATCTCACTCAAGATAGTAAATATCGTATTGGTATAACTGATTTCTTAGCAGCAGAAGCTTCTGCTAATTTATTTTATACTTTAGTATCTGCAACTGGAGAGTCTGAAGCATTTTCTTATCTAAAAAAGCTTCATCCCCAAATTGTTCAATATGCTAAATTTCTATCTACCCCTGTACGCATGGCTGGAATGGGTGAGGTAGATATTGCCATTGCGACTCAGAGCGAAACAATACGTTATATGAATGACAAATTTCCTATAACATTATTATATCCGGAAGATGGTACCTCTTTTATATTAACTGGATCTGCATTAGTTACAGGCGCAAAAAATGAAACAGAAGCTAAGCAATTTATGGATTGGTTGCTACAAGATGCTGCCCACAGTATTTTGTATACAAGCAGTTTTTATTTGATTCCTACAAATCCAGAAACACTCATTTATAAATATTACGACACAAAACACATTAGGCTTTTGGATAAAAAAGAAACCTTTTCAATTGAACAAAAAAGTCAACTACTTGATAAATGGGTAACTACAGTGCGGCTCGCTCCAAAATAAAAATCTTATCTATAATCTAGGAGGAACATTCATGTTAAAAGCCGGGTTTATAAGCCTGGGATGTGCTAAAAATCTGGTAGACACAGAAGTTATGCTAGGACTATTAGCCACCAATGATATTAAAATAACTGATAATCCCCATGAAGCTGATATTCTTATCATCAATACATGTAGTTTTATCGATTCAGCAAAAGAAGAATCGATATCCACTATTCTTCAAATGGCTGATTATAAAAAACATGGTAATTGTAAATGTTTAATTGTGGCTGGATGCCTTGGTCAGCGCTATCAACAAGAGTTGCTAGATGAACTGCCAGAGGTTGATGCCATTGTTGGAACAGGAGCTTGGCATCGCATTATTGAAGCTATCAATGATATTCTTGTTGATCATAAACGTGTATTATTGGTAGGAGAAACAGATACACTTTATGATGAAACCATGCCACGCATAAGCACAACACCATTCTATAGCGCTTATGTTAAGATTGCTGAAGGATGTAGTAACTGTTGTTCTTACTGTGTTATTCCTAAGGTAAGAGGTTCTTTCCGCAGCAGAACAATGGAATCAATTATAGCTGAAGTGAAAAACCTTGTAGCTACTGGTGTTAAAGAAATCAATTTGATTGCACAAGATACAACTAGCTATGGGCGTGATTTATATGAATCACCCAAATTGACTGATCTTTTAAAAGAGTTAGTTAAAATTGATGGACTTATGTGGGTACGATTATTATATTGCTATCCTAAATATTTTTCAAATGAACTAATTGAGTTAATCGCCACTGAATCAAAAATTTGCAAATACATTGACTTGCCTTTACAGCATGCTAATGATGATATTTTAAAAGCAATGTTGCGGCAAGATGGTCGTAAAGATATAGAAAATCTTTTAACCACTTTACGTGCAAGGATTCCTGGTATTACGATTCGCACATCTTTTATTGTAGGTTTTCCAGGTGAAACAGAAGAACATTTCGAAGATTTGAAACAATTTATAATGGAACAGAAATTTGATAGAGTAGGAGTCTTCACCTATTCACAAGAAGACGATACCATTGCAGCAAATCTTCCTCAACAGCTCTCTGATGAGATTAAGCAAGAGCGTTATCATAGCCTTATGACATTGCAATGTCAAATATCTGAACAGCTTAATCAGGAATTAGAAGGTACAGTTTTGGATGTATTAATCGAACAAGTTAATACCAACGAGTCAGAGATTGTTGTCTCTGGGCGCTCCTATCGTGAAGCACCTGATGTAGATGGACAAATTTATGTTGAAAAAGCAATGGAATGTAAACCAGGAGATGTCATTAAAGCAAGAATTGTTCAAGGATTTACCTATGATGTTGTTGCAGAAAAATTATAAAGATGCCTGCTAAAGAATAATAATTTAGAAATATTTGTTTAAAATAATTACTATACACTATTCAATGTCTAGGGAGTGATTTTGTATGATCGTAGAAATAGTGGCTACTGGTACAGAACTACTTTTGGGTCAGATTATAAATACCAATGCACCTTTTTTATCAGAAAAACTTAATGAATTAGGATTTGATGTTTTATATCATTCTACTGTTGGTGACAACAGAGTACGCATGACACAGGTTTTCAATAATGCGTTAGAACGATCAGATATCATTATAACCTCTGGTGGCTTAGGACCTACTCAGGGCGACATTACAAAAGAAGTAACTGCAAACCTATTAAATCGACCTCTATTTTTACATGAAGAAAGTGTAGCTCACATGACAGATCTTCTTGCCAAACGTAACCGTTCTATGACTGAAAGTAACTTGCGACAAGCTATGATTCCGAAAGGAGCTCTTGTATTAAAAAATGAAAATGGCACAGCTCCTGGTGTGATCGTAGAACATAATAATAAAATAATTATTCATTTACCTGGACCTCCTCACGAATTAAAATCTATGTTTGAACAAGCAGTGGTTCCATATCTTAAAAGTCATTTTAATTCACAAGGGGCAATTGTATCTAGAGTATTACATACTTATGGAATAGGTGAATCCTCGCTAGAAGAAAAAATCAAAGGATTTATTTTATCCCAGTCTAATCCAACAATTGCATTGTTGGCAAGACAAGGTGAAATTATTGTTCGCCTTACTGCTAAAGGCGCTAGCAAAAATGAAGCCCAAAAATTAATTGATAAATTAGAAAAACAACTTAGGCAAAACATTGCCGATTACATTTGGGGTCTAGATAATGATACTCTCGAAGCAAATATTGGGGAAATTTTAACTAAGAAACAGTTAACTGTTGCATTAGCCGAATCATGTACAGGCGGGCTGGTTACCAGTCGCATTACCGACATTTCTGGTAGTTCAGATTACCTTATAGGTTCTATAGTTTGTTACACCAATCGAATTAAAACTGATTTTGTTGATGTAACACCGCAAATTATTACTGAACTTGGTGCGGTAAGCCAAGAGACAGCATGTCTTATGGCTGCTGGCATTCGTAAAAAATTTGCTGCTAGTATTGGATTAGGGATTACCGGCATAGCTGGCCCAACTGGCGCTACTCCAACAAAACCTGTTGGTACGGTATTTATTGCAATTGATGGTCCTGCTGGTATACAATGCCAACATCATACATTTAATGGTCAGCGTACTGACATTAAATATCGTATATCACAAGCCGCTTTACATATGCTAAGACAGTATACATTATCGTTATAATATAAATAAATAAAAACTAGGGGGCTATACATTGAACGATACTCAATTATTTGGTACTATTCCATTAAGCAAAAAACTACTTTCAGCAATTGCTGAAATGGGTTTTGAAGAACCCTCACCGATTCAAAACCAAACCATTCCTCTTGTACTTGAAGGTCACGACGTTATTGGACAGGCACAAACAGGTACAGGTAAAACCGCTGCATTTGGTATACCTGCTATAGAAAAAATTGCTGATAGTCGTCAAATACAAGTATTGGTGCTTACTCCAACTCGTGAACTTGCAATTCAAGTATCAGAAGAGCTGGCAAAGATAGGTAAGTTCAAAAGAATAAAAACCTTACCTATTTATGGTGGACAACCAATTGACCGACAAATTAAGGCTCTACGTATGGGCGTACATGTTGTAATTGGTACTCCAGGTAGACTTTTAGATCACATTCGCCGGAAAACAATAAAACTTGACGCTGTAAAAACACTTATTCTTGACGAAGCTGATGAAATGCTTGATATGGGCTTTGTTGAAGATATTGAAACCATTATGCAAGAAGTTCCTGTTGAAGGAAGACAAACACTCTTATTTTCTGCTACTATGCCAGGACCAATTGCTACTTTAGCAAGAAAATACATGAATAATCCCAAAACGATTTCTATCAATAGAGAGCAGCTTACAGTACCTCTTATTGACCAAATTTATTATGAAACACGAGAAAAATTAGAAGCATTATGTCGCGTTTTAGATGTAGAGACAACAGGTAAATCGATTATCTTTTGCCGTACTAAAAGAGGTGTAGATGACTTGGTTGTATCACTACAAGGACGCGGCTATATGGCTGATGGTTTACACGGTGATCTAAGTCAAGCACAACGTGATAGAGTTATGAAAAAATTCCGTGATGGAAAACTTGAATTATTAATAGCCACAGATGTTGCTGCTCGCGGTATAGATATTGATGATATCACACATGTCTTCAATTACGATATTCCTCAAGATAATGAAGCGTATGTACATCGCATTGGACGTACAGGACGTGCTGGTAAAAAAGGTGTGGCAATCACCTTTATTAATCCTCGTGAATACCGCCAACTTAAACTGATTGAGAAACTAACTAAATCACGTATTGTACGCAAGCAACTACCTTCAGCTGCTGACATTTTAGATCGTCAACGGGAAATCATTAAGAATCGTTTAGTGCAAACAATTGAACAGGGAAAGTTTGAAGTCTATCAGGACATTATTGTGGATTTAGCCGCTGATTATGACCCAATAGAGATTGCTGCTGCTGCTTTAAAACTTGCGCAAGAAGGATTTAAAGAAAAGTTTATCGTTGAAGAAGAAAAACCTGACTTTACTAACACTGGCGCTGAAGCAGGTATGGTACGTTTGTTTATTAATGCTGGTAGAGCACAGAAAATCCGCCCTGAAGATATTGTACGCACGATAGCAGAGGGAGCCGACATCTCTGGAAATACAATTGGTGTAATCAATATTTATGAAAAATTTACTTTTGTAGAAGTACCAATGGATGTAGCAGAGCGTGTTATCGCTGTACTACATAAAAGCTCGATTAAAGGATATAAGATTAATGTTGAGCCTGCTAAAAGCAGATAATCAAGCTACAATTTATTCGTAAAATCTAGCTTTTTAAAACGTAATAAAAGGGGACTGCATAGTCCTCTTTTATTATGCATTTCTTTATATATTCGTCTGTTTTCATCTAAATTCTTTTACGCTAGTTATTTTGCATTTAACCTGCAGACAATTATTAATGCTAATCTTCCTTAACTTAGAAGGTAATCCATCATAAATTTATGACTATTGACATTACGAACAAATGTTTGTACAATGATATTTATAAGGGGGATGATAAATACATGGAGAAATCAACAACATCAGATAAATTACAAGCATTAGAAAGTGCTGTACGCAAAATTGAAAAAGATTTTGGCAAAGGCTCTATTATGAAATTGGGTGAAGCTGCTGCCAGGATGAATGTCGAAGTTATTCCAACAGGTGCATTACCACTTGATATTGCCCTTGGCATTGGCGGCGTACCTAGAGGTAGAATGATAGAAGTATACGGCCCTGAATCATCTGGTAAAACAACCGTTGCCTTGCATATGATAGCCGAAACCCAAAAGTCTGGTGGATTAGCAGCATTTATTGATGCTGAGCATGCCCTAGACCCTGGATATGCTAAAAATCTTGGTGTTGATATTGATAATTTGCTCATCTCACAGCCGGATAATGGTGAACAAGCTTTAGAAATCTGTGAAGCTCTAGTAAGAAGTAATGCGATTGACATGATCATAATTGATTCAGTTGCCGCTTTAGTACCCAAAGCGGAAATTGATGGCGAAATGGGTGATTCTCATGTGGGTTTACATGCGCGGCTGATGTCACAAGCATTACGTAAATTAACCGGTATTATTAGTAAATCACGTACAATCGTTGTGTTTATTAATCAAATTCGTGAAAAAGTAGGCGTTATGTTTGGTAACCCAGAAACAACTACTGGCGGACGTGCTCTAAAATTCTATTCTACAATAAGGCTAGAGGTAAGAAGAGCTGAGAGTCTTAAACAAGGTAATGATATTATCGGTAACCGTACTAAAGTAAAGGTTGTTAAAAATAAAGTTGCTCCACCATTTAAGCAAGCTGAGTTTGATATTATGTATGGTGAAGGAATCTCCCACGAAGGATGTTTAGTCGATATTGGAACTTCATTTGAAGTTATCAATAAAAGTGGAGCATGGTATTCCTATAAAGATACTCGCCTTGGACAAGGACGAGAGAATGTAAAGGAATTCTTTAAACAAAATCCCGACATTGCAGATGAAATCGACAAGAAGATTCGAGAATTGCTATTGGTCGGCAAAGTACAAGCGGTTGTGGCCGACCCTTTGGATGATTCATCCCTTGAATAATCATAATGATATCTGGCAATACTCATTACACTTAGTAACTCGCCGTTCCTATAGTGAAAAAGAACTACAGCAGAAATTAGAATATAAGGATTATAACTGCGATGCCATTGAAAAGGTTCTTGGCCGTCTAAAAGAGTATGGTTACATCAATGATATTAAACTTGCAAATCATTTATTTCATAAATACTTAGAAACAAATAAATATAGTACCAAGCAGATTCTTTACAAATTAAAGCTACGTGGTTTACCAGATGCAATTTTATCTGAAATGGCAAAGGATTTCGATGATATTGAAGAGTGGAAATCCGCGCTTAAAATAGTTACTGCCCGTTTTAAAAGCTTCGATACGACTACAAAAGAAAAGATTTATCGCTATTTAGCCTCTAGAGGTTTTTCAGCGACTAGCATTCATAAAGTCTTACAAACTATTTATCACTGTGATAAATAAGTTGTAAACATAAAATGATTTGGCATTAGCCAAATCATTTTATGTTTATTACAACTTATCATGAGATATAAACTATTCTCAAAGTTATTTGGTTTTCCTTTAAACTCAACTAAGAGACATAAGGGATAACTTGACACTACTTTGAAAAACATTTACAATTGAATTAATCAATTGTGTAGGCAATTGTCATACTTATCCAATAAAAATCAGTTACTGTAGGGGAGTAATTGCGAAATGCTTTAAAAGCTGATTCACGATTCTCAGCTTTACCCTTAAAACACGGAAATAAAAGGAGGTGTAAGGATTATATTTGAATTTATTTTAACTACTGCACTTGTTGCGTTCTTCAGCTTTGGCATAGGCTATTGGATACGCAAAAAAACTGCTGAAGCAAAAATAATCTCAGCTGAAGAAGCTGCGAAAAAAATAATCGTTGAGGCAGAGCGTTCAAGTGAAGCTAAGAAAAAAGAAGCATTGGTGGAAGCAAAAGAGGATATTCATAAACTTAGGAATGAATTAGAACGAGAAACTAAAGAACGTCGTTCTGAGCTCCAACGTTTAGAAAGACGCTTAATGCAGAAAGAGGAAAATCTTGACAGGAAAGTTGACTCTCTTGAGAAAAAAGAGGAGATTATCAGTCATAAAGAAGCTGAATTAGATAAAAGTCAAGAAATAATTAATACTTTATATGCCAAACAGTTAGCTGAATTAGAAAGACTTTCGGGGTTAACATCTGAAGAAGCTCGTAATTTATTATTAGCGAATGCTCGAGAAGAAATTAAACTTGAAACAGCAATGATGATTAAAGAATTAGAACAACAAGCAAAAGAAGAGGCTGACAAAAAGGCACGTAACATCATCTCTTTAGCAATCCAGCGATGTGCTGCAGATCATGTTGCAGAAACTACTGTTTCAGTTGTAGCATTACCTAATGATGAGATGAAAGGTCGCATTATCGGACGTGAAGGACGTAATATTAGAACCTTAGAAACCCTTACTGGTATTGATCTTATTATTGATGATACTCCCGAAGCCGTTATCTTGTCTGGCTTTGATCCGATACGTAGAGAAGTCGCTAGAATTGCTCTAGAGAAATTAATTGCTGACGGAAGAATTCATCCCGCGCGTATTGAAGAAATGGTTGAGAAGGCACAGAAAGAAGTGGAGCAACGAATTAAAGAAGCTGGCGAACAGGCCACCTTTGAAACTGGTGTTCATGGACTTCATCCAGAAATTATTAAACTTCTTGGTCGTTTAAAATATCGCACCAGTTATGGGCAAAATGTACTTAAACATTCTATCGAAGTCGCCCATTTAGCGGGCGTCATGGCTGCTGAGTTAGGTGTAGATGTGATGCTAGCAAAACGAGCAGGTCTTTTACACGATCTTGGTAAAGCAGTCAATCATGAGATGGAAGGATCCCATGTTGAATTAGGCATGACTTTAGCAAAAAAGTATCGTGAATCACCTGAAGTGGTGAATGCGATTGGTGCTCATCATGGTGATGAAGAACCAATCACAGTACAGGCAGTATTAGTTGCTGCTGCTGATGCTATTTCTGCAGCTAGACCTGGTGCTCGTCGTGAAAGTCTTGAAAGTTACCTAAAACGATTAACACGATTAGAAGAAATAGCAGAATCTTTCGAAGGCGTAGAAAAATCATTTGCTATTCAAGCCGGTCGTGAAATTCGTATTATGGTTAAACCAGATAAAATTGATGATCTAGCATCTGTTAGATTATCAAGAGATATTGTCAAAAAAATTGAAAATGATCTTGAATATCCAGGACAAATAAAAGTAACTGTAATTCGTGAAACACGTGCTGTTGATTACGCAAAATAAATATGAAGAATATAAAAACGACCTTGGTTAAGGTCGTTTTTATATTCTTCCATATATTTAAAAAAGGAGTTCTCGTCATCCTTAGAGAATAACATAGATCATACTAACATTTTTATCATACTATTTGGACGGTGATTTTTTTATGCCTAAATACAAACAATATGATGAGCAAGTTTCTGATGGTGTCAATTTATTGATTTCTATTCTTGTTCGTTACCCTGAAATTGGAAGAATTGGTTTTGATCCACAAAGTAATTCTCTAAAGCTAACATTTTTGTTGTCTACTATACCATCAAACCTCGACTTCTCCAATATTAAAAACTTATTATTAAATAGTCTAATTGCCTATACTACATTAGAAGATGTATCCTTAAGCACTTTTGATGTACAATTAGATACTTATGATCAAGTTGCCATGTTAAGCATCTTCAGAGATGTACATACTATCTCTAAAGGTGAAATTGCTTTGTTAATTGCATTATTGCGAGGTAAATTCAAGAACCACCTCATCACAGACTTCAATGACTCTTTATTAGAAGAAGATCTGCTGATTCAAGAAGAAGTTATTGAAGATATGCTAACAAATATAAAAAAACATCATACAGAAAATAGATTAATCGGTATTCGTGAAGACGGCAGGGTTTTGGTCTTTAACAAATAGCCACAACGGCATAATCTGTTTCTCATATGGAGGGTAAACAAATTGAATGTTATGATGATCGGTGATATTTGTGGTCAACCTGGTAGACGTACAGCAGCTCATTATATTCCTCTATTAAAAAAGAAATATAACCTCGACTTAATTATTGCTAATGGTGAGAATTCAGCTGGTGGTGTAGGAATTACAGCGCATGTCTTAGAAGAATTATTAGAACTGGGTATTGATTGCATTACAACTGGTAATCATGTTTGGGATAAAAAAGAAGTCTTCAATTTTATTGATACTGAAAAGCGATTAATTCGTCCTGCAAATTATCCCCCAGGCACACCGGGCAAAGGTTATCATATTCTTTCTATGAATAATTACAAGATTGCTGTCATTAATCTTTTAGGTAGAGTGTTTATGCCTCCTATCGATTGTCCATTTCGCACCGCTGATCAGATTCTATCCGAAATTAAAGATCGATGCGAAATTATTATTATCGATTTTCATGCTGAGGCCACTTCCGAAAAATTAGCTTTAGGATATTATTTAGATGGTCAAGTATCATGCATTGTAGGAACGCATACACATATCCAAACTGCAGATGAACGCATCTTACCAGAGGGAACCGCTTTTATTTCAGACATTGGTATGGTAGGAAGCTGGAATTCGATTTTAGGTGTTGATAAAGAACCTGTAATACAAAAATTCTTAACGGGCTTACCAACTAAATTTACTGTAGCATCTGGTAGCGAGACAATCTTCTGTGCGGTAATTATTAAAATTGACCCTTCTACTAATAAAATTAGTGAGATTATTCGAATACAAGAAAATTTAAAATTTTAAAATTATTTATTTTAGATAAAAAAAGGAATTTTTTGGGTTAGCAACGAATACTGATATAATAAGGACTTTATCATTTGCTTTTCTAACTTAAAGGAGGGTACTAAAAAACATGGAAGTCTTGAAAGTATCAGCAAAATCTAACCCGAATTCTGTAGCAGGTGCATTGGCCGGAGTGCTAAGAGAGCGTGGTGGCGCTGAAATGCAAGCCATCGGTGCAGGAGCACTTAACCAGGCAGTAAAAGCAGTAGCAATTGCAAGAGGATTTGTAGCACCACATGGTGTTGATCTTATTTGCATCCCTGCCTTTACAGATATTTTAATTGATGGTGAAGAACGAACCGCGATGAAGCTAATAGTCCAACCAAGATAAATAATTAAAACCTGTTCTTTAGAGCAGGTTTTAGCTATTTTATTTGGGTATAATAATAACATATGATACACTTATATTTATTATGATAAGATAAAGGAGCCTAACGATGAAAATAGCTGTAACAGATAAGTCAATCGTTCAAACATCATGTAATACTTTAATTGTTAGCTTATACAAAAATACAAAAGAAACAACTCCAATTGTGAATATACTTGATCAAGCGTTATCAGGTTATCTTAGTTCAATAATTTTAGCTCAGCCTAATTGTAGCGAATTTGGAGAAATTACTATTATCTATACTTTAGGAGTAATTGAGGCTAAACATATCATGCTAGTGGGCATGGGGGATAAAGAAGATTTAACAACCGATAAAATTCGCTCATCAGCAGCAATTGCTATACGTGCAGCAAAAAAGATTCATTCTTTATCAATTGCTTTTATTCCTTCTGATTTACTCACACGTACAAATGATCTTCAAACAATTGCACAAGCCATCGTAGAAGGTGCGTTGCTAGGATCTTATCAATTTAATTATTATAAAACAAAAAACACTGATGTGCCTCTTAAAGATCTATTTCTGATTGAAAATGATCAAAATAATACAGCATTACTACATAAAGGTATTCATATTGCATCAATTATAGGACCAAGCGTCAACCTTGCCCGTGATTTAGTAAATCATCCATCTCAATACATGACGCCAAGAAAAATGGCATTACATGCAAAAGAGATCGCTCAAGAAAATAAGCTTGAATTATTAATATTAGAAAAAGAAGATATGATTTGTGAGAAAATGCACGCATTACTATCAGTCTCCCAAGGTAGTATCCAGCTACCTAAATTGATTATCTTAAAATATATGGGAGACACCAATAGCAAGCATCTTACAGCATTTGTGGGAAAAGGTGTTACTTTTGATAGTGGTGGAATCTCCATAAAGCCAAGTTTAAATATGGGGGAAATGAAAGATGATATGGCTGGAGGAGCTGCAGTCTTAGGAGCAATGGCTGCCATTGGGCAGTTAAAACCGAAAGTCAATATTCTAGGTATTATTCCTTGTGTTGAAAATATGCCCTCAGGTCAGGCTTATAAACCCGGGGACGTGATTTGTTCGATGAGTGGTAAAACCATCGAAATTATTTCTACAGATGCTGAAGGAAGACTAATTCTCGCTGATGCTATTACCTATGCGAATAAACTGGGAGCTACTCAAATCATTGATATAGCAACGTTAACCGGTGCTTGCGTGGTGGCCTTAGGGAGCGTGACCTCTGGACTCATAACGAATGATGTTAATTTCTGTCGGCAAGTTCTACAGGCAGCAGCTGATACGGGAGAAAAAATGTGGGAACTTCCAAATTTCAGTGAATATAAAAAGGATATACAAAGCAATATTGCTGATCTGAAGAATTCTGGCGGTCGTATGGCAGGAGCCATTACCGCTGGTCTATTTATTGAAGAATTCGTTGAAAATAAGCCATGGGTACATATTGATATTGCCGGTACCGCAAATATCGAGAAAGAAGATGGCTACAACCTTAAAGGTGGTACTGGCGTAGGAACAAGAACCTTAATACAATTAGCACAGAATATGAGCCAATTATGACAGCTGATTTACATATTCATACTACAGCTTCTGATGGACGATTTACCCCCGAAAACATTTTAAAATATGCTATTGATGCTAGACTATCTTACATTGCCATTACTGATCATGATACTGTAAACGGCTTACTAGAGCTCTACGAAGGGTCTAAAGATAAGATTAATACAATTTCCCTAATTCCCGGAATTGAATTCAGCACCGATTTGCCCGAAAATGAAGTTCATATTCTAGGGTATCATATTGATATTTATAATGTAGAGCTGCGCAAGCAATTAGATATTTTAGTTGCTCATCGTCATGAACGTACCAAGCAAATCATTAATAAACTTAAGCAATTAGGTTATACGATTGATTATTTACGTGTATTAGAACTAGCAGAGCATGCTACTTCTATCGGTAGACCACATATTGCTAGGGCATTAATAGAAAAGGGGTATTTTTCTACAGTATCTGAAGTCTTTACTACCTTGCTGGATAAGAATGGATCTGCTTATGTACCCCACTATAAGCTAACACCATTACAAGTCATCGCTTTAATAAAAAGAGCTGGTGGCATTTCAGTCTTGGCCCATCCTGGCTTAGTTGGTAACGATACCATTATTCTAGAATTAATTCATCATGGTCTTTTAGGTCTAGAGGTTTATCATCCTACCCACGACCAAGTACAAACTCAGAAATACTTAGATATGGCAAAACAATATCAATTATTGGTAACAGGTGGATCAGATTTTCACGCCGTCCCTACTCGATTTCCCCCTAAATTAGGCTTGTTTACAATCCCTGCAAATTTAGCTAAGAAACTAAGTGAGTACAAACTAAAAAATCGCGTATACTGACTCGAATTGCAAAAAAATATTCCTAGTCACAAGATAGGGTGACTAGGAATATCCCACATTTATTTATCTTCGTTATTATGATGTAAAAGAATAAATTATCTTCAAAATAATATTGCAAAATATTTTTTCTTGACAACATCTCGAAAGATGTTTATTTTTATTTATGAACCCTTGTATCAATATATAATATAAATATAATATAAAAAGTAGGAGGCTGCCCGATGGATATCATCGCATTAGTGGGGCCAAGCGGAACTGGAAAAAGTCACCGAGCATTAATTGTAGCACATGAACATCATATTGATACAATTATTGATGATGGTTTACTAATTAAGGATAGTAAAATTATCGCCGGTCATTCTGCCAAAAAAGAAGCTAGTAAAATAATGGCCGTAAAACGAGCAATTTTTATGGAAGCCGATCATGCTCAAGAAGTTAGGGAAGCTATCCAAAAGGTGAAACCAACCCGTATTTTAGTATTAGGCACTTCAATAAATATGGTAGAAAAAATTGTTCATGTATTAGAATTACCAGAAATACAACAAATTATTATGATCGAAGATATTGCTACAGCCGTGGAAATTGCTAAGGCCAGAGAAAGTAGATTAAAAGAAGGCAAGCATATAATCCCTGTACCAACAATTGAGCTAAAACCACATTTTTCAGGCTATTTGATTGATCCATTAGAAATCTTTTTTAAAAAGCCTAAAAAACGAAGGCATAAAATTGGTGAAAAATCAATTGTACGCCCAACCTTTAGTTATTATGGAAAGTTGCTCATCTCAGATGCTGCAATAGCTACAATTGTCGGATATGTGGCTACAATTGATCCGGAAATTCCCACCACAGGTCAAATCAATATTAAAAACTCTCACGACAAAGAAACGGGAATTTCGATTCAACTAGATATTACTGTCCGATACGGTAATTCTCTCAAGACCATTGCACACGAAGCTCAAAAACGCATTAAGAGTATGGTAGAGCATATGACTGGATTATTAGTAAAAGAAGTAAATGTTTCTGTCAAACGGCTTAGTTTAGAATAAAAGTCATTTTCATCTCTCACCTTTTATTCTGGGAAAAAAGTAAGCTGGATAACCTTCTTGATTGCGGAATAACTCTGAACAAAAACCAATTGGACGCTTTGGCTCTTCTGGATTTTTACGTTGTACGGCGGTGAGTAAGAAACTAATTTGATTGACATGTTGAACTAATTGAATGGCAGATCCATCCGGCGTTTCACCATAAAAACAAATCAGTTTTGGGTTAAAATAGCCAATATTATGTACTGTAAATTGCACCGTTTGACCAAAGTTTACTAGCTTAATGCCAACTTCATGTTCCTGGTTAAGCCCTTTATCAAACTCATCCATATAGTGACTTAGTTGTTTAAAAAAATCACTAGCGAGTTCCAAGCTTTCTCCCTCTTTTATTACATCTTCACTAACATTTCTTTCTGAAGGATTCATTTTATTGTACCACCCCCTTAATCATTATATGGATCACATAACTCCAACATGCTATCAAATATAAAAAAATAAGAGTGTTTTATTCAAACACTCTTATTTTATATATTTTGATAGCTATATCTATAGCCCTAACTTTGCTGAAGCATTATTTTTAAAAAGATTCTGCTTTCTAATATATTCTCTCACCATCTCAACACTCCGATGGCCCGTTTGCCTCATGATGTCATCTAAAGATGCCCCATTAGCAGATGCTTCTGTAGCAAAACCAGCACGCAGACTATGCCCGGAATATTCCCCTGCTGGAAGTCCAATTTTCTGCACATACTCTTTTACAATCCTAGCTACCGAATGGGATGATGCTAATCTTTTTTTTGATACTTGACCATATTTATTGATTTGACGAAAAAGCGCTCCCTCTTTGATTTGTGCCGCTTCAATCCAATCTTGTAAAATGCGAACCGGACAAGTATCTGGATTAGAACCGTAGGCAATTCCCTTTTCCATCCCTGCGCCTTCCTGATCTGTTTTCGATTTACGGAGGATAACTCGAATTCCTTCTCTCGTAAAGCGAACATCTTCAATATTTAAGGAGACTAACTCAGATCGACGAAAGGCTCCGGAAAATCCAATTAATAGTAACGCACAATCACGAAGATCTCTTATGTCATCTTTTTTCTCGCAAAAATGCTGTATATCTTCAGCCAATATAGGATTTTTCTTATTGCGCATAATACCTAATTCACGTTTAATACCCTTCATCGTATCTGTTACAATTTTAGCCGTCGTTGGGGAATCATAACCCGCAGTGGCATGTGCTTGGCTAATCGTACTCTTCTTACGCGCTATTGTACTAGGTCTCTTATTTTCTGCAAACAAGTAGGATAAATATGCCACAACTGTTTCCGATTCCGCCGGCAACGATACTACCTTATTTATCTTACACCAATCGGAAAACTCCTTCCAATCCGAAAAGTATGCTTTCCTGGTATTTTCCGCCTTGGAGTTTATAATTAATTTTTTCCCTTGTTTTATGTATGAGTTGTACAATTCAGAAGAAATTTCTTTATTTTCTTCAATTATAATATTATTCATATTTTTCTCCTTTTTACCACTTCTCAATATACGATAATCTTAAATTATCGTATATTGAGTTTCTACTTAATTTTATCTTACTAATAAGGAGTCGTCAATGATTTTTTAGTAATTCACTTGAGATTTCTTATTATTTGTAGTAAAATTATAAAATCCTAATTTTACTACAAATACGAAAGAAGTGATGTATGATGAATTATTCTTGCAAAGTTAACTCTAAGGGACAAATAACAATTCCGTCGCAAATCAGAAAAATATTAGCAATTCAAGAAGATGACGTATTGCTTGCGAAAAAAACAGAGGAAGGAACTATTGTATTAAAAGGTGGAAGAAGCGTCAATATCGATAAAGATACGGATGGATTATTAAGAGCTCTCGAAGAAACATTCGCTGCCATGAAAAAGAGGGAGGAGAGCACGGAAGCTTGAATGATTTTAAAGACTTAAAAGATATGGAGGTTACTTAATATGAATCAAATTCTCATGGATGTATCGATTTTAAAGTCTCATCTAAACGGCTGTAAAGCTACTATTGATTTTTTACGTACAGTAGCGCAGAGTAATGCTCCTTTGCCCGCCATCTCCGTAATTACAGAGATGGAGCTTCATATGATTCCTCAAATCGACCCTACAGTAATTGCCAAGCTTCTCACTACCACGAAAATTTTCCCTTTATCTTCTTCCATTGCTCAAAAAGCAGGGAACCTAAAAATACAATATCCTGAAACGACTACCGAGCATGCAATTGTCGCTGCTACTGCTTTAGAAAATGGCTTTCCTCTTGTCACCTTTGATGTCAAAGCATATAGGATGATTCCAGGATTAATTATTTTTAATATACCAGAGGAGTAAGCATGTATAAAAATATGGTTATTCCTCTTGATTTAGAATATAAAACCTCTTTATAATCTTTAATAAGTTTTGCATAATAACTGAGGAAGAATAATAAAATACATCAATGAATAATCTTATAATTCTGAATTTCAGGAGGGTATTTATTTATGCATAAACAATTATGGTGTGAGCATGTAGAAAAAGTTGCAAAGTATATCACTGTAGAATATCATTTTGGAAATGAAACGAAGAAGCTACGAATACAATCGTGGCTTTGTCCGGAATGCGGAGTGCACGGCGCTAATTCAGAAGTTATTTTTCCCATTACGATAAGTAGATAACGGTTCCTTCTGTTAAAATAAACTGACAACTTAACATAAGTTGATTCTGCAATGATTCTGTAAAGAGAAACAAACTAAGTACATGACTGCACTTAGTTTGTTTCTCTTGCTAATCTAATGTTATCTGATGCAACAGGTATTTTCAAAAGCTGCCCAGGAAATATTTGTGTGTTATTGTCTAATCGGTTCAATTGCTTAATTGCTGCAATCAAATGACGAATATCATCTTTATCTGTAACATATCTTGCAGATATAGTCCATAACGAATCTCCTTTATTAACATCAACAATCTGATATGTGGCACACGCTAAATATTTATTAGAAAACTCAAAATTAGTATCGTATAAAAATATAGACGTAATTACCAATACCATAATCCAAACAGTATCTAATTTATGCACTGTACGAACCTCCAAACATATGTTTGTTTTTCTGTTTTTATTTTAACACAGTACATATGTTCGGTCAAGAGTAAAAATAGATAAAAACGAACAAACGTTTGCGATTTTCATTAATTATTGTTATAATGATAATAATATTGAAATTATAAACATTATAACAATAATGTTTATTTTGATTTAGGAGATGAAGTTGTGGATAAAGAAGATTTATTAACATCTAGGCAAAGCCAGATTTTAACCTATATTAAAAACACATTACGCGCAAAGGGCTATCCCCCCTCAGTAAGAGAGATTGGCAAAGCCGTTGGCTTAAGCTCTAGTTCTACTGTGCATAGTCATTTGGCAAAAATCGAAGAAATGGGTTTTATACGCCGTGATCCTACTAAACCTCGAACGATTGAGGTATTAGGAGAAACACCATGGAAGCAGGAAACATTTGTTTCAGTACCATTAGTTGGTCGTGTTACCGCAGGGCAACCGATTTTAGCTATTGAAAACATTGAAGAGACATATGCACTTCCCAAAAATTTAATTGGTAATAACGAGAACATCTTTATGCTTACAGTCCAAGGAAATAGCATGATCAATGCAGGTATTTTAGATGGCGACTATGTTTTAGTTAATAAACAGAAAACCGCTAATAATAATGACATTGTAGTTGCTTTACTTGATAATGAAGAAGCTACTGTAAAACGCTTTTTTAAAGAGAAAGAGTTCATACGACTACAGCCCGAAAATGACAGTATGTCTCCTATTTATTCTCGCAATGTATCAATCTTAGGTAAAGTAGTTGGTATTTTCCGCAGTATGTAACAATGTAGGTAGCGATATAGAACATAAGCCAAAGGCAACGACTTATTTATATAGGTAGTTGCCTTTGGCTTATTTCTATTCAATTTTTTATTTTTAATATTTCAGCAGCAGCTCCCATAGTCCCAACTATAGCATGTTCCAAGGTTAATCCACCTTGTAAATAGACGATGTACGGTGGACGCAAAGGACCATCAGCACTTAACTCAATGGATGCACCTTGCACAAAGGTACCTGCAGCCATAATAATCGCATCCTGGTACCCCGGCATCGCACTAGGCTCCGGTCGTACATGAGCATCTACCGGAGAATACTTTTGGATCCCCTGACAAAATGCTATTAATTTTTCTGGAGAGTCAAGTTGAATCGCTTGAATAATATCGCTACGTTCTTCATTAGGAAGAGGCAATGTCTTATAACCTAATAATGAAAAAAATACAGAAGCAAATATAGCTCCCTTAACAGCTTGGGCTGTAGTATGTGGCGCCATAAACATTCCTTGGAATAAAAGACGATTATCAACAAGTGACGCACCTAACTCACTTCCAATACCTGGCGCAGTCATTCGATAAGCTGTTTGTTCAACCAATTCTTTTTTTCCGACTATATAACCGCCTGTTGGAGCAATACCACCCCCAGGATTCTTAATCAATGAACCTGCCATAATATCAGCACCAACAGCAGTTGGTTCTAAGATATCAACAAACTCACCATAGCAATTGTCAACAAAACATATACATTCAGGATCAATCTTCTTTACGTTAGCACATAATTCCTTGATGTCATGTATCGTTAAAGGTGCTCGCATACTATATCCTCGCGACCTTTGAATCAAAACCATTTTAGTATTAGATTTCATAGCTCTAGCAATATTCTTTATATCTACTCCACTATCACTCATAGGAAGCTCTGAATAACCGATATCAAATTCTTTTAAAGAACCAGGCGAGGAACAAGTATGTCCAATAACGGTTTGCATGGTATCATAAGGCGCTCCTGTAAGGGATAACAGTTCATGTCCAGGACGCAGTAAACCAAAAAGCACAGTAGCCAATGCATGGGTTCCAGATACAAATTGAGTACGCACTAATGCTTTTTCTGCTCCACAGATGTCAGCCCAAACCTCTTCTAGCTTCTCTCGTCCAGCATCGTTATAGGCATAACCTGAGGTAGTACGAAAGTGATAATCAGATACTCTGTGGTTACGAAATATTTCTAGAACTCTAGTAGTATTTTTTTCGGATATTTCATCCACTCGAGCAAATAAAGAGGATGCCTGCTGTAATGCTTGTTTACGTATTTTTAGTATTTCTTCACTAAATTTAGTCATTCTTGTTCTACTCCTATAGTATATCGATTAAAATAATTAGTTTGGTCTGGAGACAGTGAAATACTTACATAGATACCATCTTCACGATACTCCGTAGAATGAACATTTGATATATCATATAGCTTGGCTATTACATTACTTTCGTCATAAGGTATCAACAAATGCATTTCAATGGTTTTCTGCTTTATAGTATTTTCAATTAATAATAATAGTCCTTCAATACCATGACCATGCAAAGCAGAAATCATAACGCTATTTTCTGTTTTTAAAAGAGCACTTACGCTATTCGGATCTTCTATTTTATCTACCTTATTAAAAATTGTAATTAATTGTTTTATATCTACATTCAATTCGTGTAAAACCTGAAAAACAGCATGGCTTTGTTCTTGGTATTGAGGATGACTAAAATCAACAACATGCAGAAGAATATCAGCTTGTACAACCTCCTCTAAGGTAGCACGAAAAGCAGCAATTAATTGGTGCGGCAGCTTTTGTATAAAGCCAACTGTATCAGTAATTAAGGCTTGCTGGCCATTTGCTAACGTAATGTTCCTAGTTGTTGGATCAAGCGTTGCAAATAACTTATCCTCGACCAACACTTCCGATGCTGTAAGCAGGTTAAGTAAGGTTGATTTTCCTGCATTTGTATAGCCAACTAAAGCGATCGTAGGAATACGAGTAGTTTCTCTACGTTTACGATGCAAATTACGCTGTTTTTTTATATATTCAATTTGTCTTGTGATATCATTTACGCGTTCTCTGATTCGACGTCTATCGACTTCAAGCTTGGTTTCGCCAGGACCTCTAGTACCAATACCACCGCCTAACCGAGATAATACTAATCCTTGTCCACCTAATCTTGGTAAATTATAGCGAAGCTGGGCTAATTCAACCTGCAATTTCCCTTCATGAGATCGAGCACGCTGTGCAAAAATATCTAGAATTAGCGCCGTACGATCTAAAACTTTAATACCCAAGGCTTTCTCAAGATTGCGTTGTTGTGCAGGTGATAACTCATCATCAAAAATAATGAGATTTGCATTCTTTTCCTGACGCAGCAAGCTAATCTCCTGCACTTTCCCACGTCCAATAAATAAAGCTGAATCTGGGCGATCCCTCTTTTGCCACGTCATGCCTAATACTTCTGCACCAGCCGTCTCTGCTAATTGAGCCAATTCCTTTAATGAGTCAGTAATTCGCCACTTTCCTTGCCTCTCCAGCCCAACCAATAGAGCTCTTTCAGTTTCTGCAATAGCACTCGTTTTAGTATTTAAATCGAGTTGGCGCTCAATTTGTGCAGTTAAATATGTAATATCCAGCTCTATAAATTCCTCCATGGACAAAGGACCAATCATTTGAGTATTAAATTGATCATTTTCAATATTGGTAATAATACCAAAGCTTGCTTGTGTCGTCTCATCTTTGCGCCCCAGTGCAGCCATTAGATCAAAGCGCATTTCCTTTAATGAAGCTATGTCTACCCCACTAAGTTCTGTTTCCCCACTAGGATGAGTATGGATACAGCGAATACCACTTAATCGATTGGCAGAACGTCGCCCATCAATTTCGGGCAATGTTACGGTATAGACATCGCCAACTGCTACACAAGTAACTTGTCCTTTTCTGGTAATATATACAACAAGTTCACGCTTTAGATCATCTGTCAAATCGATTAAATTTTGAGCTAATTCACTTGTTATGACTTGCCCAAAGGGAATAGTAAATTCATATAATTCTTCAAGCCTATTAATAATACTTTTTCGTATACCACTGACCTCTCCATATATAGTTGTCAATTATTTCACACTCCTTCGGTCCTATTCCATTTTGCTAGCTCGATTAAGATAACTAATCGTCTAGTAATTCACTGTTTTTTGTGGGACACTACTGATTATACTACATATTACCACAGACAAATAGGAAAAGGTATCTCTCCTAGCTTTCTTATTATTAATAGCTCCTTTTGTTGTTATGCACCAAATATAATAAAAAGTAATGCCTTCCGCTTGCTAAACAGAAGGTATTACTTTTTATTCATTACTTGGTTAACTGACTCGATAACATTTTAGTACCAATCCGCACTATTTTATCTTCCGCCTTAAATTCATCATAAGCCAAATGCTCTCGTTTAACTTCTTGTCCATTAGCAAATACAATCCTATAGGTCGTAATCTGAAAGCCTTTTTCTCCTGCGTACTCTACTACTTGGCTTCCTAATTCAAGAGCGGGATCTTGCTTAATAATCGTATTAGGTTCTAACACTTTTTTATTCTTACTGATAATCCGTATATCTGAAAGAGAAGGATTATTTTTTCCAAAAATTTGGACGATAATCTCCCTGTCTAGAATCTCTGTCGTAATATAAATATTAGAATCTGTTGTATTTTTAAATTTAAAATCCAAAAGGTTATCTGCAACAGCAGCATCTTGCCCTAAAGGGACATAGGCTGGCGGGCGAAAATGTGATGTTCGTTCTTCAATACTCATATTCGCTAATAACGCTGCGTTATATAAAGTACTACTTACTTGACATACACCTCCACCCCAATCCAAAACTAGTTTACCATCAACAAGAACAGGAGCTTCCTTGTAACCATTTTCCGATAGACGTTCCCCTACATTTTTATTGAAAGAAAAAACTTCATCTGGACAAACTAAAATGTGATTCACATTCTTAGCAGCAAGGCTAATATTTTTAGAACGATTTTCATTATAAGGATCAAACTCTGTGGTGTATATAGAAAGTAAACTATCAACTTCAGCTAAATCCTTCAATGAAATTTTAGGAGTTATTTCATTAACCGTTAATTCAAGAGTAAAAGGAATACAAGTATGTATAATAGCATTTAAATCAAGCCAGGTTTTTTCTAAATCAACTTTATGACCATTTTTTTCAGGCTGAATATTAACATTCGAATTTTGATATATCAGTGAAGCATCTTCTGGGTTACTATTGATAGAATCTGCAATTCTATTAAGAATTGCTTCTAACTTAACATGATTATAATGTAAAGACAACGGAATCGTATATCCATAATTTACAGCTATAAATTTTTCTTGTAAACGTTTAGCTATATTGCCAAGACGACCTATATTATAAGCTTGCTGCACAAGATCATCTGCATTGATTTCTAGATCAATGTCATTTGCATTAATCGGCCATTTTTGCGTCTTATACGTTAAATAATTTGGTGAATTAGCTATTTGATTTTTGATATTTATAATAATTTCACTTTTTGCTTCATCAATTGATAGTCCCCCCACAGGAATATCGCCTATAAAAACACCTTCATAGATACTATCACTGACATCAAACGCTGTAGTGGTGGCAATGAATCCAGTTAAGCTAAATAATATAATAATGCTAAGAAAAAGCATTATATTTTTAGCACGATGATTTATTGTAATTTTCATAGTTAGTAACTCCATTCCAATTATTCGATTAGCTAGCAAGAGAGCAAATCCCCGCCAATAGCGGGGATTTGTTCGTAACATGATAATAAAAACCACCATAATTGGAGAGATATCGATTTTTATTTTATTGAATATTCATTGTTAATTCTACAAAACTACCCGTTAGTTTTGCTTTTTGCAACACTTCCTCAGTAATTTCACCACCTTCCTCTACGATTAACATACCATTATCAGTTTCAATACGGCGACTAGCTTTTTTACCAAGTAAGTATTTACGATTTTTTTCGTCAAACTTTCTAGCAGAATCATCATTAGCAGCTACCTTTACATCTTCTGGTTCTTTAACTTGAATAACAGGTGGTTTCACTTCAGAAGCTACAGAAGTGCTTACTGGAGGTATTGCAATATTAGTAGTTGTTGATCTTTCTGCTACCGTTTCATGATCATCTGAAACAAAAAGCACGTCTTTACCAAAAGTTAAAATTTGCTTTGCCTCAATGCTCGTAGTTCCACCATTAAGATCCTCTATTTCACAAGATACAATTTTCCCTGAATTATCAACAAAAAACTCCGTTACTTTACCTTGAATTCGACCATTTTTAGTCAGCACTTTAGTCCCAATAATTTTTAGATCAGCCACAATTAGCTTCTCAACTTCCGGTGCATCTGTTAACGTTAATATTGCATCACTATTCTCTATCGTTATTGCGTATTCTCCTAACCCAGTAGCAGCTGCCAAAGGCAAAAATTTAGCCCCCCAATACCATTTGGAATCATCAATTAGTATCGTTACAGATCCATCTGCAGGATTAATAAGAAGACTTTTAACTGTTCCAAGCTCTGTACCCTCAACGATGCTAATAACTGGCAATCCAATAATTTCAACACTTTTTTTCATGAATAGCGCCCCTTAATTATCATTTAATATCCTCTTATCATTCATCGAAGCAGTTAGTCAATTTCTTAACCTTATTTATAGCACTCTTCCCACTTCGCCAAGAGCATTTTACCTCTGTATTCTTACCAATCGTTCTAAATTTCCCGCTATTAGTATCTCTATTGATTGACTATAATTTACTAATCTAGTCGCTAATTTAGAAAAATACATAAAAAATAGCACCTACCTATAATGCACTGTGCTAATTACAATTCTTAATTGAATCGGCAACCTGGCAATCATAGGATATATATATCCCTTAGACCCATAGCTTTGCGTCCCCACCTTTGGATGAGTTTGCTAAATATTCATTTTGTTTAATTCTATATAATATGAAATATAACGTCAACAGAAGTTCATCATTTATTTTTACACATCCCAATTGTGCTATTTAGAAGTATATTGTAGATTTACGTAGAATTTCGCCACTCGCGAAATTCAGAATCAATTTCTTTTAGTACGGTCCCCGGAATATTCTTAAAAGAAATATCCCCTAAGCGATTCTGAAGTAAAATATTCTTTACTATACGTAAATAGGCAATTGTTTTAATGAATTCCAAATCAAACATAGTGTTTTTTTGTACTCCTGGAAGCTTTCTGCCCTCACAAAAAACGTGAATTGCTTCATTATATTGACCACTATTTTTTAATATAGTGCCGATTTCCATTACCAAAAATGGTGCCGCTTCACTATTCGGATATAAAATCAAAGCTTGGCGAAAAACCTTAAGGGCTTGAATGAAATTGCGCTGTTCTTTATATATAAATGCAGAATCAATTAAACCGTCTAAATCCTTTGAAGAAGAGTCAAACACATTAATGGGCACCTGTAATTCATCTTCAACTTGTACCATCTCACTTTTCTCCTCTAACTCCACATTCTGATTTTCATCTTTCAGCTCATAGACCTCTTCTAGCTCTTCATTCTTGTCTATTAGTTTGACAATTTGTTTCTCTGATGTGGAAGCAGGATCTAGCTGGTCTACTATATGTATGTCAGAAACTGCTATATCAACAGATAACACTTCAGTTTCTAAAGCCATTACATTATTAGCATCATCTTCCTTTGGCATCACAGACCTTACAGAAGAGCTAGCTACAATAGGTATTGGTACGGCTGCAGCTATTATGATTTCTGGTTTTTCCCATAACACTCCATATTCTGAAGATTCAGCTTCCTTTATTATATTTTTTGTCTCAGACTCTCCTTTATTTTCTTCAGAATACATTTTAAATTTTTCATTATACTGTGCAATGCTAAATGCAAAGACGACTGTAGTGATTGTTAATATGCCTACAGTTCCTACTACACCAACAAATCCAATAATAATACGTGGCAGAATAATATTGACTAAAAGCGCACAACACACACATAAAATAAGAGGTTTTACATTCAGCTGAATATTTAATAGCTTATTCGTTAACACGTATATAAGATATGCAGAAATGACTATGGATAATGACGTAATTATGATATATTGCATCAAACCCCACCATAAATAAATTATTTGAAAATCAACATTCTAATTGTGAAAATTTTGTAGAATAATGTGATATGTCCTTATATTATATACTCATCTTATAAATTCCTCTTTTTGCTATCAATAATTACTAAGAATTTCAAATACGTCGACCTTGCTGTCCACTTATTTTGGAAATAATACGTTTCTTTCTAGGTTCATGACATAAGATACAATAGCCTTTTTCCAACGATTGTTGTCTTAATAATAAAGGAACGCTTACTAAGCTTTGCTGATTGACAGATAGCATCCCATCGCGTTTACCCCATATGTATCCACTTAACAGCGCAATTACCATGATTATTCCTGTCCATAACATTATAATCTCCCTTTCTGATAATACAATATTGTACTATAGAATACAACGGCGCCCAAAAACACTGCAGGAAATATTTCCTCGTTAATTAGCCAAGAAATTAATAAAGTTAATAGAAATAATAAAAAACACTCAACTCTACCAAGGCGGTGAGCCCAATTACGGTGCCCGATTAACTCATCTCTAGAATCATCTATACAATCGTCTATTAATTGTATTGATATAACAAAAAAAATTGAGAATAAGATCATCTTCCATCCTAAAAGGAAAACACCCACTATAAATATTAGAATTGACTCTTGAAATCCATTGAGCCGGCTCGGAAAATGACTTTTTAGATCATGAAACATACCAATTATGTAACTAGCAAGAAATAGGGAAATACTTATCGGAGTATTTAGGCTTGCTGCCAAAGCCATCGATACCATACCATATAGCATACTGCCTTTTCCTAGCGCGGTTGCGAAATTCTTTTCAGATTTATCCATATCTTGATCTAAATAATCATCAGCTAATTTAATTGCAATGGCAGAAAGTATCACAGAAAACATTATACTGATAAATTCACACATTGCGGGCAACACAGGTCTTCACCTCTTTTAAACCTTGGCTTAGCAATGCTGATATCGGAATAATCGTAGCTTTGGGAAATATAGAAGATAGCTGAGTAAGGTTCTCTTTAGCAAAAGGTATATCTACCTTATTTGCCAATATTGCATATGAATTACGAAATAAACCATAATTATATATCTCGCGATCGATAGTGCTAGGGTTATTTATATATTCTTTAGTGATATAGGATAAATCAATAACATGAAAAATAAAATCTGCACAGCGCATTAAACCAATTGTCTGCGCCATGCCACGACGAATTTTCTCTTCTTGATGTATTTTTTCTCCAATCCCACAAGTATCTGTAAGTTTGAAATTTACTGTTGTTTTTCCAAGAGTAATTTTAAGTATTAATGATTGTAAGGATTTTGTTTTATGCATTGTACTACTACAAAGCTCTTTCTTCGCATCTTCAATAGAAAAATGTCGGCATGTGATTAAATCATCGTATGTACGGAAGGTCACATCTACTGTTTTTATTCCAATATAAGAGGCAAAATTGAGAGTAAACATTGTTTTACCCGAATTTGGCCTGCCAACTACAGTAAGCTCCCTCACTCCTTTACCTCCTTTAAATCAACAGGTTCAATTAATATTAGTTCTTGTCGAGTAATGCTCGTTTTTGACATTAATCTAACAGCTTGATGACGAATTGCTCTTTCAATCAGATTACGAACAGTCCGAGCATTGCCAAAATTGTCATTATTACTACTGTGTTGTAGTAATAGTTTTAATAATAATGTTTTAGTATCTGCCGGTAAGGTATATTGCCGCTTGGCACATAGTTGTTCTGCTATATGTAAAAGCTCTTGTTGGTTATAGTCTGGAAAATCGATATGTATTGGAAAACGAGACCGCAAACCCGGATTGGTCTGTAAGAAAAATTCCATTTCTTTTTGATAGCCGGCTAAAATTAAAATTAGTTCCTCTTTATGATCTTCCATTGATTTTACAAAGACATATATATAAAGACCTGTAAAATAGATACTTTCCTTCATTAATATGTAAATATGTGTATAGCAAACCAACTCCCTAAGCACATGAGCCTAAGGAGTTATTCTCATTTTCGTTCCATGAACCATTTACTGCTGAATTCCTCTGCATCTTCACAGAAACATATCGATCACCGCCATGCTGACCATAACCAGCAGACCATTCCCAATTGGATAATATTAAATAAAGCCGTCCTGCCCGGAGGCAAGACGGCAATGATTCTACATTGAGAGTTCCATAACTTCAAAGCGAATGATCTTTTCAAACAGCAAATATTCTTTTCTGTTTTTGAACTCACCCACATTATATCTCTTATCGAAAACATCAGAAAACTACCCGTACCAACTATACTACACCACTCAATAAATTTACTAATTTCATCATGGGGT
The DNA here is from genome assembly GCF_020819555.1 of Pelosinus baikalensis. Classification (NCBI taxonomy): domain Bacteria; kingdom Bacillati; phylum Bacillota; class Negativicutes; order Selenomonadales; family Sporomusaceae; genus Pelosinus; species Pelosinus baikalensis. The sequence goes on from NZ_JAJHJB010000003.1 coordinate 148,871, forward strand.
AATTGATACTCTCGTTCAGTCGTCTACCAATTACTGATAGACGACTCTTTCTATTTTATTTTCATAAATAAATTTATCCATTATTATCAAATAAATTTACTTACAGGTAATAGCATATGCCAACACCATCAGCTTTAAAAGGTGCATCCTGACATAAAAGGAAGTCAGTTTGGACTTCCCTTTATGTACTGATAAGAATAATGTAACTCAAAATATATCTAATCAAATATTGTTAAAAATTTATCATTTGATTTAGACTTAAAGCACATCTCGATTTGTTTTCTTGTGTTTCTCTCTAAAGATAGTGGAGGTAAATCTACTAACGAAAAGAAACCGCTTTCTTCAGTTTCTATATTTTTTCAAAAATACCATCTATCAACTCACAAAGTACGAATATCTTGTATATTCCATAAGCAGATACGGGTTCATTATGTTTATTTTTGTCTAATACTGCTATTAATCTTTTGGGAACCACATTTAATCCTGCTTCTTCTTTTGCTTCCTTTATTATATTTTCTTTAATAGCTAAATTTAATTCTGCCCAACCACCAGGCATCGACCAACAACCATCGACACTTTCTTTAACTAACAATATCTTATTTTCTTTAAAGATAGCCCCTCTTATGTCTATTTTAGGTGTTTGATATCCTATTTCATTGCAGAATAAGTCCTTTATTTTTTCATTGCTTATCCCAGTATATTCACTCAATATCTCTACTGATAATATTCATCTTTTACCTCTTTTCAATATAATTATTTTTATTAGTAGCACAGACATATAACCTATCTTTAACTAACTTCAGAATAGTCTTATCTTTACATTTAGCTTGTACCAGATGAGTTGTGTCGCGCGTACATGCGTTGTCTTGGTTGTAGGCGCAATCTGTATGACATTTCATTTTTGACACCTCTTATGTCGCATTTGAATAAAATAGATTAATCGGAGAAAATCAATTAAAGATTGGAGGAATAACAAGAAAGTACAAGCTTCTTGTATTAATGTTTCTTACATTTACTAAAGGTATTCTAAAGATATACCAAAGGTAATTTCTAATCGTAAAATTAGCAACAGCCATCTATCTATCTATATTTCATCCGGTGACCGTTTATCTTTACATGATACTCACCTCTTCTGTTTAGCTATCATACAATATATTAATCGACGATAAAGGAGGAGTACTTATGGGTCTAGGTTTTGGAGGCGGTCGCAATGGCTTCGGCGGTTCCGGCTGTATTATTATTATAATTATTATTTTATTATTTTTCTGCTGCGATAACGATTGTTCTTCTAGTTGTTAATTTCTCTAAACTAATCCGCCAAACAGTTTCTTCTTGCAACCACGTTTCCACCAAAACGTGGTTTATTTTTTTTGCATTATTAAAGCGCCCCGTAGGGCGCTGGCAACGATAATATCAACAGCAGTCATGATTACATTGATGACACTTACAGTCATGATGAAAATCATGACTACACCATGGGCACTTATGACAATCTTTGTGACATTTGTTATGACATTTAGGACACTCACATTCATCATGCCAACCACAGTCATGATGAAAGTCATGATCACACCATGGGCACTTATGACAATCTTTGTGACATTTCTTGTGACATTTAGGACACTCGCATTCATCATGGAAGTCATGATCACACTTAGGGCATTTATGCCAATCTTTCTCACACTCATGATGACATTTTGGACATTGGTGATGTATCTCAATGTGGCACTTACAATCGCGATCGGATTCAAAGCTATTCATTTTATCACCTCTTTTTCACATTATTCTATATATAATATGTAAAATTAAGTGAAATGGCTCCAATTATTTGATCAAAAAAACAAATACGTATCATTAGATCTTCCATTTCGAAAAGCTGTCAAGATGATCTATTTCTTACTATAAAACTTCATTTCACATCCACCGATTAATTTCTAAAACTACCCCCTCCCACACATCACTCTCACCAATCACGTCATAATTCAGCTCCCTAATTCCCTCACGAAACTCCGCAACCTGACGCGGATCATCCCCTTGGCAATACTGTTCAGCGATAGACTGCAGTGTGTCACCAGAGTTCACTGTATACTGCATTGCCACTACAGCTAACATCAGAATAAACTGCTTCATTCTCAACGCCATCTCCTCTTAGCTTCTGCTCTTAAATCAGTTACTTCATGAATTCACTCTGATAGCTCTACATTACTAGGCATGCATAATACATTCATGACAGTGAGGAAGAATTCAGATTTAATTAAAAATTAACTACGCTTACTCCTTCCGCGTATATCCTATGCCTTAATTGGCAATAATATGATTGTGCACATTTTCTCTTCCAACAGGTGACCATAACAATGGAGCCTGTACATATTCTCCTGGGTCAAGACCATCAACGGAGCAGGTCTTGTTCTTTTTTTTATCTAACCAATCAATTGACATGAATCTTTGTAATCACGGCCAATATTCTTGATATTTCTTAGATCAGGCACCATGTTTAATTCCCTCGATTTCAGGGTGATAGGACTGTTCACTGGTGTCTCGGCTTACTCCATTCAATATCTGCCAGGCCAGGCACATGCATGGCGACAACTTCCTGCATATCGATAGCCACAAATTCGTCTTCTACGAACTTGGTACAAATGCTTCGTGAAAATCGGTTTGGACGCTTAATTTCTTCCATGAAATATTCAGTCATATGCTCATTATGATATTGCTCCGCCATCTTAACAGCCTTATCGATCTGGCTGCGTACCTCTGGATTAACAGCAGTCTTCTTTTCTTTACGATGCTGGCAATGAGAGCAAGTATTCTTTACATCATCCGTTAACCGACCACAATGCACACATGGTCCCACAATCATCCCTCCCTAGTGGGAAAGTGAAGTTATTATTATATGAACATTCCAATATTTCCCAGAAAATAAAAGTGCGATGATGATCTTATTCAGGCTATATCAAGCCTCTACTTACAACTACATTCAGCCATTGCACCAGTTGGCTTCGACTTATCGACTGGTACAAATCCATCCCATGGCATTCTTGGCAATCTGGCGAGAAAACAGGAGCATAATATCTATGATATTTTTTCTCCCCTCTAATTTAATAGGAATCATTTTATTACCTTCCGCATATGCTGTTCTATCTTGACTTTTACAGGAGGTAAATAATTGATAGATTATGTCACTTTAGATAAGGTGCTGGGCACCTTATCTTTTATTACCCCGTTTCTACTTTATGGTGGAATGCTCTTCGTTTTAGCAGTAAATAAAAGCGTATCTGAGCTATGCCACCAATACTTCCACGGACTCATCCTCCGGCTTAAAGAATATCTTTTGGTCAAAGACTTCCTGAACGGCCTTAACACGACTAATGACAAGCACTACACCAAATCGACTAGCAACCCGCTTCACCGCATCAATAACCATCGGTAAAAACTCATCTGATTGACTCCCAAAGCCCTCATCAATCGTAAGCCAGTCCACCTTTAACCAGCGTGACGAGCCAGCAGTTCAGCTAAAGCAAAGCGAATAGCAAAATCTATACGAAGCTGCTCACCGCTATTATACGTCTTATAGACCTAACCAACCCAATCACCAACGATGATATTTAAGGTCTCTGCCATACCACTCCGGCTCTTCTAACGCCAGCAAGTCTTCTTTTAAGTGCACAGCCTCAGTTTGCAAATTGGTCTGTTGATCTCTGAGTCTGCAGTACCGTAACTTGTTGTTGCACCTGCTCATATTCAGCTACCTTGACCAAAATAGTATCTTTTTGAAGTAAGAGCTTATTAGCCGTATCAAAACGCCCCTGCTGCCGATCACGCCTCCGAATTTACCACCTGTACCCTAACATGGTACAATAAATAGTGAAAATTTTTATCTAACCCTTTAAAGTCACTTGCGCGCCAACGCAAGTGACTTTTTCTTTTCACCCCACTCAGCCTGTCCTATAAGACGGGCTCTTTTTCTACCATAGCAGCAAAGCAATAATAGCTATCCATCTATATGTAACCAGCTTTTTTCGCTCACCATATCACCGCCTGTCCACTTTTTTTACAGCCGGAGCACCGGCTATTTGCTTCCAAATACTTCGTGGTAAACTCTAAGTTGAGCCTTTGCTAAAATCCGATTGTAATTCTTCAGCGCTTCTTGGGTTGGTTGATTTAGCATCCTCCAATGCACTTTTATTTCTTTTAGTTTTTCTGGCGATATTTTAGATCGATTGGTCTTTTGGGTACTTTCCAAAATTTTCGCCTCCTATTCAAATCGTTGCCTGATACAGTTTATGCTGAATATGATTGTCCGCTTTACAATTGTTTTTGTTTTCAATAATTGCTTCACTTGCTTTGGATTGCTTCATTTAGCAGAATTACATCTCTTTTAAGCAATCCACTCCTTTTAATATTCCTTGCTAAAATCTTTTTTTGCTTTAAGAATCTTCCTATACCATCATTTTTTTACAATTTAATACAGGGTTTTTCTTCCTGTTATAGAATAATTTTAGTTAACAACTATAAATCGAAAGGATGTGTTTGTTAATGCAGGATTTCAAATTAGAACGGAATGAGCTTGCAGACTACTAAAAATTGAAATTAGATTAACTTCTCTGCCTTTACATATTCACGGTTTTTATGCGTTCTTCGACGCAAATTTATTGTAATTAATAGTGATCTAGAGCTATATAAGCAACGGCAAACGTATGCTCATGAATCAAGACATGCCCTACTCCACAAAGGCTGGGGCGAACATATCTTCTTCTCCCCTGGTCGCTTTGGAGCGTGAGGTTAATGAGTTTGCTTGGCAGCTATTATTTGATGAGGGGGCTTGTCGTTTCAAATATGACAATGATCTTGGTCGATATGTTAGGGAGGAAGGGATTGTGGAGTTGGTTAGTTATAGGAATTAATAATAAAGGAGATGCGCGACATGGGATTATTTGATTTCGTTAGAAGGGCTTTTACATCAACTAAAGATCTAGAAAATAATAAACCCTCGGGCAAAATATTGAATAAAAGGCAAAGAAGAGACATCATTGAATTATCAGATAAAGAAATCGAGAAATTTAAAAAAGAAGCATATGAAAAAGCTATGAAACGCTCAGATGAGTTTTCTAAAATACATAGCAATAAAACTAAAGCCATAAATATAAACAACATTAGCAATTCAAAAAAGGACTACTCACCTCTTACTCCTTACGAAATACTTTTTTTAGATTATATAAATAGTAAAAGTATTAGAGATCCGAACATCGCGGGATATTGGACTCATGAATACAATTTAGATTATCAAGCTGTAATTGAAAAACTATTTAATAATGGATATTTACAAGAATCTGATTATAAATTTAATATGACTAAATGTAAGCTCCCGGAATTAAAGTGCTATTTAAAGGATAAGGGATTAAATGTCACAGGAAAAAAGGAAGCTTTGATCACCCGGATAATAAATGAATCTCCTGAAGAAGATTCTGCTGCATACTTTAATAATTCTCTTTTTGAGTGTACCGATAAGGCAATTGAGATATTAGCAGACAATCAGCATATTATGTATTCTCACAGACATCGAAATGATATAGGTATATCCGTTAGGAATGCCGATAATTTTAAAAAAGAGAATCCCCTATTAAATCATTATCAGCTATTTTTAGAAATGCTCACTAAAAGACTACATGAATACGAGCAATCGAAAAGCTGGGGTCTCTATAGAAATAACATCCTTGGCATGTCTATCGTCTACGGTGATATGAAAGATCATGCAAAAGAATTAGAATTATTGCTGGAAGTTTGTTATAGAGATTTAAGTGGCCTTATGGATTCTGGTTCTGTTTCTGAAAAAATGAGCTTTTTAGCCCCTGGGGTTGTAGCTCGTGTAGTTGCTATCAAGAAAGAGTCAGCTCTCAGTGAACAGTCACTTTGGGATCTATTTATAGACACCATCTCTAAAATCAATTTGGAAAATAGTTTATATACTGCTGAGCATAGCTACAACTTATTGATGAAGGAAATCCGTAAATTAGGGTGTGAGATGTAAAAAAGTAACTCAAAACAATATTTCTTTGCCTCATTGAATGCGATGCTAGTTTGTGAGGAATTTTTTGAGTTTGGTTCAGTTATAGACTTCGGAAAGAAAAAGGGTGAAAAAGTAGACTATGCAGTATTGAAGAATAATAAATTTATTATGTTTATCGAAGCTAAGCCTGTCGGTAGTAGGCTTGATAATCACAATGTTAAAATTATGCCGCTATTTTAACTCTACTCTGAATTAAAATTGGCTATTATAACAGATGGTGTTAAATATAATTTTTTTTTTGGATGTGAAACAACTAAACATAATGGATACTACTCCATTCTTTCAAATTGATTTTTCTTCAATCACAAAAGCAGATATACAAACACTATCACACTTTAGAAAAAAACTTATTGAAAACAATGTTATTACTAAACTAGCAGAGGACTTATCCTCTGTAATTTCAATACAAGAAGTGTTGAGAAATTTATTCAATGACCCTTCTGACGAGTTTATCAGACTGATTATCAAGCAAACTGGTAAAATACGATTAACAAATGGAGCCATTGAAAGATACCGTCCATTGGTAAAGGAATCCCTACTATCAACATTATCTGAAATTTTTAATGAGGTTAGTAAAGAAGCATTGCAGCCTACTACAGCAAAGACTATAAAAATGTCCCTAAGCCAACCCACTCTATTGAACCATTGTCCTGCCAAGTAGTTCCAGAACAACATGTAGTAATAACGAAAGAGCAATTAAGGCAAGAAATGTATGACATCGAGCAGCGTGTCTTTGCTCGTATTGAAAAGATTTTACAGGATAATAAACATGACATATCAATGCTTAGTTTTAAATTGTTACCTGATGAGCTTGTTTTGAATTTTAACAACTATGATTTTTTAAGGTTTAAATCCAGCGACCAATGCCATTTCAGCTCCTATCTTGATGCTTCTGTAACCAATGAACTATGTCCTTAATATAAGATCTCAAGTAAAGGTGAGTCTAGCGTAGTAACGTTTAATTCTCCTGCTGATATCGGGCAATTGGCGCAGTTTTATAGCGAGCTTAGAACTTAGTTTAGAAAATAATTCTTGCTTACAATGACAATTATGATCTAGTCTGAAAAAAGAAATAAGCACAGCCTTACTCCATTAGTTAAATGGCAGGCTGTGCCTTTGTGTATAAACGGTGGAATTGTCATGAAGCGTTTACAAAGGTTTGACCAGTGGTCAATCCTATCAAAACATTTGGCAATATCTGCATCTAAGATGTATTTGGGCTGATGTACTATACCAATAAAGACGGCTTGTATGGCATGTACTGCAGTCGGTCCTAACTAAGTGATTCTCGTAACTGTGCCTGGTAGCCAGCTTACATCAATATTGATCAATTCTTTTGTTAATTCAACCATGTTCATAACATGATAGCCAACTAATTTTCCTCCATCATATGCCCCTATGACGCTATTCGGGATTTTTAGCTTTTCGTAAATCAATTCGTCATTATTAAGATTAAGTAAGTCAGGTCTAGTTAAATGCTCGGCAATAACTTTTTGTAAATCCATAATCTGCCTAAAATGAGTTTGGTTCAAAGAACAAATGTAGTTCATTAGTTTACACCTCTCTTTATATAATCTAATTAGAGTATATAAAAAAAGGGAGAAATTAACTAATAATAGAAATTATGCAATTGCAAATGAAACATAAAAAATCGTTCCATGCGTGCTAGTAACAAATTCGATGCGTGCATTATGACGTTGGGCAATGCTATAGCATATTGCAAGACCAAGTCCTGTTCCATTATCTTTTATGGTGATAAAAGGAATTCCGATCTTATCGATAACATGTTGACTGATGCCGGCTCCTTCATCTTTGATGGCTAACACTCGCACCAGGATAAAATATCCTCCATTTTCTCTGGCAATACCAATAGCATCCATATATTGTTGAGTTTTATAGTAAGATACGAGCGATTGGTAGTGGCTTATGTCAAGTTCCGTTGGCGATACAATCACACGGTTATCAATTGTTTCTATCAATCGTTTCGTGCTATCTTCACGGCATAAAACGTCGATTGCATAGTAAGCGGGATTGATTATATCATTAGAAATTGTTGAATCAACATTATCAATCTGTTGATCAGACAATTTAATAAAATTGTTTTTTTACATCATCTTTAATAAATTCAACAATACTCACACTGCTGATCATATAAGGACAAATAAAAGCGATGAATACTCCAATAACAAGTTTCTTTTTTAATGTATTGATTCGAAACATTTTCCGCAACCTCCATGATTAGTAGCAATGTACTAAATCAAGAAACGTAATTTTATATGTTCTAACGCCCCCTCATATGTCGATGCCCTTGCACCTACTTAATCTTCACTAAAAATGATAGAGCCATTGATAGAGCGGCAACTACTTTAAAGTGAGTTATGGCTACTTTCTCTATTTAATTTGCTAATTCCTGCTAAAAATTTACATTATAGTATTGATTCTTAAGAAAAGGAATATATAGCGGTTGAATGCTGTCATGGGTGCTTGAAGTATAGAGAGTCCGTTGTCGAGAGATTGCGAGAGATCTGTGGCAATTGAGCAAAGGTCAGTGTGAGTTGTGTAATGCTTACAGGTAGACGAAAGTCTGCGTATAGGTATGTAAGATCGGTATTGGCTGTAGAGTAGATCATTACTGGTTCTTTTATGCTAACAGATTAACCATAAAGCACTGCTCACGGGGGCAAACCTTAACTGGTATAGTCAACACCACAATTTACTATTTTTAATGCTAGTTGCTCAATTTCTACGAAAGATCATTTCTTCCTTTAATTCTACAAATATAAATGCCAATATTGTAATATCGTGGTAAAATACTATTGTTCTATTATTAATTAAAAGTGATGGTACCAAAATAAAAGCAACAATTTAATCGACAACTATTTATTAAAAACATCTCTCTTTGTATCAAGCAATGACATTATTGAACAAACTTAAGCCACGCTGCTCTCTGATTGTTTTTAATTATTATAGGTTAGTAACTATAACAATCTCATCTATTTCTTGTAATTACATATTAGACTTTATCAACCTCGTTACGGATAGGAGGCTATATATGATTGCAGCACTTTATATACGTGTATCTACAACAGATCAAGCAGAGAAAGGATATTCTCTTGAGACTCAGTTGTCGGAAAATCGCCAGAAGGCAAGTGAATTGGGGGCAACAGCTTTCGTTGAGTTTATTGACGATGGTTATAGTGGGGAGTATATTGATCGCCCTGCCCTCACCCAACTGCGTGATGGATTAGAAAGAAGAGAATTTGATATAGTTGTTATATACGACCCTGATCGTTTGGCCAGAAACCTAGCTCACCAACTCATTATTACGGATGAAATAGAAAAATCCGGAGCAAAACTACTGTTTGTCTCCGTTACCTTTGAAGCATCTCCTGAAGGAAAATTATTTTACTCCATGCGAGGCGCCATATCCGCCTATGAAAAAGAGAAAATCAAAGAACGTACAACCCGCGGTAAGAAGGGAAAGGCTCGCCAAGGTAAGCTTGTAAACAATGGGCGCTGTTTTGGATATGACTATGATAAAGCTAACAGTATGTATATTATAAATGAGGATCAAGCTGCTATTATACGTCAAATATTTGATTTGTGTATAAAAGACAAAATGGGTACCGCCCTGATCAGCAAAGAATTGAACCGTGAAGGTATCCCCGCTCCCCGTGGTAATCGTTGGATTGTCTCCAGCATACACCGCATACTTACGAATACAGCCTATAGAGGCGTTATTTATAGTATGAAGTACAAATCTACCAAGACAGGTTTTAACACTCGTACAATTGAGACTCGACCGGAATCTGAATGGATACCCATCAAAGTACCTGCTATTGTCGATGAAATCACCTGGCACTCTGCGCAAAAGCAACTGCAATCGAATAAGGATTTAGCAAAAAGAAATTTAAAAAATGATTATCTTCTAAATGGTCTAGTCTGCTGTGCACGCTGTGGGAGAAAAATGACTATCAAACATTCGGGGAATAGCAATAATCCGGTCAGCTATTATACTTGCTTAACGCAAGTTAGCACATCCTATATGTACTTAGAAAATGATAAATGTACAGCCAGACGTATCCCTGCTGTTATACTAGATGAATTGGTATGGGATAAGTTACATGAGTTGGCAGAAAACCCCGAACTAATTGATCAATACGCACAAGATATTGGCAATCCTATTGCAACAGCAAAGATTAAAAACACTTTGGTAAAACTAAAAGATACTGAGAAAAAAATAAGCACTCAAAAGGAAACCATTATGCGATGGTTTCGGCAACAAATTATTAATGGCAGTGATGCCGAAAAACAGTTAGATGAGATTAACAAGCAACTTATTGACATTGAGGTTACAACAAAACGCTTGAATGATGAATTGAATTTTCTTACATCTCAAACTAGCCCCGCAGATATTGCAATGAATCTTAATAAATACTTTAAAGATACTCAGTATTACTCTGAGGAAGAACGAAAGATTGCTATGCGTGCTGTACTCGATAAAGTAAATGTTGAACGAATTGACACTACCTATGCCAAGAATAGCAAGCCTGAATTTACGATTGATTTGAAGTTTTTATAAAAACCCACGGTACCATATTGTATATGCATTTATTCCTTTAGGTCATTACATACTGGTTCTTACCAATACATCAATAGATTCTTTACCAAAATCTTTTTCACCGCCCCGGGCTAAGGAGTATGCTTCGTCAATAAATAAGATGCCGCCATATGCTTTCTTTAATTGTTCTCGAGTTTTTTGGGCTGTATGCCCAATGTATTCTCCAACCAAATCAGCTCTCTCAACCTCAATAAGATGACCACGTTGTAATACTCCAATCTCACGAAATATTTGCCCAAGGAGCCTAGCCACGGTGGTTTTTCCTGTACCTGGATTTCCCTTAAAGATCATATGTAGTACTAATGGTTCCGTATTTAATTTTTCCTGTACGCGTCGACGCTGAATTTCAATAAATGCGTAAATCTCTCTTACTAATTTTTTCACTTCTGACAATCCTATTAAATGGTCTAATTCATATAAGATTTCTTCTATTCGCTTTTGCCGATTATCGATTTTAGTATGATGAGCAGTTATATTATCTAACTCTCGCAAAGACTTAAATGCCTGAGTCGGTGAAATTTCGCCATTTCCAACAGCTGCAAAAACATCTTGTGGATAAACATAGGTCATTTAAATCACCCCACCCTATGGTTATAGATGATATACATTATACGCAACATGCAACAAACGGTGATAAAAAAATTCTAGGCAAATGCCTAGAATTTTTTTATAGTGATTTATCTGATTTATTATCTTCTTTTTTTTCATGAGAAGTTGATGATAGCGGTCTCAGAGGCGTAATCGTCGATATGGCATGTTTATATACCAATTGCTGTTTACCATCATTTTCTATAATTACAGTAAAGTTATCAAATCCTTTAACGACACCTCTCAATTGGAAACCGTTAATAAGATAAATAATTACAGGCAGATTGTTTTCTTTGCGGATTTGGTTTAGAAAACTATCTTGTAAGTTAATAGCTTTATTTAGCATAGTTAAACCCCTCCGATTTTTATTTTTATCTTAATGATTCGATTCTAAGGTTACGTTTTCCTGCAATTTCTTTGTAAATAGTTTCCATCATCTCATTTGTTGTATCGAAAATTTTTACATCAAACCAGATAATATATGGCATTTTCCGATACCAAGTTAATTGACGTTTGGCAAAATTCCTTGTAGCTTGTTTAATACTGCCAATCGCCGTAGCTAAATCGATTTCTTTTTGCAAGTACTTAACGATTTCTTTATAACCAATACCTTGCATCGCCTGGCAGTTAGCTGGTATACCACTGTTTAACAATTTTTCTACTTCATTTACCAAGCCTTGAGACATCATCAAATCGACTCGTTGATTAATCCTTTCATATAATAACTTTCGCTCCATTGTAAGCCCAATAACAACAGCATCATATAAAAGTCTATGCTGCTCCATTAGCTTATTTTGGGATACGGTTTCACCACTAAGATAATAGATTTCTAAAGCACGAATGATACGGCGTAAATCATTAGGATGCAAACGTGCAGCTGTATCTGGGGATACTGCTGCTAATCGATCATGAAGATATTGATTCCCATGTTTTTTTGCTAAATCATCTAATTGTATACGTAATTTCTCATCACTAGGCGTGGGATTAAATTGATAGCCTTCCAATAAGGCTTTTACATACAACCCAGTACCACCTGCTAAAATAGGTATTACTCCTTTTTGATTTATATTCGTAATATGTTGGCTGGCAAGCGCTGTGAAATCAACTACACTAAAATCTGCCTGGGGTTCCAAAATGTCTATTAGATGATGAGTTATATTAGATCGTTCATCACTAGAAGGCTTAGCAGTTCCAATATTCATTTCTTTATAAACCAACATCGAATCACCAGAGATAATCTCAGTATTCAACATTTTTGCAAGCTCAATGCTCACTTTCGTTTTACCTACAGCAGTTGGTCCTATGACAGCAATCAGCTTTTCCATAATTTAGTTCTCCACCTTAATAACACCATATTGAATACTACTATATTTTCCACCGTAAATAGTAGTAATGCCTAAACGATCAAACTCATTATTGCGAGACGCTTCTTTAATAACTACCCTTTTTCTTGCTACTCGACAGGCTTCTGCAAAAGTACTTTCTGCTATGGGACTATTATCAGCTAAATAGCGCAAAGGTTTTAAGTTTGAACTGCTATAAATCGGCTGACGAAACATAGGATCAAAAAATACGACATCAAAGCTATTATCAGGCAAATTAATAAGAACGTCATGGCAATGTTTACTTTTCACTTGAATACGACGTAATGCCTTGGTAATATCTTCTTTCTCATGGGTAAAATGTTGTAAACCATAACTTGCGACAAAGGCAAGAATAGGTGAAGCTTCAATACCAATGACCTTCCCTGTCGGACCAACAATAAAACTGGCCACAATTGCATCCGTAGCTAATCCTAATGTACAATCTAACACTGACATACCTGCAGATAATGACATAGCTGTTATCATATGGTCATTTTTACCATTTTTTAGATTTTCTATTCGCAATTCAGCCATATTTAAATGAAAAAAATACTCACCGCCTAGTGTATGGACAATTGGACCATTTTTCGTAATGACAACTATATTTTCCACTTGATAGTTGTTTTTTAGTGCGGTAATTGAATAACGATCCCGAGAGATTAAAGGAACTTGTAATGTTTTCGCTATTTCTTGTGCTAATTCTTCTATTGCGCAGGAAGGGGATTGTATTGTTGTCACTAGTAAGTCCATTCCATCACCTATTATCTAATACAAATATTTTGATCTTAATTTATAACAAAGTATCTTTAATGTATAGTCAAGTTGCTTAGAATTTATGTACGTTTAAACATTTTATATAAGTCTTTAGGAGTAAAACGTATCATTGCAGGCCGCCCATGAGGACAAGTATAGGGCAAATGGGTATTACACAATTCCCCAATTAAAGCTTGCATTTGCCGCATATTCAGTGTTTCCCCAGCCTTAATCGCAGCACGGCAAGATGCTATTTGCAGGCAGTGATGACGTAATTCCTGTGGATTAGGATCATGCATATTTTGAATATATTCTAATATTTGCCTAATCGACGCCTCGGTTTCTGACAATGGAATATCACTAGGTAATTCAGATAAACGCATGGTATTAGGTCCGGCTAATTCTAGCGTGAATCCTAATTTGTAGAAAGTATCATGATATTCTGAAATAATATTAATTTCAGTAGTATCAAAATCCAAAAATAAAGGTACTAGTAATTGTTGTGAAGGAATACGCTCTGTGTGTTGACTCATTTTATCATAAAGGATACGTTCATGGGCTGCATGTTGATCAATAATGTACAAACCATCAGGACCTTTACTGATAATAAAGCAATCATCGACTTGTCCTAGAGGATATAACGTAAACTGAGAATCCTCTGTAATTCTTGATATCACATTAGGAGCTGGTGTATCGAAGAACATCATTTCTTCCTTCTCTAATGTATCTCGCACTACATTTAGGGGAAGCGGAGTTTCTTGCCAAGAACTTACTATAGGAACAGAAGCAGCATTATAAGGCTTTTTGTAGTCATTATTCGTATATGAATTCGAAGCAGAATGAGAATAAGAGCTGGGGTTAGGTTTAAACTCAACCGTAGCTGCCAGTTGATCAGGAGCATGCGGTGCAGACAAAACCTCTATGACAGCCTTATATACAGCTCTAAAAATTTTTTGTTCATCACTGAATTTAACTTCACTTTTCTGCGGATGAACATTGACATCAATCGTATCTGTGGGAACGCTAAGATTTAAAACAGCCAAAGGATATCCGCTCTTAGGTAATAAAGAATGATACGCATTATCCAGAGCTTTCGCTATTGAACGACTATTGATCACTCTTGCATTAACAATAACAGTTTGCCACTGACGACTACTTTTTAGCAAGGTCGGTTTAGATAAATAACCGGATATTTTTATGTTATCAATTGTATTTTCATAATGAACTGGCAACAAATCAGGAGCAATTTTTTGTCCATATATATTAGTTAATGTGTCCTGTAACTGATTATTACCAGGAGTAGAAAGAACCAATCGATTATTATTAATCAACTTAAAGGCAATGTTAGGATTGGCTAACGCAATTTTCGTTAAAATATCATGAATATGAGAGCTTTCAGTAGAGGGCGTTTTTAAGAACTTCTTGCGAGCAGGAGTATTAAAGAATAAGTCTTTAACGACAATACTTGTACCTACACTTCCACCTGCTTCTCGGATGTCAGTGGTAATTCCTCCTACCACCTCTACATACGTTGCCAATGATTGATTATCATGAAGACGGGTGGTCAAAGAAAACTTAGACACTGCTGCAATACTAGGGAGAGCCTCGCCACGAAATCCTAATGAGGTGATTGTTGCTAAATCTTCCGCTGCACTAATTTTACTCGTAGCATGACGTAAAATAGCAAGTTGTGCATCCTCAGAACTCATACCAATACCATCATCAGTTATTCGAATAAAACCAATACCGCCTTCAGCAATTTCAATTTCGATATTTTTGCTTTGTGCATCAATAGAATTTTCAACAAGTTCTTTAACAATAGAAGATGGGCGTTCAACCACTTCTCCTGCAGCAATTTTATTCGCTGTATTTTCATCTAAGACATGAATAAAGCTCATAATTTACCAGACTCCTGTTTTGCCTGATTTTGTAATTGATAGAGAATATTGATCGCTTCAATGGGAGTAATTGTTGTAATGTCTATTGCTAATAATTCATCTACCGTCGATGACGTGAATAGGGATATGGGAGTGGTGGCAGCAGCAGATTCCGCTACAGAAAGAGAAAGATTTTGTGATTGTACATGATTTTGTTCCAATTCTACTAACAGTTCTTGCGCTCGTTTAATTACCTTTTGTGGTAAGCCTGCTAACTGGGCTACATGTATACCATAGCTTTTATCTGCGCCACCAGGGATTATGCGGCGTAAAAAAACTACATCGCTCCCTCTCTCTTTTACTGCGACGGAATAATTTTTAACGGTTTTATGATAATCAGCTAGTTCTGTAAGCTCATGATAATGAGTCGCAAATAATGTTTTAGCTTTAATACGTTCTTTGATGTATTCAATTACAGCGCGAGCAATACTCATCCCATCAAAGGTACTCGTTCCTCGTCCAATTTCATCTAAAATAATTAAGCTTTGTGATGTAGCATGCTTTAGTATTTGTGCAACTTCATTCATTTCTACCATAAATGTACTTTGTCCGGTTGATAAATCATCACTGGCTCCTACTCTGGTAAAAATTCGGTCAACAGGGCTAATAATCGCTTCTCGGGCGGGAATAAAGCTACCGATTTGTGCCATAAGTACAAGTAATGCGACTTGGCGCATATAAGTGGATTTACCTGCCATATTAGGACCAGTAATAATCATGATTTCATTACTATGATGGTTTAGTTCACTATCATTAGGAACAAATAATTCCCGTTTTAACAGTCGCTCCACAATCGGGTGACGACCATCTTTAATAGTGATTTCTCTTGTTTGGGTTATTGTAGGTCTAATATAATTATGACGAAAAGCAACTTCACTTAAACTAATAATAGCATCAAGCTGCGCTAATTGTCTGGCTGTTTCTTGAATTTCTTTAATATATACTTTAATATGATCCCGTATTTTAGAAAACAGATGATATTCAATCGTAACAATTTTTTCTTGAGCACCGAGAATCTTAGACTCAAATTCTTTTAACTCAGGCGTAATGTAGCGTTCCGCATTTGCTAGGGTTTGTTTTCGAACATAGCTAAGTGGAACAGAAGCAGTATGAGAATGAGTAACCTCAATATAATAGCCAAAAACTTTATTATATCCGACTTTGAGAGACTTAATACCGGTGTTTTCTCTTTCTCTCGTTTCAATATCCTGCACAAATTGTTTACTGTCTCGCGCTATCGTATGTAATTCATCTAATTCTAGATCATAGCCTCGTTTAATTAAGCCACCCTCACGCACAGAGAATGGTGGATTATCTACAATAGCAGTATCAACTAAGGTAACAAGATCGACATGAGTATGCAGATAAAAGTGTAAATTACTTAAAAAGATCGTATTGGTTTTTTGTAGCTGCTCTTTGATCGTAGGTAATACCACTAATGAGGATTTTAAGGCAATTAAATCACGAGCGCTTGCAGTACCTACTTCAATACGAGTTAAAATTCGTTCAAGATCATAAATATTAGCTAATGTTTCATGGATGGTTTGACGCAATGTGGGTTTTTCTAAAAGTTCTGCAATAGAGTCTTGTCGCTGTATAATATGAGTTGTATTCATTAATGGGTATTCCAACCACTTTTTGAGCAAACGGCCACCCATTGCCGTTTTTGTATAATCTAACACATAAAGCAGGGTATCTTTTTTACCCCCATCTCTTACGTTGCGTGTCACCTCCAAATTACGCATACTGGTCGAATCAATTGTCAAATATTCAAATGCATTATAATTTATAAGCCGATTGATATGTGACAAATCGGTTTTTACCGTCTGGTGTAAATAATATAATAAACAACCAATGGCAGCAAGAGCCACGTCTTGTTGAGGCAAATCATCCATCATAAAATGCTGCTTTGGTAAATCGCTAACTAGCTTTAGATTATCAATTGCTAACGTTGTATGAGTACAATGAGATATGCGATTACTAATAAAAGTATTTAACTTTTCGATGTTTTCAATTTTGCTTGCTAATACTAACTCCGTAGGCATTAATCGAAATAATTGATCGTATAATGCTGTTAATCGCTGAGAGCCTAAAAAGGTTGCCCAGAGACATTCACCTGTTGAAATATCGGCAGCAGCAAGAATTAGCTCTTCCTCTTCTTCATATAACACTGCCAGATAGTTATTATTATTATCTGGTAAAAGATTTTCGGCAATTATGGTACCCGGAGTAATAATTTTGATAACCTCACGCTTAACGATCCCCTTGGCTTGCTTTGGATCTTCGACTTGTTCACAAATGGCTACTTTATAGCCTTTGCTAATCAACTTCGCAATATAAGTATCTGCTGCATGATAAGGTATACCACACATAGGAACACGTTGTCCGCCATCTCTTGCTGTAAGTGTAATTTCTAATTCACGTGATGCCAGCTCTGCATCCGTAAAAAACATCTCATAAAAATCTCCCATACGAAAAAATAAAATTTCATTTTCATGCTTACTTTTAATCTCCAAATATTGTTCCATCATAGGGGTATACTTTATCGTCATAGGTGTTCGCCTCTCTTCCTTGGTGTAGTCGAGATTATAAAAAAGGATGTCGTTATATAAATAATGTTAATCAATTAGTTTTCCCTTTAATATCCAGGTTTGTGCAGTTGTAATTTTAATATTTGCAAGCTGACCAACTTCCTCTGTTCCTTGCTTGTCCCATAGAACTATCTTATTAGTGGTGGTACGCCCCATAAGCCTGTTCTCATCTCTTTGACTAGGACCCTCCACTATAACAGTTACTACAGTATCTGTAAATTGTTGATTAATTTCTAAACTTATATCATTCTGTACATCCATTAATTTTTGCAGTCTTTCTTTTTTGACTACCAAAGGTACTTGATCAGCCATTGTAGCTGCTGGTGTACCAGAACGTTTGGAATACAAAAATGTATAGGAAGCATCAAAGCGAATTTCTTTAAGAAATTCAAGAGTTTCTTGAAATAATTCATCAGTTTCACCAGGAAAACCTACAATAATATCAGTAGTAAGACTCGCATGAGGAATAGCTTTGCGAATTTTTCTAACTAGCTCACGATAATAGTCAGTTGTATAGCCTCTATTCATCATTTTTAAAATGGTATCACTACCTGACTGAACAGGTAAATGAAAATGATCACAGATTTTTTTACTATTTAAAATCGTATCAATTACCTTATCGTTTATATCGCGTGGATGAGATGTCATATAGCGAACACGTTCAATGGTTTCCACTTGATCAACGGCCTTAAGTAAATCAGCAAAATCACCATATTCTTTTGTATCATTGCCATAGGAATTAACATTTTGTCCTAATAATGTAATCTCTTTAAATCCGTCTAGTCCTAATTGATAAATTTCCTCTATAATATCATGTAAAGGGCGGCTCCGTTCACGTCCCCTCACATAAGGTACAATACAATATGTACAAAAATTATTGCAACCATACATAATAGGTACCCACGCTGAAATTTTTCCGCGACGTATCGTAGGTACGTCAGGTGCTAAACGTTCGGCTTGATCCCAAACCGCTAAAACGCGATCTTTTGATTCCTCAAACTCTTTTACAATCTCTACTAACTGATGCACGTTGTGAGTACCAATAATTAAATCGATATGTGGAGCTTTTTTAAATAACTTTTCTTTATCCTTTTGAGCCATGCAACCTGCAATGGCAATAATGAGATTCGGATTGCTTACTTTTAAATTTTTTAGTTCTCCGATTTTACCATAGATTTTTTTCTCAGCGCTTTCTCGTACACAGCAAGTATTAATTAAAATAAAACTGGCGTCCTCTAGACTCTCAGTATATTCATAACCAATACTTTTAAGTTGACCAGCTAATCGCTCAGAGTCATGATGGTTCATTTGGCAACCATAAGTATACGTAGTAAAATATTTTATATTGGAATCCTTCACTTCATTTGATGGTATTTCTACATTATATTGATCTGGTTTTGACATATATATCAACTCCCATAAATTCTACATTATTCTTCAATATTATAGCTTAAATGAATCAGTTTATCAAACAAGCTTAAGATGATACGATCAACTTTTAATAAAAAAAACTAGCTCAATTATGAATGGCTAGTTTTTTCTCCTACTTATTATATTTTCATTATTACTTTGCTAAAAGTTTGAACTATTAAAATTTAGCAATGATCTTAATTGATTTGATAATAAGTATTGCTATCAATGTTATATTTTAATCGTCTTGATTTCCTTTTCCACTAATTCCATCACTCTTTTTCCAGACATGGTTTCATTTTAATATATTGTTACAGTTCAGCACTCATTTATTCGTTAAATTTTTTGTATTTTAATAAAAGATAATGAACAATAACTTACTATGTCACCTTTACTATAATCCACGAATAGTATACAGCAGGTGATTATTATATATGACTAAAATGAATGAAGGAGCAGAGACAATGAAATATCCAAAAGGAAAGGGTTTTGATCTTACTGGTGGCTTAATTGTAACGGTAGTACTCGAAGAATACTCTTTAACTGGAACATTTCTAGGCGAAATAGAAAACCGCCATTGTAAGGAACCAACTTATGTTAGTGTGCAGGAGGATTCCGAATTTATTCTATTACAATTAACGTGTCCAGTTGATGTAATAAATGGACCGGAATTCCCCGTAGGTACAATTATCGCTGTTAATGTTGAACAAATTTTATTTATTGCTCCTGGCGGTATCTGCGATACAGATGCTACCACCATTACTTCTAGCAATTAAATCTGAATTATAGTTAAAGCCTAAATCCAACAAATGAGTTGGAATTAGGCTTTTAACTATAATTAACTAAATCTTCCCATGTTTTTTTAGAATAATATACGTTGAATTTAATAAAAAACCTTGGGAAAACTAAATCAGGAGGTGATAATTATGGGTGAAAAGCATCCTGATCGTACGAATGAATGGAGTAAACAACAACAAGCATTGAAAAATATGAAAACCACTACCATATCATCTAAAGATTCCAAAGAAGAAAAAAAAGCTCATCAATAAGCAACATTCATCTCTATATTTGTCTGCAATATGTAGTATTTTTTAAGAATGTATTTACTTGTATTGGCTGCTCTATCAGAGCAGCTATTTTCATTATCGCTATACTTAATTTCACTGATGAAAATCATAAAAAGACCGCCTAATAAAAAAGCGGTAATTAATAACTACTATAGGTTTATGATTAATTATTCAATAAGGCTTTTATCAATGATAATTTATCTTTTGCAGCTTGTTCTCCTTGACCTATACATAGCAAAGCTTGTTTCGTATCTTTAAATTTTGTTTCAAAAGTATTAGGGCGAATAATAATATCAGCATATTGCTCTGCTTTAAGTAAGGTTACTTCCCGCCCCATTATTTCAATACATTGTATTAATATTTCCCCTACAGTCTTAATATCATAGTTAAACTGACCATCATAGCCTAAATCCACTCCGATTACTATATCAGCCCCCATATGACGCAAAATATCAGTTGGCAAATTATTTTTAACTGCCCCATCTACTAATGTCATACTTCGATATTTCTTTGGAAAGAATATTCCTGGTATTGAAATACTTGCACGAACAGCTTCTGTTAATGAGGTATTATGATAATATCTTGCATTTAAAATACCACGGCGATCAAAGACTGGAGTAGTAAAGAATATAGTATCTGCAGAATGTAAATCAACAGCCGTAATGGCAATTGGAATCTGGGTATCTCTTACAGTCTTATTCTGCCATAAATGATAAAAATATTGTTCTACCTTTTCCCCTTTTATAAAACCAGTAGGTAATACAGACCAAAAACGAAACGTACCATTAAACAACCATTTCATACCGTGCTTGAAGAGATCGCCGACAGTAACATTTAAGTCAATTAGCTCATCCATTTTAATATTTTGTATCATATTCTGCATTTGTTGTGGAGTATAGCCACAAGCATACATACTAGCAATGATCGCACCTGCGCTGGTCCCGCTAATCATATCAATCGGAATGTTATGTTCAACTAATACTTTTAGTACTCCTATGTGTGCCATACCTCGAATGCCACCGCCACTCAAGGCTACTCCTACCTTTTGTTTTCTATTATTTAACTTGTATTCATTACTTTTGTCAGTCATAACATCACCTCATATACACACTTACTATATTCTATGAATAGCAGATGCAATACGGTGTCACATAATATGTAAAAAACTAACCCTATGGTGTATTTTTTTCACTTAATATATTATACAAATTCGTTAATACAGTAAGATATTTACAAAAAAATCCACAGTAATAAACCTCCGGGTTTTACTGTGGTAAGATGATTATAAATGTTGATCCTTTCCCCATCTGACTCTCTATTTTCACACTTCCTCCATGAGCTAATACAATCCATTTTGCAATGGACAACCCTAATCCAGTTCCACCAATTTCTCTTGAACGAGTTTTATCAACACGATAAAATCGTTCAAAGATGAGCTCTTGATCTTCAGCAGGAATTCCCATTCCAGAATCTTTTATTATGATCTTAATATCAGGTACTTTTGTAGAAAATTCCAATCCAACAGATACCTTTCCTTGAGGTGGAGTATATTTTATTGCATTATCTAACAGAATTAAAAGCAGTTGGCGAATACGTTCCTTATCCGCCAAAATTACTTTTTCTATTTGGTTTTCAAAACTGAGTTGGATGTTTTTTTCATTAGCTAAAGGCTGTAATGAGCGTAAAACTTGTTCAATAATATTCATTAAGTTAAATTTTTCTTTCAGAATCATAGTTGCCTCGGCATCACTTCGTGCTAAAGTTAACATATCACTAACAGTCTTAGACATTTTCTTTATCTCATCTTTCATATCAGCCAATACTATCTCAGCAAAAGGGGATATTTTGCTCTCCTTATCTCTTTGTATGGCTTCTACAGAGGCCATGAATATACTTAATGGTGTCCGAAGTTCATGAGATGCATCTGCAACAAATTCCCGCTGGCGATCATAAGACTTCTTTATGGGAATAATGGCACGACCTGCCATCATATAACCTCCTCCTGAGGCAAGAAAAAGAAAGAGTAGAGATATAATTGTCAAAATGAGAAAAACATTCTTTAATACTTGATAAAATGCAGTAACATCTCGTCCTACATATATCTTTCCTAAATGCTCTTCGCCATACATTACCGGAAGAGACGCCATCATAACGATTGCCCTATTATTATGTACGTCTGGCATCAATAGCACTACATCTCCATCTTCGACATCCCATGTATTAATTTTTTCCACAATACGATCCCGAAATATAGAGGAAGCTTCTGCTGCGTTAGCAAGCTTTCCATCATTGCCAAATGCATAGAAAAACATTCTTCCTCCCCGATATTCATCTTGAGGCGTTTGCCGCAGTAATTCCTGGTGCTGCAAAAACAAAGAATGCTCCTGAGCCTCTTCTTCCGCAAAAAGAAGCAATTCCTGCTTTTCTTCTGAATAAACAGCCCATGTTAACCCAATATAGGTAAATCCTACAAAAGTCAGCAGAAAAAAAACCATAATTCCTGAATATAAAAAAGTAAGATGTTTTCTAATTCTACTAAACACTATTCCTCCAACCTATATCCAACTCCCCGAACAGTATGAATAAATGTCTTACCATCAGGCGGGTCTATCTTCTTTCGTAAAAGCCGGACATAGGCATCCAAATTATTTGATGTTACCTCAGATTCAAGTCCCCACACGCGATCTAATATGACCTCACGAGGAACTACTTGACCTCTATTTTGAATAAGCAAATCCAACATTTGAAACTCTCTTCCAGAAAGACAAATTTCCCTTGAATCATACTTCATAATTTTGGTGGTCCTATTGAAAATAAGCTTTCCAATTATAACAATATCCTCTATCAGTTTATTATTACTGCGTCGTAAAAGGGCACGAATTCGAGCCATTAGTTCAGAAAATTCAAAGGGTTTAACAAGATAATCATCAGCCCCTGTATCAAGACCTGAAACCCGATCTTCTACTGCATCCTTAGCCGTTAACATTAAAATGATTCCTTGATATCCATGCTTTCTTAATCGATCACATACACTGAGCCCACTTTCTCCAGGCATCATCCAATCTAGAATAATAATGTCATAAGAAGAATAAACTGCATACTCAAATGCCGCTTCGCCTTCCACTACCCAGTCTATTTTCGCTCCTTCTCTTTCAAACATATGTTTGATTAATCTACCAAGGCGAAGATCATCTTCAGCAAGTAAAATTTGCATCCTCTTTTATCCCTTCCTATTTGATAGGGCTCTACTTAAACCTCTATCGTCGAATGATTCTTTTTTGTAGAAAATAATTTTTTTAAATGTATTTTCTACATTACTGAATTAGAAATTGTTGCGCAAAAAGGTGCTAAATCATTTTTAGGCATAGTGTACTTAGCTAACTAACTTTGGTTAGTATCTACTTTAGACTCTATTTTATCATAATCTGCCCAGTATAAAAACAAAAGATATGCTATAAAATTCAATATGTTCCTTTTATAATCATAGTACATACAACATTGTTGCTATGTTTTGTTATCAGATCTAGTGTCAGCGATTATGGAAGTACTGTCACTGATAAAAATATAAAAGAGAGGATAGTATTTCTATTATAAACAGCATAACAAAAGGCGCTAGTTTGTCATCCGTATTGTTTAAAACAATTATAAAACTTCATTCTGAAAGAAAGCTGAAATTTAACGCTTTTTGTTAATCTGGTACACTGTTTGATCGTTTATAAATGCCAAAAGACTTGATCAACGTTTTCTAGAAAGTTGATCAAGTCTTTTCTTTTATTTACTACTTAATTATTTCAACTGTACAGCCATTTTTGCACATTGCTGCATTTGCTTCATCAGTGTCAATATGCATCTCCAAGCGGAAGTTTTCATGAACTCTTATTAATACATTATCAAAAGTCAAACCTCTTTCGCCGTCACAACGCACTTTGACAATTTCATTATCCTGTACACCAAATTTTTGAGCATCATCAATGCTCATATGGATATGGCGCCCTGCAGCAATAACACCCTCTTCAAGAGTCACTGTACCTTTAGGTCCAACAACAGTAATGCCGGCAGAGCCCTTTGTATCTCCTGACTCACGAACTGGAATGCCTATTTTAAGCTTTAAAGCATCTGTAAGAGCTATTTCCACCTGAGTTTGCTTACGCACAGGTCCTAAAATTCGAACATTTTTAAAAGAAGATTTCTCTGTAACCAAATCCACTGTTTCATTAGCAGCAAACTGCCCTACCTGTAATAAGTCTTTCTTAATAGTGAGCTGATACCCTTCTCCATATAAAATATCCAAATCTGCTTGGGATACATGGATATGTCTTGCTGAAATACCTACTGGAACTTTTGTTTCTAACATGCTATAAACACTCCTCAAAAATAAATATATTTATAATATAGTTTATATTATACGCATAAAAAATTTCGGTAGAATACTTATTCAATAATTTCTGAAAAATACACTACAGTCACAGTATCACTTAATGTAAATGTCTTATCATAGATACTTTGTAAAAAGACCATCAAATCATCAACATTCGTAATTTCAGGATTCTCTCCTTGTAAATCTTCTTTTGTTAATTGAGATATGGGTTTAACTAAAACTCGATCAATAACAGCGGTATATATTTTCTTCTTTTGAGCAAAGCGTTTTCCAACTGTTACCCATATAATATCACCCTCATTGTATTTATGAGTTTTATCTCCGCGGCGAATGGTGCAAGTCTTACGCCTACAGATTAATTGGCTATGATAATTGGATGAATAAAAATTTAAAGCACGCATCATTCATACCTCCTTAAAATAACTAATCCATTCCTGTTAGAATTATGTATTCGTGATATTTGGCTTTAAATCCTCTTTAAATCCTTTTGATTCGATTTAACTTATGAAAGAAAACTATGTTTTAAAACTTTTATTTGACTAGTACAGCATCAACTTTAAAACTATAAATATAGCGGCGAGGGGATATTTAGTAAAACAAGGAGAAGGAATGAAGCATACCGGACGTATTCCGATTGACACCAGCACAGGCTTACGAAAAATACCCCGACACACACAGGATTAGGGTTGATGCTGAACTAGGTGCCTGCCACGTCTATCAGCCTCATACATGAGCCGCTCTTCATCAATGGTCGTTAAACATTTGTTATCTAATAGAATTTTACCATCCACCATTACTGTATGAACATCCCCAGCTCCAGCAGAATATGCTAGTAGTGATACCCTATCATGACGTGGATACCAGTGAGGAGCATGCATATTAAATAATGTAATGTCGGCTTTAAGCCCAGGTGCAATCCTACCCGCTACATTGCCAAGCCCCAAAGCCTGAGCACCATTAGCTGTAGCCATGCTTACTGCAGTATTAGCAGGTATCAATAATGGATCCAGAGCATGAACCTTATGTAACATAGCTGCTAATCTTAGTTCCTCCAGCATATCTAAATTATTATTACTAGCAGCACCGTCGGTACCTAACCCTACGCATAACCCCGCTTTCAACATAGCAGGTACAGGAGCAACGCCACTTGCTAATTTCATATTACTTCCAGGATTATGAGCAACTCTAACATTTGCCTCTTTCATAAGAAGTATATCTGCATCCGATACATGCACACAATGAGCAGCTAATACGCCACATTCAAGTACGCCCAGATCTTTCATTAATTCAATTGGCGATTTTCCATGCTTTTTTTTACATTCAACTACTTCTCCGAATGTTTCAGATAAGTGGATGTGAATTTCTGCTCCTAAACGTTGTGCCAGATTCGCCACTCGCTTCAAATATTCCGGCGGACAAGTATAAGGCGCATGAGGTCCAAGCATTACAGTAATACGACCATCAGCAGCATTATGATATTGTCGGAAAAAATCTTCACTTTCTATCAATGCTTGTTCACCATTTGGTGCTACTCCTGCCATACCTCTAGCTAATACAGCTCTTATACCACTTTCAGCTACAGCTTCAGCTACTTGAGGCATGTGAAAATACATATCGGAAAAAGTAGTAGTACCTGATTTTATCATTTCTGCAATTGCTAATGATGTACCCCAGTACACATCTTCAGCAACTAAATTTCCCTCAGCTGGCCAAATCTTATTCTGCAACCAATCCATTAGTACCATATCATCAGCATAGCTACGAAAAAGCGTCATAGCTGCGTGTGTATGTGTATTAACTAAACCAGGTATTGCCAATTTATTTGTGCAATCGATCACCTTGTCAGCGTGCCACTCAGCTGATATTTCACCAAGCTGATGAATTAAGGTACCTTCTACTGCAATATCAGCTGACTTAACAATACCATCTGCACCTAATACTTCAGCATTTTTCAATAAAATTTTTGCCATTCTATCTTCCTCCCTTTTTGGCGCTGCCAATAATACTCTTCATAAAAACGGTGCTATACTTATGTATAGCACAAGCATACTCCACTTGTAAGACTTCCGTTTTTATTTAGCAATATTGAACCATCTAGAAAACACTCTTAGATTTAAGCTTGTCCTAAATAAGCTTTCTGTTCATTTGATAAGGCATCGATTGACATACCCAAAGCATGTAATTTAAGTCTAGCAACTTCAGAATTAACTTCATCAGGTAAATTATATACTTCATTTTTCATTTCCTTATGATTTTCTAAAATATGCAATACCGCCAACGCCTGCATAGCAAAGGATAAATCCATAATTTCAGTAGGATGTCCATCGCCAGCGGCAAGATTAACCAAACGTCCTTCAGCTAATAAATAGATCTTGCGATCATCTTTCATAACAAATACTTCAATATTTTTACGCACTGTCCGTCGAGAAACTGCTAATTCTGCAAGTTCATCTTTATTAATTTCAAGATCAAAATGACCTGCATTAGCCAAAACGGCTCCAGACTTCATAGCAGTAATATGTTCACCACGAATAACATTTTTGCAACCTGTTAAAGTCACAAAAATATCACCATACTTTGCAGCTTCCGCCATGGTCATCACCCTAAAGCCATCATATACGGCTTCAATGGCTTTTATAGGATCAATTTCTGTAACGATTACATTTGCACCCAATCCTTTAGCACGCATTGCTACACCTTTGCCGCACCAGCCGTATCCAGCAACTACAACGGTTTTACCTGTGACAGTAAGGTTAGTCGTGCGCATAATACCATCCCAGGTTGATTGACCTGTACCATATCGATTATCAAATAAATACTTACAATATGCGTCATTTACGGCTACCATAGGGAACATCAAACGTCCTTCAGCTGCTAAGGATTTTAAACGTATAACACCGGTTGTAGTCTCTTCAGATCCTCCCAAGATATTAGATAGTAACTCACTTCGCTCACCATGAAGCAACGATACTAAATCGCCCCCATCATCAACAATGATATCCGGCTTAGTATCTAAAGCTTTATGTAAAAACTTCTCGTACTCTTCATTTGTGGTATTATACCAGGCAAAAACCTTAATGCCTTCTTCCACTAAAGCGGCCGCTACATCATCTTGAGTCGATAATGGATTACTTCCAGTTACAGCAACATTTGCTCCTGCATTTCTTAGAACTAAGGCTAAATAAGCCGTCTTAGCTTCTAGATGCATAGTTATAACTACATTCTTACCACTTAAAGGTTTATTCTTTGACAGATCCTCATTTAATACGTTCAACACAGGCATAAATTCTTTAACCCAATTAATTTTATCATGACCTTGTGATGCCAATTTTATATCGCGAATAATTGATTCCATTTTACAGCACTCCTTTAATTTTTTGTTGTAATGCAATAATTGCCTCATGATAAGGTTGTTCCAGTACACCATATTCCGTTATAATTGTTGAAATTAAGGAATTAGGTGTGACATCAAATGCAGGATTAAAAACTTCTACACCTTCTGGCGCTGTCAGAACTCCAGCAAACTGGGCTACCTCATCGGCATGTCTTTCTTCAATCGGAATATCCAGACCACTGTCCATAGTAAAATCAAAAGTAGAAACAGGGGCAGCCACATAAAAAGGTATATTATGTTCTTTGGCTAATACTGCCACACTATAAGTGCCAATTTTATTCGCCACATCACCATTTAAAGTAATTCTATCGGCTCCAACGATAACAGCCTGTACCATATCTTTTTTCATAACCCAGCCTGCCATATTATCTGTAATTAGAGTAACTGGAATATTTTCCTGCATCAATTCCCATGCTGTCAAACGAGCACCCTGAAGCAATGGCCTAGTTTCATCAGCAAATACCCGGGTAATCTTCCCTTCAGAGAAGGCTTGGCGAATTACTCCTAAAGCGGTCCCAAAACCAGCAGTCGCCAAGGCTCCAGCATTGCAATGGGTAAGAATCGATATGGGCTCATTAAATAACTGAGCACCATATTGAGAAATCTTATGATTCATAGCGCAATCTTCACTGGCAATGGAAATAGCCTCTTTTTCTAAATCCTTTACCAAATCAATAATATCTTTGTCACGATTCGCTTTATGAATAATAGACATCATTCTCTCAATTGCCCAAAACAGATTTACAGCAGTAGGTCTGGTCTGTCGTAATTCCTCGGCCACCCTCTCGATACTGGTCCCAAAGTCAGAATCATTACAAAGTTCCTTCGCTCCAAGAACCAAGCCAAATGCAGCCGCAGCACCAATAGCAGGAGCTCCGCGGACTTCTAACCTTTTTATTGCTTGCGCTACTCTTTGAAAGTTATGACATTCAATAAATTCAATACGATTAGGCAACAGGGTTTGGTCTAATAACCATAGCGTACTATTTTTCCACTCTATTGTCTGCAACAAATTTATCACCTCTCTTTATAATTTAAAACCACCATATTCTTTTAAAGCTTGTTGGCAGCTACAGTCAGCTTCAAAATCAATACATTTAATAGTATTCATAAGGACTTTTTTTAGCTTTTCTGTATTCGCATTCATAACGTGAAACACTTCACCATAGGTTAAAGGCTGGGATGAAATACCTGCTGCATAGTTTGTTACCATAGCAATAGTCGCATAGCACATCTCAGCTTCACGAGCCAATACCACTTCCGGCACATTAGTCATCCCCACCAAATGCCCACCAAACTTAGCGAACATACGAATTTCAGCTGGTGTTTCAAACCGTGGTCCTTCGGTACAAACATACGTTCCATAATTATGAACCACAATGCCATTCTCTTGAGCAACTGCTAATATTTTTTTTCTTAAAGCAGAGCAATAAGGCGTTGTTAAATCCACATGAACTACTTTTCTTTTTCCACCTTCATAAAATGTACTTTTCCTATTTTTAGTAAAGTCAATGAATTGATCGATTAAAACAAAATCCCCTAACTTCATATCTAAATTCAAAGAGCCTACCGCAGCCGTTGCTAAAATTATTTTAACACCAATTTTTTTCATAGCCCAAATATTGGCTTGATAATTGATTAAATGTGGCGCAATCGAATGCTTGCTGCCATGTCGGGGAATAAAAGCGATACTCTTTCCTGCAAAATCACCAACTTTATAAGACACTGAGCCATAAGGCGTTAGGACTTCATCTTGCTGTACATTTTCTAAGATATTAGGATCATATACTCCAGTACCACCAATAATTCCTATATGTATCATATTCTCACCAACCATTTCAATATAGCTTGCTACTATTTCTTCTATTGTACTATATAGTAGGCTTCACAACAAACTACTAAATTTATTAAACACCACAAATAGTTAATAACTCATGCATATTCTCTAAAGTAAAGTCTGGCGTCTCATGTAAAATCATCTCCCATGATACGCGAGTCCAACGAACAGCGGCTGTCTTTACACCAGCTTGTTTAGCATTGATTAAATCAAACGGACTATCACCTACCATTAAGCATTCTTCAAGTTTTATCTCTAATTGAAGTAAAGCTTTCTGAATTGGTTCCGGATGAGGCTTATGATTTTGACACTGATCTGCACCAATAATTACCGGAAAATAGTTGATCTAAATTAAATAATGTTAGTCCATGCAACGTTGTTTTCTTTGTCTTTGAAGTAACGATAGCCGTTATAATACCGGCTTCATGCAATGCTCGAATGGTTTTTGCTACACCGCTAAAGATTTTAGTCATTTGATCATGATGAACTAGGCTATATTCTCGATAAGTCTGAATTAACTCCTCAACTTGATCTGGTCCATAATGTTCCATTGCACTCCTTAGTGTTTTTCCAAAAAACGCATGGATCTCCAGAGAAGTAAGCTTGCTATTATAATGTTTTTGAAAGGTATGTCTAAATGCGCTGATAATTAGATCTGAGGTATCAAGAATTGTACCATCTAGATCAAATAAAACTGCTTTATATATCAATCAAGCACAATTTATATTCGTATACACGAAAAGAAAAAGAGGCTCAAAGCCTCACGAAAATACATCTTAGATTTTACAAACGATTACAAATTTACACCAACTAAACCGCCTAGTATTCCTACCGCAATTCCAGCCATAAATTTGTTAGCTAATACAAATAGCGAAATGGACTCTTGGCTAATTTCCATACCAATACCTACAGAAAGTAAAACATAGATGATCCCAATCACAACACCTATGATTAATCCTCTAGACTCGGCCTGCTGGGTAGCATATACACTACCAATAAAAATACTAACCATAGTTACCCCAACCATAACGTATTGCATGTAATAATCAATGTATGTATTTTCGGTCACTAAGCTAATAATGGATAAAAAGAAGGTGCAAACCAATGAAACGATTATACTGACAAAAAAGCCTTTTCCTATCAACATAGCTGTTCCCGGTCCCTTGGGCGTAGTATTAAAACGTGTCTTACCAATACGTTTAGACACAGAATTCCCCTCCCTCAAGTAGGTATTACTAGGATTGCTATTGTAAAATATGCAGTATAAAAGTAAATAATACCAATATTTATATATTTATTTATAATATTTCGATTTTGTTGCTAAGCTAATCACCATATCCTATCTATTATAACTTCCAACTTTTTAGTGTTTCCATAATCCCATAATTAGTCAGATCAAAATGAATGGGAGTAACTGAGATTTTGGACTTATTGATCGCAACAATATCGCTATCCGCATCATTTACATTCTCTACAACTTCTCCTCCCATCCAATAATATGTTCGTCCTCTAGGATCAAGGCGAGGCTCAAAAACATTTGCATACTGCCTTACTCCTAGCTTGGTAATCGCTACCCCATCAATCTGCTCTGCAGAAAGAGCAGGTACATTTACATTTAACAAGGTATTAGAAGGTAATGAGCGTTGAAAGATATCTTGCAGTAACTTTGCTGTAAATTCAGCCGCAGGCTTAAAATCGGAGGATTTCCAAGAGTCCAGTGAAACAGCCACTGATGGTATCCCATGCAAAGATCCTTCGATTGCAGCGCTTACTGTTCCTGAATACAATACATCAGTGCCCAAATTAGGTCCATGATTAATTCCAGACACCACAAAATCAGGTGTTGCACTGACTAAAGTTTCTAAGGCAATTTTCACACAATCAGCAGGGGTACCTCCAATACGCCAACCACAAAGCCGAGAATCACTAGCACAATATTTATCTACTCGTATAGGGCTATGTACCGTAATAGCCTGACTAGCAGCACTTCGCTCGGCATCAGGTGCAACCACCACTACTTCCCCTATTTTCAAAAGTTCTTGCCAAAGAACCTGAATACCAGTCGCATCAATTCCATCATCATTGGTTAATAAAATACGCAAACTGATTCCTCCCTTATAATTGTCCCATAAATTTATGAGTTTGCGGAATGACCCGTACATCTGTAAGGAAAATAAGGGCCTGCTCTTGCCATAACAACATCATATCCGGAGTAACGCCCTCACAATCATGAATGGGAGTCACTGGTTGTATGATTAAGGGAATCTTTTGATCAATTGCCGCAATTAACTCTACCGCTTTTTGAAATTCGATTCTATTCGTTTTACCTGTAACTACTATCTTTACAAAAGTATTGCACGCATTAGCTATGGAAAGAAATTGCCTATGTTGTTGCCACACATCTTGATGAATAATGCTAGGCAACTTAATATCCATACTGACTATATGAATATGAGGTAATACCAATTTTAATTTTTCTGGCAATGTACCGTTCGTCTCTAAATAGATACTTCCTTTGATGTGCGGTAGAAGTTGAGCTATGCCTTCAGCTTGGCATAAAGGTTCTCCGCCTGTAAAACTAACTGAATGATGGGGTACTATCAATAAATTATTAATATAATTCGACAGATCTACAATTGAGATTGGATTTTTTGTCTTCTTAAAATCGCGCTTTCCAGCAGTCATTTCAATTTGACCTTCCATGGCATTTGTTCTTGATGAAGGGGTATCACAAAAATCACACTCTAAATTACAGCCAGCCAAACGTACAAAGACTTGACGATAACCAACAAATTCTCCCTCACCTTGAATAGAAGAAAAAACTTCAACAATATTGAGCTTATGAGACACCATTATGCCTCCTGGCTATATGCGGCTGCAGAATTAGACGATTCCCATATTCTGATAGAGCGCAATTTAACATTCTCATTAAAGATCGGTGTTTTAGCTAATTCTTCATATATATATTTGGCAAGGTTTTCTGCTGTAGGATTTATCCTGCAAAAGGGTTCAATTTCATTGAGATAATAATGATCTAAATTCACCATAATACCATTTATCGCCGCTTTCAAATCAACAAAATCAACTAACATTCCTAAATCGTTTAATTGCGAACCATATATATTTACTTGTACTTTCCAATTATGTCCATGCAATCGATTACACTTTCCTGGGTAATTTCGAATACAATGAGCAGCTTCAAAATTCACCGCAATTGTCAACTCAAACATACCTAACCCCCTATGCTTCCTAATAATAAAAACTCTTATCATGTATTATTTTGTGAAAAAAGATGAGTATAATACTCATCTTTTATTTAACAGCTTGCTTACTTAAAAAATCTTCCTTACTAAATTCATTTTTTTGTGTCAACAATACATCTTTATAACTAATACTACGAGTATGCTGTGTATGACTCCACTCTCGGTCATTACGATGGAAGAAGCCTAAAATAGTAATCGGTATCCAGCTATAAACAAACAATGGATAGAAAATTAAGTACCACCATGACTTCCCTTTAGCACCAATCATCCCTAAGATCATCACTGGGAATAGATATTGTCCAACACCTATCGCTGTCATAACCTCAACGGGTAATATTTTATTTATAATATTAGTATAAAAGGGGACAATGGTATAGATATAACTCATTAACACAAAACTTGTTGATAAGATTAAAAAATATGGTTGAAATAGATGCAATACACCATCTAAAATTCTAATATCACGTTGTTTAATCCCCTCATACAACATGCTGGGGATATATCGGCCTGCTATATCAAAATGTCCTTGTGCCCATCGTTTACGCTGACGCCATGACTGTTCAAAGGTTAAAGGTTTTTCATCGTATACAATAGCATCATGAGCCCAAGTGGTGGGGATACCTTTTAATAATACCTTCATCGTAAATTCCATATCTTCAGTAAGACAAGTTGCTCCCCAACCAAACTTTCGCAGCACATCTGTCGATATACACATACCAGTGCCACCAAGGACACTTGACAATCCTATATTATATTTAGCGAGATGCCAAATATGATTTACAACCCAGAAAGAAATAGCAAACGTACCAGCAACCCATGTATCATGAGGGTTTTTAGAATCCAAATATCCCTGAATCACTTTCTCACCTTTACATAAGCGATTATTCATTTCTAAAAGAAAATTTTGATCCACCAAATTATCTGCATCAAATATTACTACACTATCATAATTACGCTCTAGTTTAAATAGTTTTGCAAACATCCATTCCATAGCATAACCCTTACCGCGCTGTTCTAAGCAAAAACGTTCATAAACAATTGCACCCGCTCCGCGAGCAATTTCTGCCGTATTATCCTTACAATTATCTGCCACTACAAAAATATCATATAACTCACGAGGATACTTCAAAACGTGGAGATTTTCTACCAATTGACCTATTACTTGTTCCTCATTATGCGCCGCTACAATAACAGCAAAGCTATTTTGAGGTGTCATAATTTTCTTCTCTTTTCTGCGCCAAATACCAAAAAAAGCAATAATAAAATAATATAAAGTAAAGAATACAATAATAAGCTGTAATGGAATCATAATATAGTCAAAAATATAATTCATGGATTTTTCTCCTTTAAAAGCCTGTTTTTTTAAAGTATATTTAAATATACTTCAACTTAAAACACACATAACATTCTAATTCTAACTTCACTAAATTGTCAAGATATTCGTTATTTAAACACATTCATTAACGCATGATATCTTTTAAAATTACAAAAAAATAAGCATCCAATGATCAGGATACAATTATTTTTCTTACCACTACTTACTACGTAGTGGTTTTATAATCAAATAATCCAAAAACAGTATTTAAGATCCCAAATAAAGCATATGCAAAGAATGGCGTAAATAGGACAGCATCTTTGGTCATGAAGAGTATATAGCCAGCAACTAGTATTGTTATAATTACAGGAATAATCCTAATTTTTTCACCTTTTCCTTTAAAATCAGGATATTTAATAGTACTAACCATCAAATATGCAAAAACGATAACTAAGATTGGAAATATCCAACCAACTGGTTTAATTCCAAGCATAACAAAAGTAGCAACAACACAGCCAGCAGCAGGAATGGGCAATCCCATAAAATAGCCTTTTACTGTAGTGGTATTGACATTGAAACGAGCTAAGCGCAATGCTCCACAAGTTGCGAAAAATGCAGCTATAAGAGATCCTATAATGCCAAAATCTTTTAATAAAAAGGCGTAAGCCAAAATCGCAGGTGCTACACCAAATGATGCTAAATCACACAATGAATCCAATTCCTTACCAAACTCACTACTTACATTTAAATATCTAGCAACTCTACCATCTAACCCATCACTAATCATCGCTGCGACTATAAATATCGCTGCTTGATAAAATTCATTATGGAAGGTAGAAATAATCGCACACATGCCTAATACTAAATTTAATGCTGTTAACGCATTGGGAATAACGCTTCTCATTGCAACAACCTCCCTATAACGGTCTCGCCACCCTTAACTTTGTCCCCTTTTTTGACTACTATTTCCACTGTTTTAGGTACAATAATTTCAGTACAGGATGCAAATTTAATCATACCATATCGCTCACCTTTTTGCAGGATACTTCCAAGAGTTACCCATGAAACGATACGCCGCGCTAAAATACCAGCTATTTGTGTTACCAATACTTTCATTTTATCATTTTCTATACCTATAGAATGACGTTCATTTTCACAGCCTACAGTCTTCTTATATGCGGGTCGAAAGCGACCACAAGTATATTGTTGAAATTTTATCTCACCAGCAATAGGACTACGGTTAAGATGTACATCAAAAACCGATAAAAATATTGTCACTTTAAGACCGACTTGGTTGAGAAATTGATCATCATAAACTTCGCAAACGCTCATAACTTTTCCATCAGCAGGTGACAAAATTAATCTGTCATCATTGGGAATGTTTCTCTTAGGATTACGAAAAAAGAAAGTAATAAATCCCATTAAAACAACTGGAATAATACTCCAATATGGATTAACAGTCACATAAACAAGAATTGTAATGATAGCAAGAATAACTATAAATATGTAACCTTCTTTTACTATCGGCGCTTTAACCATTTATCCACCTCATCTACAAACAATTATCTAAAAGTATAAATTGTTTCCTTCTATTTTTTTGTAGTCATTATTTTTATCACAAAATGTGGCAAAGCTAGCATGCGAATGGCACGTTTCGGCTCTGACAACAAGCGAAATAGCCATTCTAAATTACTACGCTGCATCCATAATGGGGCTCGCTTTACAACTCCGGCCATTACATCAAATGTTCCACCTACGCCGATGGATACGGGAACTTTTAATTCTTCTTTATATTCTTCCAGCCATTTTTCTTGTCTTGGCACACCCAAGGCTACTAATAAAATATCTGGCTGGCAAGCTTTTATGTCATTTACAATTTCAGATTCATTTTGTTTTGTAAAGAAGCCATTGCGTGTACCGACAATTTGTACACCAGGATAACGCTCTTCAGCTATTTTTTTAGCCTTCTCTGCAATACCTGGTGCTCCGCCAAACAAATAAATCTTATATTTTTCGCTCATGGCTTCTATTAATAAATTTTGTACTAAATCATATCCTGCTACACGCTCGGGCATGGCATCACCTTGATAACGTGCAGCCCATACAACTCCTGCACCATCAGGTACAACTAAATCTGCATTATTAATAATACGTGCTAATTGTTCATCCTTATTAGCCATCATTATTATTTCCGGGTTCGGGGTAACTACTAAATGAGATTTCTTCTGTAGAATAAATTGTTTTACAGCCTCAACCGCTTCTTTCATAGTCACAACATCAATCATCACATTTAAAACAGCTATTCTATTGCGCACTATACATAGAGTCTCCTTACTATTTAGAAATCTAATCTTTTAAATTATCTAATACATTGTATCACACTATTAGAAGCTGGGCAATCGTGGTAATGGAAGTTTCCACCATGGTGACTTTTTCTCTTTTCTACCTGGCTGCTCTGCTTTTTCATTTGTTGTATCTTTGGAACGCATTCGATTGTCGGCAACAGTCGGTTCCGTACCTTTAATAAAAGCGCTATACTCGATCTCTGGACATCCTTGAGTAGCTAGTTTGCCAGAATCAGCACAAATAGGTACACTCGTTATTATATTGGGAGGAACAAAAAAGTCACTGGGACTAACGCCAGTTAGCACGTTTGACATCATTTTCCCCCATAAGCCTGCCACTTCGGCACCTGAGATTCCTACAGGTGTTCGATTATCATTTCCTACATAAATACCAACTAATAACTCAGGTGTATAGCCCATAAACCAAGCTGTTTCATATCCATCAGTTGTTCCTGTTTTTCCTGCTGCTATCCGTCCAATATTAGCAGGCGTACCTGTACCACTTTCGATTACTCCCTGCATCATATTTGTTATAATGTATGCAACTTCGCGACTTAATACAGATTGCTGTTTTAAGTGTGCTTCTTCTAATACTTGATTATTTTCATCCACCACTTTTAAAATGGCAATAGGTTGAGATACGATTCCCCCATTTGCAAAGGCGGTATAAGCCGTAGCCATATCAAACAAACTTACGCCTTGTGTTAATCCCCCCAGAGCAGTAGCTAAATTATCGTCTTGGGGAACCAAGGTCGTAATGCCCATACTTTTCGCCAAACTAAGAACATTATCGATACCAACTTGCTGACCAAGTTTTACTGCAGCTACATTGACTGATAAGCGGATCGCTTTTTTAAGGGTGACTGGCCCACGGAATTTTTTATCATAATTTTGTGGTGCATATCCAGCAATATTAATTGGCTGATCAAGAATAATAGAATTAGCCGTCAATCCCTGACCAAGAGCAGTAGCATATACAAAAGGTTTAAATGCAGAACCCGGTTGACGCACCTCAACCACTGTTCTATTTAATTGACTTTCTTCATAATTACGCCCGCCTACCATAGCTTTAATATAGCCTGTCCGAGGATCAAGAGCGAGTACAGCACCTTGATACTGACCTAACACTGCTTCAGCCCCTTGCTGAACTTTACTATCCATCGTTGTATATACTTTTAAGCCGCCTTTATATACTCGATTAGCACCATAACGCCCTACTAATTCATTCGCTATATAATCAATAAAATAGGATGCTTGTATTACACGTTTCTTTTTTCCAACTAATACTATAGGTTCTTTTTGTGCTAATTCAAATTGTTTTTGCGTAATATAGCCTTCTTTTATCATACCTGCCAACACCGTAGTTCTACGCTCCATAGCGGCATTCATATCAACATATGGAGAGTAAATATTGGGACCACGCGGCAATCCTGCTAATAATGCACTTTCTGCTAAAGTTAGTTCACTAGCATGTTTACCAAAATACACCTGTGAAGAAGCTTCTACTCCATACGCACCTTCACCAAAGTATACTTGATTTAAATACGCTTGTAAGATTTCTTGCTTTGAAAATTTACGTTCAATAATGATCGCCCAGAAAAATTCTTTTGCTTTTCGTGTAAAGGTACGTTCCTGGGTTAAAAACATATTTTTCGCCAACTGCTGTGTTAAGGTACTCCCTCCCTCTACTAGACTACCTGAACGCAGATTAACCCACATGGCACGAATGATACCGATGGGGTCTATACCAAAATGATTGTAAAATCGACTATCTTCATTTGCAATGATAGCTTGTTGTATATAAGGTGACATATTATTGATGGACACTACAACCCGATTTTCTTCAAATAATTTAGAAATAAGTTGTCCGTTCACATCAAATACTTGTGTTGCTGCAACTAATTGCAAGTTATCCAAGTTATCAACTTGCGGCATAAAAAAAGCATAACTACTATTAACAAACAAACTTACAATGATGATAACAATGATACTAATAATACATAATTGCCGCATTCCATCACACTCCTTATTAGCTTTAGTATTCCAAAGCATATTAAACTTTACCCGCAGGAATACATACTTTAATGTCGAATATGCAGGTAATAGTAAGAAATTCACTTAAATATTTTGTAAAAATAACATCTCAGGAGACGACTATGCTAAAAAACTATGGTTTGTTAAGCATTATTGGTATCATTTTTCTAATTGCTCTTATTTTTCTTACATCCTCTCCTCTTTCCTTTGCAGTGCCAAATATCGAAGAAGCGCCATCAATCCCCGCTACAACACAGCTTTTGGAAAAGGGACCACAGCCTGATGTATACTATTTCACTGAAGTGAATGACGTTATTCCGACCAATAATAAACCGGAATATGACATATTTACAGTCCAGGAACGAAAAGAACGTCAATTAGCAGCGGAATTAACTAGTATTGAACCTTATTACGGAAATAAGACAATCTATTTAACTTTTGACGATGGTCCTGCCCCAGAAAACACCCCTTTAATTCTTGCAATTCTACAAGAAAATAACATTAAAGCTACGTTTTTTGTAGTAGGAACTGAAGTAAGCAAGTATCCTGAGCTTGTAAAACAAATCTATGCAGCAGGACACGCTATAGGCAATCATACTTATAATCATATTTATCGTGAACTCTATCAGTCGCCTGCCACTTATATAGAGCAGCTACAACATAACGATGAATTAATCAAAAATATTCTTAATGTACGTCCTCGAATTTCTCGCGCCCCAGGTGGAACAATAGGACACTTTACTACAGAATATTGGAAGAGGTTAAAGACCGAAGGCTATATTGAAGTAGGATGGAATATTAGCTCTGGCGACGCTTCAAATGCTAAAGCCGATGCCCTAATCCAAAACATCATAAGCCAAACAAATAAAAATACTTTTTTATGGAGCCACGCTATCCTTCTAATGCATGATGGTAGAGGACATAGCGAAACAGTAAAAGCCTTGCCTTCGATTATTAAATTTTATAAAGAGCAAGGTTTCGAATTTCGTGTTATTAATAAAGCAACACCGCCTGCTTGGTAAGCACAGCGGTGTTGTTTTTTGTTTTGTCTATTTATAAACTATAATTAGGTGATTCCTTAGTAATACTGATATCATGAGGATGGCTTTCTTTCAATCCAGCTGCTGTAATACGAATAAAGCGCGTGTTATTAATTAATTCCTCAATATTGTGAACTCCACAATATCCCATACCAGCTCTTAATCCACCTAATAATTGGAATGCAGTATCGGCTAATGTACCTTTATACGGTACACGTCCTACAATTCCTTCTGGCACTAGTTTGTCCATATTTTCTTGAAAATAACGATCTTTACTGCCTTGGGCCATAGCGTCTAATGACCCCATCCCACGATATACCTTATAGCTACGCCCTTGATAAATAACTGTTTCACCAGGACTTTCTTCTGTACCAGCAAACAGATTACCTAGCATAACAACACTGGCACCAGCAGCAATCGCTTTTACAATATCCCCAGAGTATTTAACACCACCATCGGCAATAATCGGAATATTATGCTCTCGGGCGACCTTTGCACAATTGTATACAGCCGTAATTTGCGGCACACCAATACCAGCAACAACACGAGTAGTACAAATCGATCCAGGACCAATCCCCACTTTTACAGCATCAACACCAGCTTCAATTAGATCTCGAGTAGCTTCTGCAGTAGCCACATTACCTGCAATCAAATCGACTTCAGGATACATCTGTTTGATCTTTTTAACAGCTTCAATTACGCCTTGAGAATGTCCATGGGCAGTATCTACTACGATTACATCCACTTTTGCTGCAACAATGGCTTCAACGCGTTGCAGCATATCTTCCCCTACACCGATGGCAGCACCTACTAGTAGCCTGCCTCTTTTATCTTTCGCAGAATTAGGATATTTTTGAGCTTTTTCAATATCCTTAATGGTAATCAAGCCTTTCAAATTACCGTCTGCATCTACTAATGGCAATTTTTCAATCCTATGTTTATGTAATAACGCTTTTGCACCTTCTAAGGAAGTTCCCACTGAGGCTGTAATAAGATGTTCCGTAGTCATACAATCATGCAACTTTCTTGTCAGATCTGTTTCAAAACGTAAATCTCTGTTGGTTAAAATGCCAACCAGCTTATTATTTTCAGTGACAGGAACGCCTGATATATGATATTTTTCCATCAAATTTTGTGCATCCTGCAACGTATTTTCAGGTGATAAAAAAATAGGATCTACAATTATTCCGTGCTCAGAGCGCTTTACTTTATCAATCTCACCTGCTTGTTGCTCAATAGACATATTCTTATGAATAACACCAATTCCACCTTCACGGGCGATAGCAATGGCCATCCGCGCTTCTGTTACAGTATCCATCCCAGCACTGATGATAGGAAGATTCAGCTTAATATTTTTAGTTAAATAGGTACTAACATCAACATCTTTAGGTAAAACATCTGATTTTGCAGGTACTAACAAAACGTCATCAAAAGTTAAACCTTCTTGCATAAACTTATTTTCAAACATAAATTACTCCTTTCATATCAATAGAACAAGTTATTTCAACTATAATAACATACTTAAAGTTCCCTAATCCACTCTTTTTTATGTAATT
Organism: Pelosinus baikalensis; assembly: GCF_020819555.1. Classification (NCBI taxonomy): domain Bacteria; kingdom Bacillati; phylum Bacillota; class Negativicutes; order Selenomonadales; family Sporomusaceae; genus Pelosinus; species Pelosinus baikalensis. The sequence goes on from NZ_JAJHJB010000003.1 coordinate 190,431, forward strand.
GTGTAATAAACTATGGAAATCTTATACTTTATATAGTGTTATAACAACCTTCTATAGCAAAGATTCATAAAAAATATATAAAAAGATCTTCATTACATCATTAATGAAGATCTTTAGAATTTAAAGAATTTGTTCCTTATTTATCGAGCATTAATGTCCCAGCTTTAGCGATATGCTGTTTAGCAGCTTCTCTAATAACAATTGTTACTGCTTCAGCAGGACAATTAGCTGTTTGCGTTATTGCTTCCGTAACCCTCTTCACCATTTCACGCTTTTGCTCTGTAGTGCGTCCTTCAATCAGATCAATCTGTACAATTGGCATAAAATCATCCCCCTAATTATTATGTATGTTTTATTCGCCATATATAACAATATCCCTGCCAATTCATTTTACTTAAAATGAATACTCAGCTCATTTTATCCTTTATTCCGTTTATACCACCACAACCCTACATATACAACAATAACAAGTAGAATTACCAAGAGTAAGCGTGTCAGGTTTTCTCCAGCAAAGACTATGTCATGACCAATGAGGACTTTAATAATAACCGGTGGTAGTTTACCAATAATCGTTGCTAAAAAGAAGTCCTTAAAACTCATTCTACTAATAGCTGCTACAGCAGTAATAATACCTGAAGGTGCCAACGGCAATAATCGCGCTATTAACAAAGCTTTAAAGCCGTTGGTGGCACTATAATCATCCACTTGCTGTAAATATCTACTATTCGCTATCCATCCTGCTACTAACTGACGAAAGAAATAGCGGGCAAAAATAAACATACATATCGCGCCAATAACTTCTCCACCCCATGAAATGACAGTTCCCCAAAATAAGCCATACATAATACCAGATGCCCCTGATAAAATCATAAAAGGGAAGACAATGGTAAATGTCATAATAATAAATAAAAGGATCGTTATGAGTACCGACCAGGGACCAAAGCTTCGCAGATATTCTGCCAAAGCAATAATATCTCCATGTTTAAGTATACTGTATGAATGCTGAAAAAATTCCGGTTGCCATAGATAAATCGCTCCAAATAAAACAATAATGAACAACCACCCAAAAAACCTGATCATCATACCCCTCCATACTACAGAACAATAACCTCTCCAATACTGTACTATACTAAAAATCCTATAAAAAGGCAACCTGAAAGGTCATTAAATGTTAACTAATGACCAAACCGCCCTAAGACTCCCTTGCCCAAACTGGAGTTTTAGAACGGTTACGTTCTGGTAAATACAATTAAAATTCAAACGAAACTAACTTTCTAACAAAGTGTTAGTCTTCTTACTTTCATGCTGATAAATAACGCATTCACCACCAAACCAATTGACACAATCGCTACAGCGCCTGACAAAATCATTGGGTGATACATTTAGTAATGAATATCCGTATCCCATAGCATTAATAATATGTTCAAATTCTAAACATTCACTGGCAATACCTCTTAATTGCTGTTCACTACAGGTAGATTTCATATTACCATCACCTCTATTATTAATCTTTAATAATAGTGTGTACTCAAAATGCAAGAAAATACTTTATAAATATTTTATAACTTTTATGCATAAAAAGAATCTATGTGTGGCACAATGATAATGTAAATTTTCTCCTCTCCCATAATTGGCGGCCATATGGTCGTCTTTTTTTTGCATTCAACTAGAAAATATCATACTAAATTCCTTACCAAATCGTGCTTGTAAAGCAGGACGCAACATGTCAAAAGATTCAGGTCTAGCTACTGTTTTTTCCGCTGCCTGACGCGCCTCTAAAAAAACATCTATATCATTTATAATATCTGCAATTTTAAAATCCGGTAGACCATGCTGCCTTATACCAAAAAATTGTCCTGGACCACGAATTTTCAAATCTTCTTCCGCTAGCAGAAAACCATCGTTCGTCTTTGCTATAATTGAAAGTCGTTCTTGGGTTTCTGGTTTTTTATTATCAGAAAGTAAAATACAATAGGACTGATGGTCACCTCTTCCAATTCGTCCTCGTAGTTGATGTAATTGGGCTAAACCAAAACGTTCAGCATTCTCAATGATCATAACTGTAGCATTGGTCACATTTACTCCAACCTCAATTACCGTCGTAGCTACTAAGACTTTTATCTCACCACGATAAAATCTATCCATTACTAAGTCCTTCTCAACAGACTTCATTCTTCCATGGACTAAACCACAGGAAATATTCACTAGCTCCGTCTCCAGCAATTCATCATATAACTCTACAGCAGATTGAGCATTTACTTTCTCCGATTCTTCTACTAAAGGACAAACCACATACGCTTGGCGTCCACTATTGACTTCCTTTTCAATAAAATCATATACTAACTGACGCCTATCAGATCCCCGAACATATGTTTTTATTATTTTACGTCCAGGAGGTAATTGTTTTATAGTAGACACATCAAGATCACCATACACTGTTAGAGCCATTGTACGTGGTATCGGTGTAGCTGTCATAACCAAGACATCAGGCATATTGCCTTTTTCCTGTAATTTTGCTCGTTGTCGAACTCCAAAGCGATGTTGTTCATCTGTAATTACTAAACCTAAATATTGAAATTCAACAGATTCTTGAATTAATGCATGAGTACCTATCACTACATCCACTAAACCAGACTTAATTTCTGCTACAACTTGTTCATGAGTGCGCTTTGGCAGCTTGCCAGTCAGTATTTTTACTCGAATACCTAATGGTAAAAATAAATCTGATAACGTAGTATAATGCTGTTCAGCCAATATTTCCGTAGGAACCATCATAGCTCCTTGATAACCATTTTCGACCGTTTTCGCTAAGGCCAATGCCGCAATCACAGTCTTACCTGATCCCACATCTCCTTGAAGCAACCGTTGCATAGGTTTTGCATCTTCCATATCAAGTGCAATCTCTAATAATACTTTTTGCTGATCCTCTGTGAGGCTAAATGGTAACTGTTCTCTGACTTGTTTAACGAGGCGTCCGTCTGGTCCATGTTTTATACCAATAGTATTACTCCTGTTTTGTTTTTTGATATATAATAATCCACATTGCAATAAATATAACTCCTCAAATACTAATCTTCTTCTCGCCTGTTTTAGCACATCCATATTCAGAGGGAAATGGATGTTTTCAAAGGCAGTCTTACGATCTAATAATGAAAATTGATCTATTATGATAGGAGGCAGTATTTCAGCTGTCGTATTATATTCCGTTAAAATCTGACGTATTAGGTTTCGCAAAAATCTTTGAGTAATACTTTCATTAGCAGCATATATAGGTGTAATATAACCAGCTTCCAGCGTATCCACATCTGTGATCATCTCAATCTCTGGATTTTGGATTTCCACTTGATATATTTTTTTCACCTTACCTGTAACAAGAATATCTGCTCCAAGTCTGTATATCTTTTTTCGGTGAGGTTGATTAAACCACACCAATTGAACGGTTCCTGTAGAATCGCCTACTGTAATTTTAGTTATCTGAAGACCTCGGCGAGGTTTACTCTCTGCACAATTCATCATTCTAGCTTTAAAGTTCTCTACTTGTCCATCGGTTAAGTTATTTATCATCTTAAGCTGACTACGGTCTTCATAACGTCGAGGATAATGTTCTAACAAATCTCCAATTGTGAAAATCCCTAATTTCGTCAATAAATTTGCTTTTTTAGGGCCCACGCCTTTAATGTATTGTATATTATCTTTTCTGAAATTTTCCAAACTTATCACCTTCATACATCGTACTAAGCATTATTAGCTGCAATCAAAGCAATAGAAAATAGGCAAAATTGCTTTGCCTATTTTCTATCGCACAATTCATTTAATTCTTTCAAAAGTGCCTCAACATCAATATTGTGCATCTTAGCACCATTCTCAATTGTTTCTGTGGCTGCTCCCATGCATCCAATACATCCCATACCATGTTTGGCAAAAACTTCACGTACCAAGGGATGAGATCGGAGCAACTCATTTATTGATGTCTCCTTCGTAATCATTCTGTACGCCTCCTATCTCTACCATTTTTATTATTCGTTTTTACTTCAATATTAATAATAAAAACTCCTGCAACAGTATTTTAAGATAAAGAATTCTACTTATGCCTTGCATTTAGTACGTAGGTTATGCTAAAATATTGATGTTATGGTAATGAGGATATCTTGTCCCTCATCAAAGGAGGTGGAATACATGGCAAATCTTTGTGAAATCTGCAGTAAAAGTCAAACTACTGGCTCTAATGTCAGCCACTCTCATTTAAAAACGAAACGCACTTGGAAACCTAACATTCAACGAGTTAAAGCGGTTGTGAATGGTGAAACTAAAAGAGTTAACACTTGTACTCGTTGCTTACGTTCTGGAAAAGTTCAACGTGCTATCTAATTTAAATGTAAAAGTCATTATAGATTATAACTAAAGCACATCAACTTGAAACTAGACACTTCTTAGTTTCAAGCTGTAAAAAAAGCAAAGCACCCCTATCAATATGATTTATTTCGTATTAATAGGGGTGCTTTTAAGTATGAAAGCGAGCATCAGAAAAATCAAAGGGCACTTTATGCTGCGCATAAAATGCTCTTTGATTTACGTTCCTCAATTTACTTAACGATACCTTTTAAAATGCATTAAGCTTTTGAGTTTATAACTTTATCTGACTTAGACTTACGTGCTTGGGACGATTGCTGTATTTCATCAATTAAAAAATATACTAATGGTACAATAATGAGAGTTAAAAATGTAGACGTAACTAATCCACCAATTAAAACAACCCCCATTGATGAACGTAATTCTGCCCCTGCCCCTAGACCCAATGCAACAGGCATCATGCCAAAAATCATAGCCATGGTGGTCATAAGAATAGGTCTTAATCTCAAAACCCCAGCTTCAACTAAAGCATCCATAATTGACATACCATTTTTTTGTAAGTGTATGGTGTTATCAATTAATAAAATAGCATTTTTCGTAACAAGACCCATTAACATGATAACACCAATTAAAGACATCATATTAATCGTTTTTCCTGAAATTAAAAGACCTAAGATTGCCCCAACTAATGAAAAAGGTAATGAAAGCATAATTGTTAAGGGATGGACAAAACTCTCAAATTCTGCTGCTAATACCATATAAATTAGAATGACAGCTAATAGTAATGCTTTGCCAATCTCTTTAAAAGAATCCTGCATCATTTGAGCTTGACCAACAAATTTATAAGTATAACCCAATGGCAAGTTTAAATCAGGAATTAGTTCTTTAACTTTATTAAGTACCTCACCTGTTGATGCACCTACTGTGTTGGCATAAACAATAACCTGACGCTGACGAGATTCACGGTCAATTTGCGTAGGACCTGAAGAGAATTTTACATCAGCAATATCGCCAAGCCGCACAAAAGTACCTGTTTTGGATGATATCCTTAAATTAGAAACATCTTGTATACTTAAACGACTAGCAGGCTGTAATTGCACACGAATATCATAATCACTATCCGCAACATTATATTGATTTTTAGTCGTCTTTCCTAAAAATGCGATTTGGATTACATCCCCTGCAATGGTACTGTCAATTCCAATATCAGCAGCTTTTATAGCATCTAATTTTATTTGGACCTCTGGTTCTGATTGATCGCTGGAAATATCTACATCCGTTGTACCTGGAATTTGCTTAATCGCTTCTGCTAGATCATAAGCGCTACGATTTAGCACTTCCAACTCTGGTCCTCTCAGACCAACCTGCACTGGGCGCGAATCACCTCTACCTAAACCTTGGCTGGATTGTACTGCAACTTTCAGGTTTTTTACGTTGCGAAAAGCAACTCTAAGTTGATCCATAATTTGAGACATAGACCGCGAGCGCTTATCACTATCAATTAATCGCACACCAATACTTACTTTATTTACTTGTCGATTAGCACCAATTAAAACAAAGGCAGATTCAAGCTCAGGGATGGCTAGTACTTGCTTTTCTATTGGTTCTACTAACTCTTTCATCTTATCCATTGATGTACCAGAAGTAGCGGTAAGTATTACATTAAACTCACCCGAATCATAGGTAGGCTGAAACTCGACACCAATAAAAGGTAGTAAAAGAGCATTAAGAAATAAGGATAATATCGCAAATGCAACCAATTTTTTAGGACGTTTTAATGACCATTGGAGAATGGATCTATAATTATCTCGCAAGGTTAAGAATCCCTCTTCCCATTTATCAAGAATCTTTTGTAGCCAAGTCCAATTACCTTGTAGCTTTTGGTTCTCTCCATGATTATTTTTCAGCCAATAAGCTGCTAATGTCGGGGTTAAGGTAAAAGCCACAAATAATGAGAAAGCTACAGCAAAAGCTACGGTAATACCAAATTGCTTAAAGAATTGACCAATAATTTCGCCCATATTACCCACAGGTACAAATACGGCTAAAATAGATAATGTCGTGGCTACGACTGCTAAAGAAATCTCATTGGTACCAAGCATAGCCGCATCCATAGGAGACAAGCCTTCTTCCATATGTCGAAAGATATTTTCAATAACTACAATGGCATCATCAATTAAAATACCCACTGCTAGACTAAGTCCCATGAGAGACATATTATTTAGGGTAAACCCCATCACTTTCAGCGCAAAGAAAGTAGCAATAATCGATGTAGGGATTGCAATGGCACCTATTAATGTCGCACGAGTATTTTGTAAAAACAAAAATGTGATTACAACTGCTAAAAATCCGCCAAAAATTAAGGAGACCATAACATCTTCGACACTACTTCGAATATACTTTGAGCTATCACGAACGATCGAAACTTTTATGTCGGGCGGCAGTAAATTAGTCTTTATATGCTCCATACTTTTTATTACTCGCTCTGCGACATCTACAGTATTCGTACCTGACTGTTTCTGCACAGCAATAATTACACTTGGCGTACCGTTTGTACGTGCGTATACACGTTCTTCTGCCCAACCATCTTCAATCGTAACAACATCTTTTAAGGGAATCAGGCGCCCCTGCTGATTTGCTACAATGGTATTTTTGATATCATCAATACTTTTATATTTTCCCATGGTACGTACTGTTAGCTCAGTACCTTTTTCATTTACCTTACCACCAGGTGTATTTAGATTTTGATCATTAATCGCATCGCGTATTTGCTGAAATGATATGTTATAGGATTCTATTTTTTTAGGATCAATATAAATTTGAATTTCACGATCTGTTGCGCCAAAAACATCAACTTGAGCAACTCCATCCATTCGTTGTAATTCATCTTTAACAACATCAATGGCAAGTTTACGAATTTCTCCACGGCTGCGTGTATCAGATGCTAAACTAAAATATACAATTGATTGTGCTGTAATATCAAAACGTTGTACCACTGGCTCATCAATTTGATCAGGAAGTCTCTTCCGTACTCCTGCTACTTTTTCTCTGACTTCATTGGCAGCTAATTTCGGATTTGTACCAAATTCAAATTCTAATGTAACTTGAGAAGCACCCTCCCGGGAAACAGAAGATAAAGATTTTATTCCAGAAACAGAACTAACAGCATCTTCAATGGGCTTGGTTATTAGACTTTCTATTTCCTCTGGTGATGCACCAGTATAGGTAATGGTGACATTGACAATGGGATATTCAACATCAGGATTTAAATCAATACCTAAAGATGGATAAGCACCTAACCCAAACACTACAAGCAGCATAACGATCATAGTGGTAAATACAGGTCTTTTAATAAAAGTGCCAATCATTTATTTCTCACCCTCTTTACCACTAGAAGCATTCACCGTAGAGCCATCTTTCAATTTATTTTGCCCGTCAATGACGATACATTCACCATCAGCTAAACCTTCCAAAACCTCAGCCCAGCCTTCACCAACATACCCTAATTTTAACATGCGTTGCTGTACTTTGTTTTCTGCAGTAAGGACATAAATTGTTTTTTGATCTTCACGCATTACTAATGCACGCTCAGGCACGACCAAAGCATTTTTATGTATCGATCCTGGAATTATGATTTTACTAAACATGCCTGATTTTAATATCCCGTTATTTGGAATAGTGATTTCAGCAGTAAATGTTCGTGCAGGCAATGTGGCGGCAGGAGAAATGCGCGTAATGACACCCGAAAATTCTTGATCTTGTAAAGCGTTGACTTTGATTATTACTGGTAAACCTATGGTGATTTCATTAAGCTGTGATTCACCAATTGTGGCTTTTCCTAATAGGGATGAAACATCAGCTATGCTTATGACTTGAGAGCCAGCTTTCACATATGAGCCAGCCTGTAAGTATCTTTTTATAATAATGCCGCCGCGTGGTGCAATAATATTTGCATTATCCAATCTAGCTTGAAGCAATACTAAATTTCCTTGCGCAGAGCGAACTTGTCCCAGCGTTAAATCTCTTTTTGTCCGGGCACTATCTAATGCTTGCGCTGCCACTGCCCCCTGCTTAGCAAGCTCTTGAGCGCGGGATAAATCTAGCTCGGCTTGTTCTAAACTTGCTTGACTAGATAATAAATTACCTTCTGCTTGCATGACTTGGGCCGATAATTCATTGGTATCTAGAGTGCCAATAACCATACCGGCAGTTACAACATCTCCTTCATTAACATATAATTTATCAATTCTACCATCGACTTTGGGAGAAATATCTGCATTCCACAATGGTTCGAGATTAGCAGAAAAACTTAGCATAGGAATAATATCGCGCCTACTAACCACATCAATCTCCACCGCTATACCACGCCCTTGAGATAATTTTGCAGCACGCTCTTTATTGGCTAAAATATTGTCATAAATACGATAGGAAATCACACCGAATAGCGCGAGTACAACGAAACCTATCAGAATAATACTTTTTTTCTTACTTGCATTCACTACTCTAAACCTCCATGAAATTTGCACATTCCTATGCTTCATTCGATTTGTAAGAATATATTTATATCTAAGATAGAGTATTTGACTGAGTGATTTCTGCTAATGCCAGTTTTACAATATTCTCTGGCACTTGATTACATAAATTTACCTCGCCAATATCATTGAGTAAAACCCACGTAATTTTATTATCTAGCACCTTTTTATCTCTATATAACAGTTTAAATAAGTCCTCAATCCCACATTCGGGTGCATATACTGGTAAATTGAATTGCAGCAGAATATGCTTTAGAACATCAACCGTTGCTTTACTGCACATACCTAGGTGATTACTAATAAGTGCTGCTCCATACATACCAATAGCAACTGCTTCACCATGATTATATACACTAAAATTAGTATCAGCCTCAATTGCATGACCAATGGTATGTCCAAAATTTAGAATAGCCCGTATCGAACTCTCACATTCATCTTGCTCTACCACCCACGCCTTAATCTCACATGATCTACGCACAATTTCGGTTAATACATCAGGTCTTTTATCTAAAATCTGCCGAGAATGATCACAAAGATAGGTAAAGAACTTTTTATCAGCAATCATACCGTATTTTATAACCTCTGCTAAACCAGTATATAGCTCACGGTTTGGCAATGTACTTAAAAAATTAATATCGATCAGTACCATGCGAGGCTGATAAAAAGCACCAATTAAATTTTTTCCCATAGGATGATTAACAGCAACCTTCCCGCCCACACTGGAATCTACTTGAGCTAATAATGAGGTTGGTATTTGTATAAAAGGTACGCCTCTTAAATATGTAGCTGCTACAAAACCCGATAAATCACCAATTACGCCACCACCTAATGCAACAATGGCACAATTACGGTCAAGTTCTAAGGTAATTGCTTTTGTATACAACTCCATTGCCACATCTAGGTTTTTAGAATGCTCTCCAGGCGGCACACAATATAACTCTGCAATAAAGCCATCTTTTATTAGTAGCTCTACCATTTGAATGCCATATAGATTCCCAACAGCAGTATCAGAAATCACTAGTATTTTTTTATTTACTTTCATAGTCTGCATAAAGTTACCGATTAAATTACTAGTGGAGACATCAATATGAATATTATAACTTCTCTTCTCTAAATTAACTTTAACGTTTACCACGTAAGTAACCTCCTTGTCGTAAAAAAAACATAATTTCGTTAATAACCTGTTGTAGTGATTTACTATTGGTATTGATACTATAGTCTGCATTATAGTATAGTTCGGCTCTTTCTTTAAGTAATTTATTTACGATTTTCTCACGCTGATCAAAATCATCTAATAATGGACGCGTATTGCGTCGACTTGTTCGCTCTAAGATGGTTTCAACAGAAGCAGTGAGAGTGATGATAACACCGTTCCGTTTTAAATTGTTCATATTTTCAAGGGATAATACTACACCACCGCCTGTTGCAATTACAGCGTTATTATAACGAGACAATTTGGCAATAATCATTTTTTCTTGTTGTCGAAAATAGAGTTCGCCATATACTTCAAAGATTTCACGAATACTGAGATTATTTTCATATTCAATTTTTTTATCACTATCAAAAAATGGTCGCCCCAAACGATTAGCCAACAATCTGCCAACGGTTGTTTTCCCAGTTCCCATAAAGCCTATCAATACAATATTTTTCATGGCTATTACCGAGAAGCTCTTTGGCAATATACATCTACTGTAGCATGTAAATCAGTGAAACTACGTTTAGAGGGTTTAACTATGGGAATCACGTCAGCCATCTGGACTCACCTCATTAAAATACTAAAAAATAAACATGCAGTACGGTTATTAATGTTGCGCTTCTTCCCATTTCGCTATTAATAACAGCACCGCATGTACTACTTTTCAAGGCTTATTATATAATATTTTACTATATAATTGTAAATATCTAAAGTTAATTGTAATTTTTTTTATTTATCAGTAGTTTTACTATTTTTGTTAGTTAAAAAAGGTACACCGAAACTATAAATCTTTGCTGATAATTTAGTTTCTAAGCTATTTTTATTAGGTAGCATGACAATCGTAGTCACATTAGTAAAACGAGATTTATTTTCAAATTTATTTATAAATTGCATAGATTCTATAAAACCACCAATTAGAGATAGTTCTATCTCATATTCTCGATAACCGTCTTTATTCATAATTTTAGTTGGTTTCAGATAATTAAGTTGTATACCGCATTCTTTTGAAAGTTCTTCAACTTGCACTAGAAAAGAACTACTCTCAGGGTTGTCAGGAAGAATTCTATCAATCTGCATTAATTTTTGATCTAATTCAAGTATGTATTGTTCTGGATTAGGATGAATGAGCAGGAAATCTTCAATGATTTTTACCTGTTGACGCTCTGTGTAAAATCGGATTGTTAATTGATCAATACTATCCCATTGAGGCAACAATAAGGACGAATAAACTAACCAATTTACTGCTATCATACCCACAGTCACTAAAGATAGTTTATGCTTAACCGCCATCTTATTCCATGACAAAGAAATCATTGTTGCATCCCCTTAGGTTTTACTGTTATTTCAAATATAAGAAGCGATGCAGCTGTATCAATTTCAACTTTGACCAAAGTCGGATCAAGGAAGAAAGGATCCTTTTCCATATTTTCTATAAATTCAGCAACAACAGAATAGGTTGTTGCTGCTCCTTTCATTTCTAATAGACCTTTTTCAGATTTACTCAGATTAGTAAACCACAGTTGCTGCGGCATTATCGCTACGATGCGTTGAATCAAAGTATACAAAGGTTGACGTTCATTCGTTAAAAGTGCTGCAATTTTATTTTTTGTGTCAATTAATTGCAGCTTATCATTGCTCTTTTGCATGATCTCCAATGTTGGTTGCAATAATTCATATTGGTTACGAGTTGCTTGCAGTTCTTTTTCTATTCTCAAAATCTTACATACATTATACGTATATATACTACTATAGATTAATACCAATAAAATACTAAAGATGAAAATCAACTTATCAATTGACCATTTAGGTTGGCGTTCAACAAAAGGTAAGAGATTGATAGGATTCACTTTCCACCTCCACGTAAGGACAAGCCAATTGCGACACCCAATTGAGGGGCTATTTTTTGCAGATACGATTTATCAAAGGACTTTGGGATTTTTAATTTAACGAATGGATCATGCATAAAAACAGGTAGATCTAGTGGTTTACTCAAATAGGAGGCCAAATTCTTTATTTGAGATCCGCCACCAGTGAGATAGATTTTATCAATAGACATCATTTTATTTTGCAGTTGATAGTATTCAACAGTTCGTCGTACATCTCTGAGAAATTCATCGAAGAATAATTCTAATTGTTGCTTTGTTTCATTACGCTCTTTGGAAGAGTCAAAACTAAATAAATCGATATGCTTTTTCTTTAATTGCTCTGCTTCATAAGATGAAATTCTCTGTATTTGCATTATAACTTCAGTCATGCGTTGACCGCCTAAAGGAATATTACGAATGATGACAGGGATACCTTTTTGAAATACGGTAATTTGAGATAATAGTTCACCAATGTCAATAATCATAGCATTTTCTGCGTCAGTAAAAGTACGATATAAAGCCAAGGGCTCCACATCGATAGCGACTGGTATAAGACCTACATTTTTGACAATGCTGGTAATCGTATTAATAAATTCATGAGGTGCTGCCACTAATAATACCTTTATTTCTGATTCAATATCACCTTTACCCATTATTGAAAAATCAAAATAAAAACTGTTGGGTGGATAAGGGATATATTTTTCCAGCTCCCATTTAATGGCTTCCTGCAACTCTTCTTTTGTCATTACTGGAAGGATCAATTCGCGAGCAAGCATCCCGCGACCGCCAACAGCTATAATGGCATGTTTGCTTGATATATGAGTCTTTGCAAGCAATTGAATAAGGATATCGGTTAATCCTTTACTATTAAAAACTTGTCCATCTTCAATAATTTTAGGAGGCAACATTTCGATACCTAAACTTTTTAGTACAGGTTGATCCTTGTTCCAAGAAATTTCTACAATTTTAATAGCACCTGTTCCTATATCAATTCCAACTACATCCCGCATTCCTTTTAATAAGAACTTTTGGATTCTCTTCCACATGAAAATCACCTATTTTCTTAATGATGAGGAGATTTCTTTACAATTTTAATTGCTTGAGTAATAGCAGAAACGATATCAACATGAAACTGTTGATCCAATGAATCTATTTTAGAATATGTTGTACCTGAAGATGTTGCAACACAACGTGTAGGCAGAGAATTTAGGGCTAATGCAGCGATGTCATATCGACAGCGCTCACAATTACACGTTGTACGATTGGCCTTTATAACGATATCCAGTTTTTCCATTACTAATTTTTCCATATAATTTTTAATTTCCATAGTAGCCACTTTCCTTAATCATCCCAAATAACCTCAAGCGGATCTTCTTTTCCTGCCGGCAATCGTATTTGCGTGCTTATTTGGCGCTTTGCCTTGTTAACACTCCCGATGGATGTGACCACTCTTAGATTCTCATCAGTCGTTGTTGGTTTGACTGTGGTTGTAACAGTACAACTGGCAAAAGTAGATCCATTTTCATCAATAACATACGTTGTTACATTTTTTTGAGCTTTAGTTTCAATAACAAAATCTGGATCTGTCTTAAGCTGAACAATTGCCCATTGTATTCCTCCTTCAGCTACATACTGTGCAGCAACACCATCACGATGATTCGCTGCTATTTCTATGTCTATTTTACTTAATACCATAAGACCAATCCCCATTATCCCTAATAACATCATAGCAATCAGCGCTAGTACGGCAGCCAAACCACGCTCATTTCTCACGATATATAGCAAGGTAAACATCCCCTTTCCCATAATGGGTCACTGTAAATTTAAAGGATAACAGGCTGTCCGAAGCAACTTTCTTTCCCCAGTACTCTCATTAGTGACTTCTAAAGTTACCAGTACAGCCTTGCTATTTCCACGCTGAAGAAACTGCAGGTTTGTCACAAGATTTTCTGTTATTGGACTGCTAGAAATACCACCAGGAGGAATTGTCTTTGTCTTATCTATAATAACATATAATGTTTTGGAATGAAGTCCTTCGCCTAATTGTAAGGTTCTAATTTCTCCGTTTACCTTTGTTACTACTAAAGATGAAGTATTCTTTAAGGTAATTTGTTGAGCATATCGTATTTCCTTAACAATAGAATCCATCGCAATGCGCGCTGTTTGATTGAGATGACTTTGCTGCTTACCAAATACCCAAACTTTTAAAGAACCGGAAAATAAACCTACGATACCAGAAAGCAAACATAGTATTAAAGCCATACCAATTACCAGTTCTATTAAAGTCAGTCCATGTTGCGCTACAAAGTATTTTCTCTTCATTGATTCACCTTCAATATAAGAACGACTTTAGTTCATCTTGGAATATAAAGTCACAAGCTGGATACTATAATCTTTTTGTCGTTCTTGCCAAGTAACAATTACTGTTACTTGCACAAGATGACTACCGCGCGTGGATGGCACAGCATAGGTTGTCAGCTCGTAGTCTGCCGGAGGAGGAAACCTCTCATCTTCCCAAGGTATTGTGCAAGGTAACTGCAACTCTGCCCAATATACTGGAGACTTATTTTTTAATAACTCTAATTGTTTCTGTGCTACATTCGTGGCTAGTGTATAATCCCCTGCGATTTCTTCCAATTGTAATGCTTGGGTAAACAACATAGAAATACAAAGTAACGCGACACTAATAATAAAAAGTCCCAGCGTTACATCAGCTAAAACAAAACCTTGATTTCCCTTCAGCCTTGACATCATAGATTACCTTCTATTCTTCAGGTTGTGTATTTATAAAATCGCTTATACGGACACGTCCAGTAATCGGTGCAAGGATAACATATTTCCATCGTTTTAATTTCTTACTCCGTATAGAAATGGTTTGTGCGCCAGTTTTCGGTGCTCCACTCTGTGCAAATGAAATGTAAGAATGGCTGCCGGAAAGAGTCACCGATTCTGGAAATATAACATTCTTTATTCTGGTAGTATTTGCAGTAACGTAATAGCCATAAGGTGTAGTATTATAAAAGAACATTGCATACGCAGTTGTATCTACCCCAGCGTTAATTGAAATTTGTTGCAGCCAGCGAATATCAGCTGCCAATTGACAAGATGTACTCTCTAGCTCTTGTTTCTCTAATGATTGTCCCAGGGTTGGTATTGTCACACTCGCAAAAATACTAAGGATAGCAATACATACTAGAAGTTCAATTAAGGTAACACCTCGTTGCATATGTCCACCTCAATATAGCTTTTCTATATACCAAATAATTATTTCACTGCCATATAACATAATAGCAAAGGCACTAAGAGCTATAAAAGGGCCAAAGGGAATAAAATCTTTACGGCTTTTTAATTTGAAAAGCACTAACAGCAAACCACCTATTCCACCACATACAAAGGATAGTAGTAACGCAAGTAATAAACATTTCCAGCTTAGCCACATACCAAGAGCTGCAGCAAACTTGATATCACCATCTCCCATTCCACCACGACTGACAAGTGCAATTAGAAGTAGCAATCCACTCCCAAGTAAACTAGCTAGCAGCATATCCCAAAAGTCCAAACTATTCGTCCAAAAATTTATAACAATACCAGTTCCAGAGAACCATAGGAGAACTTTATCTAATATCAGCTGGTGATCGTAGTCAATGAACGTAATGATAAGTAAAAAGGCTGTAAATACAATGGCTTTAATAAACAGAAAAGATAATCCATGTATTTGAAAACACAAGACAAATAAAATAGCCGTTACTATCTCTACTAAAAGATAGCGTGAGGAAAACGTAACTTTGCAATATCGGCAGCTACCTCGTAATAACAGATAACTAATTACTGGGATTAAATCCCATGTCTTAAGATGTGTACCGCAAGTGCTGCAGTGGGACGGCGGAAAGATAATGGATTGATTTTGTGGTAAACGGTAGATGCAAACATTGAGAAAGCTGCCAATAAGAAGACCTAGGAAGATTACTATTATAAACACTGTATTTCTCCCTTATATCTGAATCGAACCAAGAAGATAACATATAGCGGTTATTTATGATTTGTTACCATATATCAGTGGAAGTATAATCTGAGCTGCCAGGGGATTTTCTTGTTGTACCATTTGAGGATACACCAGTTAATTTATAATCATCACCACTCCCTTTCGTATAAATCAAATCAGCAGCGATAGCTTGTGCATCTTTAGGCCACACATTAATGTAAGTTACTATATCTGCTTTAGTAGCTGGATACATATTATTATTTGCACGATACAATATAAGAGCACTATCAACCGTGCGAAGATCAGCTTTGAGCCTTCCATCTCTTGCCGCCGCAGTTGAAGCAGTAAGTTTCGGCATCGCGATAGCTGTCAAAACTCCAATAATAGCAATTACAACCATCAATTCGATTAATGTAAATCCCTTTTGAGCTCTCGTTTTCTTCTTTAATTTGATAAACATATAATTACCTCTTTTATGCTTATATTCTACTAAAGTCCATCATAAGCAGTTATAGGTTCCCAGGATTCGTTATAATATCAAATATCGGTATCATAATGGATATCACAATCAAGCCAATGACTACTCCTAAAGTCCCAATAATAACAGGTTCAATAATACTGCTTAAACGACCAACTACATCATCTACATCACTTTCATAGAAATCGGCGATCTTTTCGAGCATCTTGTCCAATGCACCACTTTCTTCACCGATGGAAATCATCTGAATGACCATAGGAGTAAACACTTTGCTTTGTGCTAAAGTAGATGCTAGCGCCATCCCTTCTTTGATACCAGCTTGTGCTTGTTCTAAAACTTCCATCATACTAAGATTGCCGGTAGTCTTTTTCACAACGTCTAAGGCAGTTATAATCGGCACACCACCATGAAGCAAAGTGCTTAAGGTACGGCTGAAGCGGGCAATACCAATTTTACGAGATAACATGCCAACTACAGGAATTTTTAGTATCAACTTATCAATCATTTTTCTGGATGATTCTCGTTGATATGCAACCTTTATCCCATATGTTCCCACTACAATAAAAGCGATCAAAAATAGAGCATAATTATGCAGAGTATTACTAGTCGCCAGTAATATGCGTGTAAGTAATGGTAACTCCATTTTTAAATTATCAAACATTTGTACAAAAGTCGGTAAAACAAAGGTTACAATAAAAATAACAGATACACTTGCCATAACACTGACTACTGCCGGATAGGTCAGAGCTGATTTAATCTTCTCATTCAATTTATGTTCTTTTTCAAAGTGATTGGCTAAACGATTGAGTACATCATCTAGTAACCCGCCCACTTCTCCAACTTCTACCATATTAACCATAAGAATAGGAAATATGGAAGGATAATCACCTAAAGAACGGGATAATGTTTCTCCTTCCTTGACTTTTTTATAGACATTTTGTAACGCTTTTTTCATTCGTAGATTATTTGTTTGTGCAATGAGAACATCAAGAGAAGCTATTAACGGTAAACCTGCATCGATCATAGTGGCAAATAAACGACAAAGAATCGAAATCTCTTTTAAACTGCTACTTCTTAAGTGATCAATAAGGTTATTATATAAACTTGCACCACCTTCTTCCTTAATCTGAGTAATAAAATAGCCTTTTTCTCGGATATGAGCTGCCACTGCCGATTCGCTTTCAGCCAAAATACTACCGATTAGTACTTGTCCATTACGGTCTTTAGCTCTATATCCAAAAATTTTCGCCATTTATGCTCTCCTACTTTCCATTTGTTTAATTATTGGCGAAACGAGCGAAGTTCTCTTCATCTATGACGCGCATTATAGCTTCACCATACGAGATGATTCCACGACGATATAAATCCCGTAAAGCAATGTCCATCGTTTGCATACCAAACTTTGCGCCTGTTTGAATGAAGGAAGTCAGTTGATGGGTCTTTCCTTCACGAATCATATTACGCACTGCAGGAGTAGCTACCAGGATTTCTAAAGCAGCTACTCTGCCAATCTGATCCATTCGAGGTAATAACTGCTGAGCAATAATTCCCTGCAGGGTAACGGACAGCTGTATACGAATTTGCTGCTGTTGATGTGAAGGAAAAGCATCAATAATGCGATCTATGGTTTGAACAGCACTGCCAGTATGTAAAGTAGCAAAGACTAAGTGCCCTGTTTCTGCTGCCGTAATGGCTGTAGCAATGGTTTCCGAATCACGCATTTCTCCTACCAAAATAACATCAGGATCTTCTCTTAAAGCAGCTCTGAGAGCAACAGTAAACGATTTGGTATCAGTATTGATTTCCCGCTGATTGACAATTGACTTGTTATGCTTATGTAAAAATTCAATAGGATCTTCTAGTGTAAGAATATGACAGAATCGTTCCTGGTTAATCAGATTAATCATTGCCGCCAAAGTTGTTGATTTACCACTACCTGTGGGACCGGTAACTAGAACTAAACCTCTAGCCTGACATGCAAGAGTTCTTATAACACTAGGATGTCCCAGCTCTTCTAATGTAGGTATATTTTCATCTATAACGCGAATCACAATAGCCACTGAACCACGTTGGTGAAAAGCATTGACTCGAAAACGGCTAAGGCCGGGAACTGCAAAGGAAAAGTCAATTTCACCATGCTCATTAAAATATTGCTGTTGCTCCGGCGTTGTAATGGCTTTAAACAATCTTTCTGTATTTTTTACGTTTAGTAGCTGATGATTAGTAGGTACAAGTTGACCATCAATTCTGAATATGGGTGGTGCGCCTACTGTAATGTGCAAGTCAGATGCTCGGCTATGTACAGCTTGACCCAATAGCTGATCCATCACAATTGTCCTCCACTAGCTTCAGCATATGCTACACGCATAATTTCTTTTACATCTGTCAAACCAGTACGTGCTTTTTCAATACCATCCTGACGCATGGTTATCATGCCTTGTGCAATAGCAATATTACAAATTTCATCACTAGAAGCTCTACGGTTAATAGCCTCTCTAATTTGAGAAGTTATGGGCATGACTTCATGAATTGCCATACGACCTTGATAGCCTGTATGATTACAATGAGCGCACCCGGCTCCTTGATGCAATCTAATAGGTACGTCAGGTTCAACACCTAAAAATAAACGTTCTAAGGCATCAGTAGAAGGTATGTAACTTTCTCGACACTTGGGACAAAGTGTTCTGACGAGTCGTTGTGCAACCACCCCTAGAACTGATGAAGCCACTAGAAAAGGTTCAACATCCATATCAAGTAAACGAGTAATTGTTCCTGCCGCATCATTTGTATGCAAAGTGCTAAAGACAAGATGACCAGTTAAAGCCGCTCTAATGGCAATATCAGCAGTTTCACTATCTCGTATCTCTCCCACTAATAAGACATTCGGGTCTTGCCGCAATGCAGACCGAAGTCCACTGGCAAAAGTTAAGCCTGCTTTTGGGTGAACTTGTACCTGATTGACTCCTCCTAAACGATACTCTACAGGATCTTCTAAAGTGATGATATTCTGACTTGGCGAATTCACTTGATTCAATGTAGAGTATAAAGTAGTCGTTTTACCAGAACCTGTAGGACCAGTGACTAGCACCATGCCATAAGATTGAGAATATATCTTGTGATAATTTTTACTATTTTCAGTAGAAAAACCAAGTTTATTAATATCCAAAATAACCGTCTGTTGATCTAACAAACGCATAACCACTTTTTCACCCATAATAGTAGGCAAGGTAGACACTCGAATATCAATATCACTCTCTGCTACTTTAATTTTAATTCGCCCATCTTGCGGTATGCGTTTTTCTGCAATATCCATATCACTAATAATCTTAATTCGAGCAACAATCGCGGGGTGAATCTCGCGGGGAAAGCTGCCGATCTCTCGTAGCATACCATCAATGCGAAAACGGACACGCAATGTTGTATCTTGAGGTTCAATATGTATATCACTAGCCATATCTTTAATTGCTTGATCCATAAGAGAATTAACTAATCCAATGATTGGAGCATCATCTGCTGTCTGGAGCTTTGCTGTTAGCCTTATATCTTCTGGGCGCATTTTATTAATGGCCTTTTCAACTAAGTCTTGTACACCGTAGCATTCTCTGATAGCTCGTAATATATCTTTTTCTGCAGCAATAACAGGCTCTACATCAAAACCTGAAACCATACGAATATCATCAATCGCATAAAAATTTGTTGGATCAGTCATTGCTAAAATAATCTTATTACCAGCAACTTTTACCGGAATCACTTGATGCCGCTCCGCTAATGTCGCTGGAATCAGTTCTGCTAGCTCTGGTTTAACGCAGATACTTGACAAATCAATCTGGGGTATACCTAATCGAGTTCTTAAGACTTCACATTTCATGCTTTTACACCGCCTCTTATAAAGAAAAGCAACTAAACTTCAAATACATTTATTAAAATTGTAAATGCATATTGCTAGCCAATTGCACTACTCAATCCAGGATCAAGTTTCCCAATATTATTGCGAATGTTTTCACATCTATTTTAATACTTATTCTTCTACATTTTACAATAAGTTCCTGCTAAACATATTATAAAACATCAAATTACAATCTATTTTCTGCTTTCTTTGTCATTTAACTAGTTTTGCTGTCAAAAAAATGATTACTTCCGTTTCTACTTTTGAATTATGTACACTTTTAAATAGCGTACCAATTAATGGTAGTTGGCTTAAGAAAGGTATGTTATTATTTGTTTTAGATTCTTCACTCCCAATGAGACCACCAATCACCATCGTCTCACCATCTTTCATGCAGACCGTACTTTCTACCTCACGGGTAGTAATACGGTAGTTCTTAATATCCGTTACTAAGCTAGGAGTACTAACCTCTGTATGTACTTTTGCTGTAATAGTTCCATCAGCAGTAATCGTAGGGGTATAGGTAAGTTTTATGCCCGTATCAATATATTCTACTGTAGTAGTCGTTTTCCCGTCTTCCATTCTCTCAGTAAGTACTGGAATATGATCACCAATTAAAATCCGAGCTTCATTTCCATTAATGGTAGTTACTTTAGGACTAGCTAAGATTTTAGCATTGCCATTACTAATGAGGGCATTAATTTTTGCTTGATAGTAAAATTCATAAGGATAGCCTTCAGGATTACGACCAAATTGAATAATCCCTTTTCCAGTATCACGCGTAACTTTACCTGGCTCAATTGTCGTTACACCATTTGCAATATTGACTTGTGCTGCACTATATTCTGCATATTGAGGTGTAACGTCCCATGACCAATCAATCCCTAGCTCTTCTGTCTTCGCTTTGTTAATAGCCACAACTTTAGCCTCGATAGTCACTTGCTGCTGCGGAATATCAAGATCTGTTAATAATATTTTAATGTGAGCACAACCTGTAGGCGAACCACTAAATATCAAACTATTTGATATCTCATCAATTTCAGCTTTTAATTTAAGACTATTCATAATAGGTTCCAATGTTTTTTTTATATCAACAGCACGAATATAACGCAACTTATATATCTCTGTTGTCCCCATATCCGCAGGTTCTATAATAAAGGACTCACCTATTTTTCGATAGGATAACCCCTTAGCTGACGTTATTAGAATTAGGGCATTCTCAAAAGTTGTACTCTTAAGTTTCATCGTAATATTACCTTTTATCGAGTCATCAATAATGATATCAACATTGCTAATAATAGCAAGTGTATGTAATATTACCCGCACATCTTCATCCACGAAACTAAGATCAATACTTTGCGGATCTGCCATAGCAATACTGCAGATTGTGATTGACAGTAACAATATCATTACGCAGAGATATGTCCTATATTTCATTATTTAGTGCCCTCCCCTTTTCTCGCTGGCTCTAACGACAGGAATATTTGACTATTACCACCTTTAAGAATAATAGAATCTTCTTGTATTGAAATAAGTTGATAGGTACCAATAAATTCATTTAGCTGATAAGCCTTGCTTTTATTATCCGATTGTATAACTGCAACGTGCTGATTATCTGTATTGATAATTCCAGTAAGTCTTATCTTCTCTTTTGGTTTAAGGAGAGTAATTGGATTTGCGGCTATCACAGATTCATTGTTAGATTTTGTAGGAGATATATTTTCTTTCTGCGTTTCAAAATTATCCGCGACGATAGAAGGAGGGGCAAAAGGATCACGTTTCAATTGACCATTATGTTGATGTCCAACTGACATAACTACTTTATCCGTATTTCTAACAATGGGTGTGGTAGTCTTATTAACAACACTAGGAGTAACCTGGATCTTTGAAGGCATAAAAAAAATTGTTGCAATTATGGCTGTCGCCCCAATTACAAATATTACCATTAGGCGCTGGTTTGCAGTAATTTTTTTTAATTGCTTTAATTTCTCCAAAGTTTCCCCACTCCTAATCCATTGATTATAAAGCAACTGCAATAATATTCCTGGAAAATTTACATGCCCAATTTATATGGCACAACAAAAGGCTCAGATCCTAGGACCTAAGCCTCAATGTCCTAATTAAGTATATTCTACTAATTTGGGAGCTTCTTGCTTTAGTGAGTTTAATGATTAATAAAAAGCAATACTTACAGATATTCTGTTAATGCGTTAGACATAATTTGTCGGGGACCTTGCTCACCTGTCCAAAGTTCAAAAGCCAAGGCACCTTGTTCAATTAGCATTCCCAAACCATTTATAGCTATATGACCGTGTTTTTTAGCAGAAAGTAACAGTTGAGTCTTGGATGGATTATAGATTAAATCGCAAACAGCAGCCTCTGGATTTAAGATCTCCCAAGGTATAGGCAACACTTCTGTATCATGAACTGGCATACCAATTGGAGTACTATTTATCAGAATATCGCATTCTTGCAACAAATTTTGAAAACCGAAATCCTCCCAATCATAAGCTTGTATATCTACATTTGTTGAGAAGAGTTTTACGAATTGCTGCGCTTTTTCAAGATTTCTTGCTCCAATTATAATTTTTTTTATCCCATGTTGAAAAAGACCACATGCAACGGCCCTCGCAGCCCCGCCAGCTCCTAGTATGACCGCTGTTTGTTCAGTAATTTTAATACCATTTGAAAGTATTGATTGGACAAACCCTTGAGCATCTGTATTATATCCAATCGATTTACCGTCTTTTATTACAACTGTATTTACAGCCCCAACTAGCTGGGCACTGAAATCAATTTCATCAAGATAGGACATTATCTCCACCTTATGAGGTATGGTAACATTTACACCCGTAAATTCCATTGCTTTTAAACCTGCAACGGCTTGAGCTAAATTCTCCGGATGAACAGGCAGTGGAATATATACATAATCAAGGTGAAGGGATTTAAAAGCTGCATTATGCATTATAGGTGATAAGGAATGTCCCAGGGGCCATCCTAATATACCTATTTTTTGGGTTTTACTCGTAATCATTGTACTAGCTCCATTTCAATAATTATTATTTTTAATAATCGCGCTTTTACTTATAAATCCTTTTGCCTTTAAAACTCGTACAGCTAATCGTTCCAAGCGCCGGGTAATTTTAGTACCAATAAATTCTTGTGCACTTAATGGACGAACCCAAATCGTAATTAAACCAATACGATTACCACCAAGTATGTCTGTAAATAATTGGTCACCGATCACCGCTACCTGATCCTGAGACAATTCCATAGCTGCTATTGCATGACGAAATCCTGATTTTGCTGGCTTATAGGCTCTAGAGACAAAAGGAACGTTAAAAATTTCAGCTATATCTTTTACTCTCTTACCCATATTGTTGGATAACAAACAAATTTTAAACCCTTCCTTTAGCAAAGCATTTACCCATTCAATAATCTCAGGTGACATCTGCTGCTGATCCCAGGGAATAATCGTATTATCTAAATCAAAAATAATTCCCTCAATTCCTAGTTCTTTTAATTGGTGGTACTCAAGATCATGTAAAGAATTTAAGATCATATGAGGACATAAAAGGTTATACAAAAATTTTTACCTCCAGATAAAAATGAGTATTCTCTTTATTAATTAGCTAAGAAAATTCTTGAATATTATTTCGAAAATGAATCGCTTCTGCGACGTGAATATCACTAATCTGTTCCGAATTAGCCAAATCAGCAATGGTACGTGCTACTTTTAATATACGATCATAGCCTCGAGCGCTAAGGTTCATTGCTTCAAACGCTTGTTTTAGCATAACTTGTGCATTGTGAGTCATATGACAAGTTGTTTTTACATGTCTATGGCCCATTTGGGCATTACAAAATATATTGTATTTCTGCAAGCGAGAATATTGTATAGCCCTTGCGGCAGTCACTCGCTGGCGAATGTCACTGGAAGACTCCGTTGGTATGCTAGTAGTCATTTCACTATATTCTAAACGTGGCACATGCACATGTATATCCATTCGATCTAATAAAGGTCCAGATATTTTCTTGCGGTAACGTTTAATATCGCCTGTACTACAAGTACAATCTTTTTTATTGTCTCCTAAGAATCCACACGGACATGCGTACACATCACAACCTAGATAATGCAGTATTTAATGGAAAAGTCGATCAGAATATAGAAATGACAATTGGTAACACCTCCAATAAGCGTATTAGATGGGCACGAATACAAAAAGGTTGGCTAATCAAGACTCTTGCTGCGAAGGTTGGGATTGATGCAGTTCATCTAAGCCAGCTAGAAGGAAAAACTACCGGTACGGCAGCGATGAAAACGTTACGTAAGTTGGCCACTAAACTTGAACAGCCAGTATGGTTTCTAGGTTGCTTTGAAAATATGCCAGAGGAAACCTTTTTTGAGAAGGTAGAAAAGGCTCGCTGCTATCATGGACATACTAAAGTCGAAATGGCTGAAGAGCTTGGAATACATGAACGTATTATTTTTAATTGGAAGAAGAAAGAACCTAGTCAAATTATTAAAGAGAAGGTTTTGTTATACTGTAAAATTCTTGATTGAGATTGTTTTTCCTTTACGCTATAGTATAAAACTAATCCCTTGGTAAGTCCAAACTTATCAGGGGATTCATTTTAGTTACACTCATGTTTGTGCGAACAATATCTACAGTAGTTTTTATTATTAGCAGCATAAGCGACCACCTCACCTCCTATCACATTCCAATATCGATAATACAAAGCAATAATTTCTTTTTCCTTCATTAAACATACCTTTTTCATATTTCTATTTTTAAAATGAATAAAACCATAATCAGCAACAGGCCTTTTTTGTGTTCTTTCAACCAATAACTTATATACGGATAGCTGAATAACCTCAGATTCATATACTTGCTGCTTCTCACGACTTTTGTAATCTCCAACTATCAAAGTACCATCACGAGTTTCCCATACTACATCCGGCTTACCGCACAAAGGTATCGGAACATTTATTTGCAAGGATTGCTCTAACATATATGGTGATAACTTGGGTTTTCGTCTTGAGCACAGCCACCAATAAAGAATAATAACTGCAACTAATATAAGGAATGACATGTCTACCTCCAGGATCTAATAAACCAGCGTAATGCTGCACGGATTGGAATCTTCAATACAGGGTACTTTTCAATTACGATAACTATGTGTGGCGATATATTATAATATAATGAAATAATCATTCGTCCAAGGCTGTAAGGTATTAGATGCATATCCCTAAATTGACACAAAATATTCGTTTCTATGGCATCAATACCAAAGACTGCTGTTGCAATAAAGCAGCGTTTATCTTTACCCGAAAGCTGGCGATTAAATTGTTCGTGCTCTCGGTTACCTCGTTTGATGAATTTTGCAGTAAGTGATGTATCTTCGCCATGATGGTGGTCAAGGTAGACTTGACGTTCGCATTTCCCCATCTTGGCGAGTTCTGTAACATTAGTTTGACGCATTTGGGACCTCCGAGAAAATAGTATGTCCTATTATATAGCATTATGGAGAGTTATGTAAAAAGAAGATCCTATATATTTTTCTTTTACGCTTATTTTACTATATATAAATGTAACAACATTGTTACAATCTTCTCACCTTTTAGCTCCTTCCTAACTAAATGCTAATAAGGTGGTTTTCAACGACGTGTGATATTAATATTACGATATGTAATTTAGGCTCATAATCTTGTAGCGTTGATTTTTTTGTAAAAGCAGTTAATTTTAAAGAGAAATCTAATAAAGAATCACGATATATCAGTATACTATAAAATAATAGGAGGACTTCTTTTATGAAAAAGACCATTTTGATTACATTTCTATTCTTACTAAGTATGGTTGGTGCTAGCTTCGCGGAGTCTGCAGGAACATCAGAACAAGGGAAACGTATTACGGGTATTGTTATTGATGCACGCGGAATGGGCTTAGAAACTGTGATGAGTCCTACAATTTATGATAAAAATGGACAAATAGTGAATAGTATAATTCCCGATGACTTAGGTTGGATTAGTAAAAATGGTACAGTTGATTATTATGATTCTATCAAAGAAGTGTTAGATGGTAAAAGCCGAGTCGGAGAGAACTACATTTTGATAAAGGCAATTGAAGTCAGAGACTTTAAAGCTAATCCAGTTATTTCTATAGACGATGCTAAAAAACTAAAAAGTCTGCCAGAATTTAACTACATCTTGAAAAAATCGAATATTATATTTATAAAATAGAAATTTTATAAGATTAATTAATATAAAAAAGACAGGATCCTGCTGTGGTTTGATATGCTCCCTTTAATACTTAGACAGAAAATTGATTGGTTTGAATTAGGCTATATGTGCGCGTTTGCTATAGTTACAATTTATATTGCATTGAGGACTGCAGAAATGTCTTAAAAAAACTATATACAAATAAATAACTCCCTAAGCAACTAAGCCTAGGGAGTTATTTATTTTCTTTCCATAAACCATTTGCCTTCATCATCAAATAAATGCACCTGCTTACCCATGATCTTACAGGTATATCGTATACCAACACCGCCACCTTTTAATGATGCAGCCTTGCGTATGTCAATTAGGCGATCCACTTCAAATACTCTGCCATCTTCCCATCTTATTGATAATGGACGGACATTGCCGTATGTATCATGTTTTGCTACGACTTCCACAAAGACCTTGCTATTACTCATTTTTAACTCCCCCGACAGAACATATGTTTGGTATAATTATAGGGTTATGGGAAGGGGAAATCAAGTAGCAGTTATTGGAAAAGAAAAACCGCCTCAGTTGGCGGCTAATATTTCTCCAGCATATTAAGTACTTGCCCAGCCATCGCTGGGCTGTTTTATTAATAATCTATGTTTTATTGCTCTAAACTAACTTGATAATACCCCTCACCTTTTTCAATTCCAATAAATTTTCTACCTGTATTTTTTGCAATTACCAATGTCATTGCCAATTCACAGAATGGCTCTTAAGATTCACATCTTGAATGAAATGCACTTTTTTTCAAATACTATTTTACATGGAATACCGTTTCATTATGATAATTTAGAAAGGAAGACTAAGTATGA
Source organism: Pelosinus baikalensis (assembly GCF_020819555.1). Lineage (NCBI taxonomy): Bacteria > Bacillati > Bacillota > Negativicutes > Selenomonadales > Sporomusaceae > Pelosinus > Pelosinus baikalensis. Next base: position 217,802 of record NZ_JAJHJB010000003.1, read on the forward strand.
GTAAAAAAACCATTACAATTATGCTAGTTCGACATGCAGAATATTTAACACATGATACCAATCAGCCATTAAGCCAGGCAGGGCATGAACGTGCAAAATTACTAGCTCGTATGATTGGAGAAGTTGGTATAACAGACATTTATTCTTCTGATTACTTACGAACTATTCAGACAGCAGGGCCACTAGCAGGAAAATTAGGACTTAAAATTAGTAATATTTCAGAACCAGACGAACTTGTCGAGCAGGTATTGTTAAAACAAGATGGTAAAAAAATATTTATCTGTGGGCATACCAATACTGTACCTGAGGTAATAAAGCAGCTTGGAGGTGCTCCTATAAACCCTATTCCCGATAGCGAGTTTGATAATATGTATATTCTTACTCATTATACACATAATGATAGTGAATATGCTTCTATAAATGTTGTTCACTTAAAATATGGTAGTTCACCGGAACAATAAAAAGAATCGGGGGAATTAATTTTATGAATCAACATAACTCAGAAAGGGATGCTACAATTAATAATTCTATCAGCGGCTTATGGACGCTTGAATCATCTACTGAACATTTTGGGAAAGATTATAATTCTTCCGCTTCATCTCTCCAAATAAAAGAAGAACTAAGGCTAGATATTGACGGAAACTACCCTCAAAAGGCTGCAAGCGGAACATGGAGACTTAATAACTTTTATGTACATTGGGTTGCCAAATTACAAGAAGTGGAATCTAATAGTTGGACAGGTCACATCTGGTATAAGGATGGAGATATATCGCAATTTCCTTATACATCCATCACCATTAAATTAGAAGGTATTACACAACAAACAGCCAAACTCATGTTTACAAGCGGTGACTCATTTACACATACTTCATACTATAAACGTCAATCACCTTATTTCCATCCAGTAGAGTTTGAGTATGATAGTGAAGATGGGGTCATGGCAGTCACCTCAATTCAAACTCATGCCCATCCTAATCATCCCCACTCATTACCAAATGAAACTTTATCAATTGAAACAGTGTACCGCCGTGCCGGATTTGATGTAGGTTTATCTTCAGGAGCAAGCACAATACCGATTTCAGAAGCAGGTCTAGATATTCGTTGGAGTGATGCTGAAATGCATGATGCAATGCAGCAACATTGGTCCGAATATTCGGAAAGCGCACGATGGGCTTTGTGGGTCTTCTTTGCTTCACTTCATGAGGATGGCCCGAGTTTGGGTGGTATCATGTTTGACAGTATTGGGTCACAACATCGTCAAGGAACTGCTATCTTTAATCGTTCTTTTATAACAAAAGCACCTGAAAGAGAAACTCATCCTGAAGCATGGGTACAACGGATGAAGTTTTGGACAGCATGTCATGAAATTGGTCATGGATTTAATCTTGCCCATTCATGGCAAAAAGCAATGGGAACACCATGGATGCCATTAGAAAATGAACCTGAAGCTCGTAGCTTTATGAATTATCCCTATAGTGTTCAAGGTGGAGAAAAAACATTTTTCGAAAACTTTGAATATAGATTTTCAAATGATGAACTCCTATTCTTACGCCACGCTCCTGAACGATTTGTAAAAATGGGAGATGCTGAATGGTTTGATCATCATGGTTTTGAACAACATAATGTTCTACAAAACTCTTCCTTTAAACTTGATATTAGAGTTAACCGCGAAACTACTCGATATGAATTTTTAGAACCTGTTGTAATTGAACTCAAGATGACTAATAACACAACGGAACCTCACATAATTAACAAGAATCTACTTTCTGATTTTACTAATATGACAGTAATAGTCAAAAAACACGGTAAAGTTGCCAAACAAATTCTTCCATATGTTCGTTATATACAACAACCTGAAAACATTGTTATTCCATCTGGACAATCTATTTATCAATCTCTATTTGTTTCTGTGGGAAAAGAAGGTTGGATTATTGCAGAACCTGGAGATTATTTAATTCAAGTTGCTTTACATCTAAAAAATGAGGATATCGTCTCTAAAGAATTGCGAATTCGAGTTGAGCCTCCAATGGATCGAGTTGAAGATTTTCTGGCGCAAGACTTATTCTCAGATGAAATTGGCCGAATTTTATATTTTGATGGTAGTCAATACTTTAAAAAAGGTAATGATGTATTGAGAACAATAACTGAACAAATCCCCCATCGAAAAGTATCTATTCATGCTCAAGTTGCCTTGTCATTACCAATGACAAAGTATTATAAAAAATTAGGAGCACGCAAAACAATTCAGATTTCACCACCAAAACTAGAAGAAGCAAAACAAATTCTCTTTCCTTCTTTAGTCGAACAGAGTTATGTTGCTGCTAATACATTAGGGCATATTGATTATAAATACTATATGGAACAATTTTCAAATGCAATAGCATTTCAATATGGACAGCCAACAGAGGCAGCTGTAATCCAAAAGAAATTATACCAAACGTTAACAGACCGTAATGTCAAAGCTGACGTACTTCAAGAAATAAAAGAGAAAGAAGAGAAATATGCATCAATGGCAAATAGACATTGAGTATATCCTCTTAGTAATATAAGTTCTAAGTCAGACAAAGTTAAATTTACAGCTTTTTATCAATTAATGCTGCATGGGTCGTCTACCTAATGAAATGAGACGACCCTTAATTTTTTGTATATATTTTAAAACTAAAATAGAAAAAATAACTTATCAGTTTTCCTCGTATACTTTACTTCCCATCCGGAGCTATTACCACCAAAATGGTGTTCCATAACTTACTGCAGTATCTTTGCTAAAATTACGCTGCAGCTCTACGGGTACATACCGATCACCACCATGCTGATCATAAGAGCAGACCATTCCGAGTTACGATAATTGTTATTGCCGTCCTACCCGGAGGCAAGACGGCAATAATTCTACTTTGTAAGTTCCACAACTTCAAAACTGATGATCTTTTCAAATATAAGGTATTCTTTGCTATTTTGTAAAACTTCAATTTTATTAAGCATATAACAATTAGAATCAGTATTTGCATGATCTTTTACCCAATTAATAAAACCATCAATTTCAGTAGTCGACAACTGATACTCCCGCTCGCTTGAATCGTTCATGGTAGCTCGTAACAGACCATGACTACTTGGAGCCTGTGGGGTTGCCGATGCTTCATTTGAATTAGCGCTTTCATTATTTGAACTATCAACTGCAGTTACTACGTAGTAATAAGTAATCCCATTAGTTACTGTGGTATCAAGATAGCTTGTACCAGGTACGTTAGTAGTAATTGTTGTATATGGACCACCTGCAGTGGTAGAGCGTTTTACATTGTAACCAGTTGCTTCAGTTACTGCAGTCCATGAAAGATTCACTTGAAAATTACTTGCGGTTGTAATTAGGTTCGTAGGTGCCGAAATATCAGGAGTAGGATTCGGATTATATGGTTCAATTGTCCCTGTAGCGTCTATGTCAATAGCATCCGCCCAGAAATATGTACCAGTCCCTTTGACTATTGATACTACATGTTCTTTTAAGTCTAAACCGGTTATCTCGAATACTAATGCACCATATGTCTTTGTACCTATTAATGTAAACGTATCAACCAATATATTATCCACATACACTTTATTGTCCGTGGGATAAGAGGTTGCCCATATTCTACTTATAATGCGTAACTTTGTACCTCTAAAATTAAAACTGTATGATGCCGTCGTAGCAGCGGTATATAAAGCACTACTGCCAGAGTTGCCTGCCTTCGAGTCTACAGTCCAAGATAAAAACTTTGGTAATGCAGTAAATAATGCGTCCGTTACTTCTATGCGTTGCCAATCAGCTTCAGGAGTCAATAGTTGTTGTCCTATATTTGCCATTTTACATTCCCCCATTTAAATAATATTTTAAAAGCCAATATAGCCAAGGATCTCTTCTTTTAAACGTGTGTATCCTGTATATCGGCTTTCACTAATACACATTCCGTAGTAACTATAAATTCAACTACCGAATGTAAATTTATTTCTCAATTATATGTTATAAAAGCCATAATTTAATGATGCAGTAAATTAATCTCTACACGCAAAAAGACCGCCCTACCAATTAAGGTAAGACGGCTACAGTTCTATTTCGTCAATTCCAGTACTTCGAAGTTTCGTTTTAAAATAACTTTTTAAGCAGTCCTCATGATGTATGCAAGCACATAATATGGCGGCATATTGTTGTGAGGTCGATTTCCACCTACGTTAGATACGTCTGATGGCCAAACGTAGTTATTATAAGGCGCATTATCTCCCATAGCTAGTCTTTGTTTTATTGGATCACCGCCACCGCCGTTAGTTACATCAAAGCCAATTTCATCAAAGTAGGGATTTTTATGACTATGAATAGGCATTTCATCAATGCTAATCGTATGCATTTCCTGTCCGCCAGTCTGCCCAATTAAGTATGATGCAGACGTTCCTAAAACAAATTTACCTCTTAAATCAGGAGTCCCATTCGAACCATTGCACAAAGCCCAACTTGTAGGAATGTCACTACCAGACCACATGATAATTCCGCCAATAGGTACGGACGTTGGAGTGGCAGGAATTTGATCAACAGTAGCAATGTCCTTTCCATTAATCTGAGTGATAACAATATCCGCTGTTCCATCAAAAGCCACATCATTGATAGTTCTTGCAGCTTCTAGTTTTGTAGCAGTAGCTGCATTACCAGTACAAGCAGTCGCAGTATCCGCGCTTGCTGCACTTGCTACCTTTCCGGTAACACCAATTGTTACTTCGTCGTTTTCTGTATCAGCAGTTAACTCAATATTAGTTCCCGCCTTTAATTCTATTGTATCTGTTTGACTGTCTGCCTGAATGGTTGTACCATTCACCACTACATTAGAAAAAGCATTTTTGCTCTTTAATACATCAATTTCCTCTTGCAAAGATTTATCAGCACTAGCGCGTGTGCTTGATTCAGCTTCGTCGGCATTAGTCCGTGCTGTTACTTCTGCATCAACATTGGACTGTAAAGCGGTATCACCATCGGTACGTGCCACAACCTCTTTGGTAAGCTGCTCTTGCAAATCTTTATCGGCAACAGCTCTACTATTAGCCTCAGCATCAATGCTAGTTTGTAGAGTATTATTAGCATTTGTCCTATCCGCAACTTCTTTAGAAATTTGATCTTGTAAATTCTGGTCTGCAGCAGTTCTAGCATTTGCTTCCACTTCAATATTGCCTTGCAACTTAGCGTCAGCATTTGTTCGCGCTAATACTTCTACATCAAGGTTAGCTTGTAGCTGTTCATCTGCTTCTTTTCGTGCAGTAACTTCTTTAGTTATTTGATTTTGCAAATCATCAATTACAGGAATAACGCTTGGGTCAAACTTGCCATCATTCCCCAGTTCGACCAGTTTTCCAATATCCTTTTTCCCTTCGGATATAACAACAACCTCTTCAGTACAATTAACCGTTTTGCTCATTCGAACAACAACCTCCAACATTTATTTTAAAGACCGATATAGCCAAGGACCTCTTATTCTAATTGTGTGTATCCTGTATATCGGCTTTCACTAATACACATTCCGTAGTAACTATAAATTAAACTACCAAATGCAAATTTATTTCTCATTCTTTATCCGTACATATACATCGGATTTTGGATAGGTATGAAATAAATAAAGCTACCTCACTATGAGCAATATAATAAGCTATCACCGTCCTACCAGATAAGGTAAGACGGTGATTAGCTTAAATCGTCTCCTAGCCGAAGCCGAGGACAAAAATATGATACTTTTAATACCCAATAGCAAACCAGTTAAATTTTGTCGTATTAGTAAACTTAACCGTACCATTACTATCACCACTAAAAGTTGTAGACGCTGATGTTAATGTTCCACATACCATTACAGGCACATATCCACTAGCACTATTAACTGATCCTGCAGCGGTAGCATATGCTTGCAAGCAAGCACTCGGAAAGGGTATTGGAAAGGTAACAGTTTTTCCTGCTACAGTCGTACCAGTAGCAGGTAGATTGGAACTTCCCCACTGAAAAATCAACCCATTACTTAGCTTTTGATAGCCGTCTGTAGAAAGTAAATGACCATCATCGTAACCAGCCTCTGCGGTGATAGTTATATCCTCCGAACCATCAAAGGACACTCCATTAATATTAACTGCAGTTGCCAATTTTGTAGCAGTCGCCGCATTTCCAGTACAACTTTCTGCAGTTGTTGCTGAATCCGCGGTAGTAGCAGTATTTGCGGCAACAATCTTGTCCTCCTTTAACGCTCTAAAATTTTCCCTGATTTCCTCAGGAGCAGTAGTATCTGCTGGTAAACTTGAATTGTAAGACATGTAAATTCCTCCTAATTTTTTTGAATCCGATATAGCCAAGGATCTCTTATTCTAATTGTGTGTATCCTGTATATCGGCTTTCACTAACATACATTCCGTAATAATCATAAATTAAACTACCTAATGTAAATTTATTCTTATTCTTTATCCGTACATGTAAGTTGAATTTGGGATAGGTATGAAATAAAAAAAAAGCTGCCTCACTCGTTTAAGAGTAAGGCAGCTTTCATGTGAATAATTTTTATTATATTGCGGTACCATCCCAGGGACGTTTTAAAAGATTAAAAATAACTTATCTGTTTTCCTTGTATAGTTTTTAGACTACCTATAAGGAATTGAAACTTCTGCAGGACGTTTTTGTCCTGTCCTTGCTGCTCGCATAATACAATGTAAAGCCCGCATTATACTGGCGGACTAACCTAAAAGTTATCTATGACAATCATCTTCTTTAGCCAATTCGCGAACTATTCGAAGGAACTCGCGTTCTATTCTTTCTATTTCTTCGACTTCAAGTTCTAATCTTTCTAATCTATTTCGTCATGGCAATCTCCGTGTGACATAAATTAATACCTCCTTATGCTAACATAATATGTTTCTGAGGTGTTAAAGGTGAAACTAACCAACACTTTTTCGATATTTTCAACCAAATAAAAAGCACCGCCTACCTAAGTAGACGGCTCTTTTGTTTGTGGATAGCTTTATTTTAATTAAGAAAATATTATCCTAACCCATTACCGCTAAAATGCTATTCTGCGCTATTTTCGGCTGCATTCTTAGTAAAAATTTCTTGCATGACACCCAAAGTATATTTTCCCATTTTAATGGAATGTTGCTTATAACATGAGACAATACAGCTAATTAGCTCTGATTACATAGCACTGGACACCTTCATATACATAACCATTACTTCCTTTACCAAGCTCATCAAAATTCGTGGTATAGAAGTGATCACCTGTTGAACTATTGTAGTACCGGTGCAAAGCTCTCGTCTGCGGATGGCGTGAACTATAAACATAACCTTCGATACCTTCGTACACATAAGAAGCATTCCCTTTACCAAGCTCATCGAAGCTTATAGTATAGAAGTGATCTCCGCTTGAGCTGTTCAAGTATCTAAGTAAGGGAACCGTACCCCGGTGACGAGAGGTGTATACATAGCACTGAACACCTTCATATACATAACCATTACTTCCTCTACCAAGCTCATCAAAATTCGTGGTATAAAAGTGATCACCTGTTGAGCTACTATAATACCGGTGCAAAGGCTCCATATTCGGATGATGCGAGGCATAAACATTTAAGCCTGGCAACAATAAAAACATACCTACCAGAATAAAAATAAAATTTTTCTTCATTATTCAACGTCCTTTCAGCGTAATTTACGAATGAGATTGTTCAAGAATAATTAGATTAAAAACTACTAATCTGCTTATCTATTTTTATGACGAATAGAAATTTTCAAGTTACATAAAATTAGCCATAAACATCATCATTAAAATCAATTGTTGGATGAACCAATTGCAATCCCAATTAAAAAAACGGTAATGCACGCATTTCATTTTCATGGCGTTTATTTCACACTTTTGTCGCTTGTGTCAACCGCAATCATTCTCATGGGAATGTTGGTACATGGTGATTGATCCATTACCATTATGTAGTGGCTAAGCTTCTATGACTGATGCGCTAAACCTATTTGCATCGTACCTAGCATTGTGAAGATGGTTACTTTTTCAACTAGATTTTACATAAGAAACCACTCCCCCTACTTTGTTATTTTAAGCATAACATGAGTATATGACAAAATTATGACTGAATAGAACCTTTAAATTTCCAGGGGATATTTCTTATATGATTGAAATATCTATCTTATACACAAGAGACCATGTGTCTGTATAAATATTGTGTGATCCATGTGTATTTAACATAAGTAATACAACTGAAAACGAAGCCAGTAGTGCGTCTACTTGTTAATTCTAGCTGCGATAACTGTACACCTCACTTTATATATTGCAATAGGCATAATTAAGTAAATTTTGCTACTGAGCATATAAAAAAACTGCCTTACTCATTTTATAGAGCAAAGCAGTTTTTTGGAGATTATTAACGTGTGAGCAAATATCCCCCTGCAGCAGTACCAAGTATCCATCCAATCCGCTCCTTCTTCCGAGCGGATTTTTCTTTATCTATTTCCTTTTTATTTACTGCAGCCTGCTTCTCTAGTTCCTGATTAGCAATTAATCTTGCTTGAGCATTTGCCATGTCGGTTACGTCTATTTTAGTAGTAGAAGATGTAGAAAATCTAAGCTCTCCATTCTCGCCTATTTTAACGTCAGGCTGTCCAGATACATTGGGAACCTCAACCTCTTGACCATTCACTATTGCAATAACCTTACCTTGACGTTCCACAAATTGCAGAATAGCCCCCTCCTGGCTAGGGGATTGTACGGCAACCTCTCTAATGGTCTCGGTTTTAGTATTTATGATTTGTGGGGGCAACGTAACAACTGTTTGCGTATTGGCTTTCTGAGCTTGCTCAATGATGTGTTGCTTCCACTCCTTGTATTCAGCATTACCAAAATAAAACAGGACTAGCAATACTGCTAGCCCCAAGATATATTTCCAGTTGTTTGCGATAAACGACTTGCTTGCATCTAGATTGATCATATTAATACCCTCCCACATAATCAGTGATGCCCCTAGCAATCGCCCTAGCATACCGATCTTGCCAAGTCGGATTTGCTAACAAGGCGTTTTCTTCTTCATTGGAGAGAAATGCAGTCTCGACCAAGCATGCTGGTGCATCGGTATAGACAAGTACATAAAATTTACTTTCCTTATCCGGATCGCCATCTGAGTAATCAGCTCGTCCTGCTCGATCAGGAAACTCACCAGCAACCTGGTTAAATATTTTTGTTGCTAGGATATCCCCCTGGGTCTGCCCTGGGGAAGTCCAAACCTCGTAACCTTGTGCCGATGAACTACCTGCACTATTGCAGTGCAGACTAACAAATAAGTCAGCTCCCCAAGAGTTTGATAAGTTAGTACGATAACTTAAGTCGTCAGTTTCTGGCTGCTCATCCTGGGTTCTGGTCAACAAAACTTCATACCCCACTGCTTGCAGGTACCGCTGGACCATAAAAGCCATTGATAAAACCACGTCTGATTCTCTGAGTCCTGTAAACGGTGATACTGCGCCAGGGTCTGTTAATCGCCCTGCGTGTCCTGGATCAATTACAATACGCATAATTATTCCCCCTCATGTAAATTTGGTGTATTGGTTGCTTTCTGCATTTTTCGTATGGCTGCTACCTCAGCATCGATGATCCAGCCGATCAGTGCACCAGGTACCAAAATGCGGCGCCACCCTAAAATGTCATTAATCTGCTGGATTGCTACCCTTCGTTTTTCAATATTCTCCATGTTGTCTGCAAACCGATCTAGCTCAAAAACAATACCTCGAATTGATTCTTTTAGCCTGCCATCTTTTAGTTTCGCAAATATCACGAACAGTCCCATAGCTAAAAGATTAGCCGCTAGGATTATCCCAGCGGCTACATAAGCAATTTGTAATTCTCTTGTAATCAATTTAATGCCCCCTATTTAAAACAAAATTTACCATAGTAAATACAACCCCAATTACGGTACCGACAATTGTGGCGATCAGTCCTGCAGAGGCCCGTATACCATCGATACGATGATGGGCCGATTTGCTACTTTCCGTCACGGCCACGATCGCTTTCCCTTGTTCCTTAATCTCATTCTGACACGTAGGACATGCTTGCAATAAAGAATCCTGTTTGGTTTCTACTCGGGTAATTCGTTCTAGCATCTCGCGTGATATTTTGGTCTGATCCCTGATATGATGCTCCAGCATCTGCTTTAACTCTCGTTCATCCATCCTCTCACCTCTTCATCAAAATAAAAAAATACTGACCAAACGTCAGCAAGGTTCACGGGATCGGTTCATATTTCACCTCATAAAAAATAGAGCCTCAAGGCTCCTACTTATTACGACCACAATCTCAATCTGTGCATAAATACAAAATCATGCTATAATTTTACATAATCGGAAATTATTATTATTTTAATAAAGGAACGGTGACTTTAATTGATAAATCAATGTCAAATTTGCGGTAATATAGAAAACAACTCCTTTCATATTGCGAATGAAATGCAATTAGGATTAATGGACGAATTCACGTACTTAGAATGTGGGAATTGCGGCTGCGTACAATTAATTAACATTCCTGCCGACTTTTCAAAATACTATCCAAAAGACTATATTTCTCTTATTGCATCTAAACCAAAAACAATATGGAAAAGATATAAATTACGCAAGAAAACATTACATTTTCTTAACTACCCTACATTAATTGGCAAATTATTATGCTAGGGAAAAATAAACCGAATTATATAACATGGGCTAAGAAAACACAGATTAATCCTTCGTCAAGGATACTTGATGTTGGATGTGGTATAGGAAACCGATTACGCGAAATGCTAGACGCTGGATTTACAAATTTAACTGGTGTTGATCCTAATATTAAACAGGACATTGTTTATGAAAATAAAGTTAAAATTTACAAATCAGAAATATTTGATATTAATGATAAGTTATTTGATTTAATTATGTTACATCATTCATTTGAACATATGTCGAATCCTGAGCAAGTTTTAAATAAAATATATGACCTTTTACCTCCTAATGGACATGCGCTTATTCGCATACCTGTTGCGTCAAGCTATGCATGGCGACATTATAATATTAATTGGGTGCAATTAGATGCACCTCGCCATTTATTTTTACACACTGTTAAAAGTATCGAATTGCTTGCTAAAAAAGCAAAGTTTACTATAAAGGATATAATATGGGATTCATCTGAATTCCAATTTACAGGTAGTGAAAGCTATACAAAAGGAGTTCCTTTAAATAAGCTTAAAAAATCAAATTTTTCACAAAATGAAATCCATCGATATCGTGAGAAGGCGCAAGAATTAAACCTAAAACATGATGGTGATCAGGCATGTTTTTATTTACAGAAGATAATTTAAATTAATAGAGGAGCTACTTGCTATGACTAATTACCAAATGCATAATAATCCGCTGATGCCAGATTTCCTGCCCCTTTATTATCCCACCTATCTTCTTTCACGCTAAAGCCTGAAATATTCTTACTGTCCTTTAAGACACGCCAAATATATGCGCTTTCTCCTATCCAGTCGGGCTGACTAATTATAACATTTTTACAAACCGTCGGAAATTGTACAGGAAAAGCGATCGCTGCACCTACAGTATGGCTCCCCATGGAGCCCAAATTGCCAGTAATTGTCCCCCATATTTCCATATCCCCATTCGACCACTTGCGCCAATAATAATTTACGCCACTGCCAGACGACACAATAGATGCTGCTGTTCCTGCAGTTGTCGTTATTGACAGGTTACCCGAACCATCAAAATTGCCAGCTCCTGTAACGGCTCCAGTTAATGCAATTTGTCTTGCACTCGCTAACTTTGTCGCAGTTCCTGCGTTGCCACTAACGCTAGTCTGCGCCGGATGCACATGCCCTTCTCTTGCAAATTTACCATTATCTGTACCGGCGTTGGCAGTTCCAGCAACAACCGGCGCAGCACTAGACGCCATAGCGTGACCGTAATTAGCAGCAGTTGATACTCCGTAAGTTGTCGCAGTTGATGCATGGGCAGTCGGCGTCATACTACTTGGCGCACCGTTTATATTAGAGTAAGCAATCTTTGGTCCTTGGCCGGTCGTCCCATTATGACTGTGACCGGACGTACCAAATAAGGTATTAATAGTGGCTAATGTAATTGCCGGTGCATCATACCAGTTTGTCGCACCAGTGATTGCCTTAATCCTCCCTGCAAGCCAGGACAGCAATTGCGTGATTGTCCCCGCATTAGCAGGTGACGCTAAAGCCTGGTTTACTGTTCTGCTGCCAATTGCAGTATCATCAGCAGCACCAGCTGCAAGTCCGGCATTAGTTATCTTTGGACCATTCCCGGCAGTTCCGTTGTGATTATGACCAGTTATACCAAGTTTTCCGTCGATAATATCCATATTCGCATTCAAATCTGTAATATCAACAACGTCAGTACCATCCGGTTTATTTAAATTCAAATTTGGTGTTTGTTGCATATTCTATCCTCCATAAGTTCGTATTTGGCTCCACGTACGTGTGCCTGCTTCATTCCAAATCAGTGGTTTAAGCATGTTCCATACCGTATAGGTGTAACTGATTTCATAGCCCAAATGCGCTGGCTTGATCTCATTCAACATAGCTAAAAATCCCGCCATGTTAGGCGGGATTCCCAAGACACCTATAAACTTTACTTCGAATCGATATTCTTCCGGATACTCAATCACATCTACCTCGCCACCGGAAAAGGCAATAGCAACACTCTTGATTCTCTCTTTGGTAGACGTGCCGGATCCTCTTAATTTGGCTTGAATGATTTCACGGCGGCGGACGTAGGAATTACTTCTGTCAGTAGCAAGCCCTAATTCATATTCCCAATAATCTAAGCCCCATGTGGCTGTCTTAATGAAAAACTGATCTAATAGATTCGGCAAGGCGTAATAGCGCAATTCCCCGATATCTTCGGCAATCGTGCCTTGCAGTTTAAGCATTTCAGGAGATTCCCAATAATAGCGTGGCAGATATCGCATCAGATCGGGTATTTGGTATTCCGGCTGTTCTTTACCCGCTTCCAAGTCACCATAGATGAAGGAAGAATATAAAAGTTTTCCGTATGCCATATCACACCCCCTTAATCTGGTTCCATGTTAATCCAGCTGGCAAGGGATTCGCAGCAATTGCCTGTTTTACCCGCAAAGGCGTCATGTATTTTACATTGCTTGTACCTGTTTCAGCTTCCGCTTGTGTGGCGATATCCATAACCGGAGCATGCACGGTCTGGCTATGATCATACGCTATTTTACCCCTATCGCCTCGATAAGCTGTTGCGGATGTTTCTCCCAGCGCCAAAGAAGATTTTCCTGTCCATGCTGTTTTCTCAGTATCTGTGACGAAACGGTAATCCGCACTTTGCGTAATAACTGTTGCAAGGAACTTGCCGTTGGCATCCAGACGTAAAACTTTATTAGCCGTAGCCACTGTTACGACTTCGGATGCAGCCAGTTTCTGACCGATGAGATTAGTTATCGTAGCTGAAAAGTTAGGATCGTTACCCAAGGCATTAGACAGCTCATACAGCGTGTCGAGCATTTCCGGTGCGCCACTTACAATCGCAGCAATACTTTGGTCAATGTAGTTGGTGAGTGCTGTTCGCAAGGCTTGTAAACGGTTAGCCGTATCATGGGCATCAGTCACATTCGCTGTATGGGTATTCAGATTACCTTGTACAGCATTGGTCTTAGTTGTAGCATCACTAGCTGCTGTGGCAATTGCTACATTCTTGGCAACATCTGCTTTAGCCTGTGCACCTGCTGGGGTTTCAGCGCCAATTTGCGTTACAGTTACATTGTGTGGGTTAGTCTTGTTATTTGTATGAGTAGTCAGGCGAGTATCAAGACCATGTATGGCTAGATCATTCGTCACTTTATACCGCTCCACTTCCGTTTGCGTGGCTGTCATGGATTGCTGCAGCACATTGACATCATCAGCCTCCACGGTATCCCCTGGAGTTTCATAGGTCACATAAACCTTCGCCACATCGGCAAACACCTTGATATGTCGGCGCCAAGGCGTTTCCGAAGGAACCGAGATAATATAATTTATGACCTCTTGTCCAGTCAGCTTGGAACCAGTGTATACTCTAATCGTTGTATTGGTAATGTTATCGTGGGCAAGCAGACCTTCATATTTTCCTGCCGTAAGCGGTAATTGTTCCTCAATCACGTAGACGCTGCCGTCTGTTTTTTTGTTTAGCTTGGCGTCAAATTGATCTATTTGATTCGGGTAAGCCATACGCTACACCTCCAGGTCAATATTGCCTAGTACCGGGATTTCCTCGCCGGACAGGGTAATATTAGCGGCAGCGCCATTAAGTTTTAGTTCACTGTAATCATCCACGCCAGGAATAGCAAACAGTAAAGTGCCTATACGAGCATGGCTGACGTAAGTACTGGAAAAGGCAATTTCCTTTAAGTATCCGTCAACAGCCGATAAGAAAGCATCATACACAGCTTGCAAAGCATATCCAGGAGCCATGACGATTTTTGCTGCCACATTAATGCTCTTGCCAGTTGCCGATACTACTGTTACCGTAGCACCAATAGGACGAACAGTTTCGATATATTCAGCCACTGTTGTAACAAGGGCAGGTATAGCAGGTTGAATATCTGAATCGGCAATTGCTATTTTAACTGTTCCATTACCTTGCCAAAGCGGGAATACTTTTGCATCACCAACACCAGCCACCTCACGCGCCCATTGTTTGTAATGATAGATATTGCCAGAGGTAATTGGCTGCCGTACCCTGAAGTGATACCGTTCCTTCAAGGACGTGTCTGTTTCCTCCTCTTCGCCCTGTGTGATAATATCCGCCAGTTCAGCCTTAGCCAAACCAGGAATATAGTTAAGCGACAAAAGTTCACCATACGGTCGATTACCCGCATCACCAGAAACTTCACATTGTAGTGAAAATTGTCCTACACTTAGCCTTTCGACAGCAACATAATTTATCTCTTCCAACATAAAACGTGAACCGATTGGAATATCCATGGGTACATCATTAGCAGTATACAAAAAAGCCTTACGTAAGGCATGAATAGCTGGCTGTCGGTCAATTCCCATTTCGGTTGTGCGCATTTCTAAGTATTCTTCGTGTGCTGTATCTGCAAAGGCGCGTTCTAAAACTTTATCAAATTCAATGTAGGCTTTCTCTAATTCTTTGGCTGCTGGAGCCAGCGCATCATAAATGATGCTACCTTCGCGCTTATCAATCGTATCTGGCACTCGAGCAAGCATCTTGTTTATGATCTTTTCATATGTCATTTCACTATATATGCGTGCCACTTATATCGCCCCCTCAATGGCTATGATTCCGGCAATGGTATCCACGGTAAATCCGGCGAATATTTCATCTCCATTGGGTTTTATATCAAAATCATAGACCTTGCTTATCCGACTGTCATAAATCAAAGCTTCGGTAATCATCCGCTTAACCTCGGATCGCAAAAATTCATTGGAGAATCCTTTGCCCATCAGATTCCTTACTTCACATCCATAGGCATCTGTATAGATCGAATGATTGAATCTTATGGTAAAGATGGCCTTACGGATAAACTGCTCTATCGCTTTCCGCCCGTCGATCATACCGCCGATTTTACCTGTATCGAAGTCCAGCGCATAAGTTTTTGACGGTTGAATAGTCAGAGAGGTAATCACCGGCACCGTAATATCAGGCGTTAATGCCATGTTCTCCCTCCTTTAGTACTGAACAATTCGGTCACATATCCAGTATTTTTGACCACCAGCAAAACGTATGACCATTACCCTTTCACCAGCAGCAAGTTCATTTAAAAATTCCAGCTCTGAATTATCCAGTACAATACTGGTTAGGTCGTGCTGATGCGGTCCTTCCCCTCTTAAGGTTTCCTCATCCGTAATGTCTGTCGATGAAAGCTTCACCTTTCGCTTATGCTTTGTCAGAAGTTCGGCAACCACAATCAGCTCTTTAGGTATGACAAGATTGCCATTCCCTTTAAGCCTTATCGATAGACCTGGTGGAGGTGTTAGGACAACCGCCTCAAATACTTCTACCGGATTTCCACTGGCCGCGACATCTTTGGCAGCCTGTTTAATTAGATCAAGCAAATTACATCACTCCGTTTTTATTTCTACTTCTGGCAGTTCATCAGTCTCTGATAAATCAATGTTCATGGTATGGCTGTTACCTTTAAAAACATGAGTATCACTGTCAACATAGTACCCTTGCCAGATATTCATATCTCTGATGATCAAATGTATGGCCGTACCGGTTAACACGCCAGTATCACCTATACAACTAATAGACAATTTATTCATGACCTTACCTTTATCAGCCATAGCCTTATTGACACGCTCCTGGAGCTGAGCAGAATTTAGCTTATCAGTCACTTTTTCATAGTATTGAATCGTACCGATATCAGCTGCAAGGCTATCATTTTTAGCCTTGATCGTGATTGCCGACTTTTCTTCACCGGCTACCATTACAACCGACGTGGCCGAATCTTCAATACTGGTATCCAATGTGAAATCAAGTAAATTGACCTCATCTTCAATGACAATATAGTTTACCTGGTCAAGCTTTTCAGCCAGATAAATATTGCCTCCGGAGCTGCCAAGATAAAACCGCCGGCCGGTCTGTTTGAACGTGGCATAAATAGCCTTATAAGCAATGTCGTATAATGTTTCCCCATCAACTACCAGTGCTGGTATCCGATACTCTGTGTCTTTGATCTCACCCATTGGTATTTGATAGTCACCACACAACCGCTGGATAATTTGCGTTGCTGTTTGATTCGTAAACACGTAGGAATTTTTATTTTTCACCAGGTAGATCATTTGATCGTAAGCCTTGATCGACTGGTTAAAGGACTTATTTTTACTCTGCGTAAATACAGTGCCTCTAAAATATTCCGCCGTTTCATTCATAAACAGCAAAGTATGACCTTCTTGAATTAGTAGCCATTCATGCAAGCCCCGGCCAGTATTAATCAGTGTAATATCCAGCGATCGAGGAGCTGTACTCTTTGCCCCTTTCCAGGTAATGGACTGCACATAATCGCTTATATCGTGCTGAGCCTCTTTAGTTATCCATAGTACTTTATACACTCATATCGCCCCCGGCCTGGTTGGTTTGGTTTCATATACTAGCACACCATTGACATCTTTTAGCACCCGAGGTGTAACGACCTTATATTCTTTTAGTGACAAAGAGTAATAAAGGGTACCGACATCACCGGCACGCTCTGAATAGGAAAACTCCTCAATGGAACAAAGATAATTGATTTCTGTTTCTGTAACAATGAAGCGAATTGGCTTGTAACTTGCCCGCCATTTATTAATCACTTCTACATAATAAGCTGGCTCTTTCAACTGGCCGTCTGTGACATTCAAATACGGTCCAGGCATTAAAGGAAAAAAACATTCAAAGCCGAAGGTCATTGCCTTCGGCTTCTGTAATATGGTAACCTCACCTAAATTAAAAACGTCAGTACTATCATTTTGAGAACCTTGACCAACGGATAATTCAGGCGGATTTACAGGTAACTGCAGAGTTTCTATGCCATTATCAAATGTCAGCCACAATTCTTTAGACATCGTAGACACCTTCCCCGGAGCTATTTAATTGTTCTAGCAGATATGCTTCTACTTGTTTTACAACCTTTGAGATATCACTTTGATTATTGATCGTGACATTACCAAAGAGACTGCCAACATTAACTCTGTTGTCATTGGATGTATTGCTGGATGATGTCGACGTATTCATGATCTGCTGGGTCTTTTCAGGCGATAACTTCCGATATTGCTCCGCTTCTCTAGCAGTAAGGACCGCCTCTCCCTGGTGTAGCTCTGCAATATAACCGTCAAAAGGAACATTTGCAAGTCCATTTGCATGAGATCCATTAATTATTGATCCAGCACTAACTCCAGCATTAGCTAAATCACCAAGATTTGTACTTTGTTGACCACCAAATATGCCAGTGACTTTGTTCCATACATTTTGAGCAGCATCAACAAGTCCACCGATCAAACCAGAAAAACCATTGATGATGCCATTGGCAAAATCTGCCCCAATGTTAAAGGCGCCCATAATCAAACCTATAAATAGATTGGTAATATTCTCAACTAAATTATTGAGAGTTTGAACGATAGTAGCTGCCCCTCCGCTAAAATCACCCGTTAGGATTTGGAAGAATCCTGTTACCATCCCTAACACATAGCTCAGGGCCGTGTGAATGACCATGCCAATGGTACTAAAGATAAAGGAGATAATGTCTCCAATCAAGCCAAAGAACGTGGCAAACATCGTATAGATAAATTGTAGGGATGTTATGATAAACGGTCCTAGATAGCCCCATACTGTTGTAACATAATTTACAACGGCATTGAACATATTCATGATGAAAGTAGCCACGGTACCGGTGATATCTCGAATGCTCATAAAGTTGTTTTTCCAAGCCTGGGCTAATTTCGATACTACGAACCCAACTACTAAAGCAATGGCGATTAAGGGAGCCATGGCCGCTACATTGGCAGTTGCTGTAGCCCAAGCAGCGGAGGCCCAAGCAAAGAAGGCAGGTAGCAAGATCGTTGCGATAACCGCTGCAAATACAGGACCATACACATCAAAGTTATTGGCCAAGTATTCAATTTCATTACCAATCCAAGAAAAAGCGGTCATCACAGCAGCTAGAATTGTAGGCATGTTGGTCGTAATCCAACCGCCAAATCCATTGAGCGTGGGGAGTAGTTTATCCCCTAACGGTACCAATATCCCGGTTTCTAATTGCCTACCAATACCAGTAATTGCAGAACCAAAGTCTTTATATTTTACTGCATTTATTCTTTGTAAGGTATCTGCAGTCGAGTTTGCGATACCAGAAGTATCTCCCAAAGCCAGTACTGCTTTAGCGCCTAGATCTTCAAACATCGTACCGAACAAAGCAACCCCTGCCGTATTTTGTGCAACAGGATCTTCCATATCGGCTAATGCCTTAACCACGGTTTGAAATGCTTCTTGTGCTGCAGGACCACCCTGGGCAAATGCCATAGTCATCTGATCGGCATCAAGCCCCATGGCTGCAAATCCTTCAGCACTAGATTTTGATCCATCTTTAG
>NZ_JAJHJB010000040.1:0-44148 GCF_020819555.1 Pelosinus baikalensis
CTGGCTTATTTTAACCTTACTTACATTGTTTAGTTTTCAAGGAACACATGAGATACACTAAGACTTTTATTTTAGGAAGTTCTTCATCGCTCGTAAGCAACTTCTATATAGTAACATAACCACTTTCATATTGTCAACTTTTTTTTTAATATTTTATAAGTTTAAATAGTCGTGTTATTACTAGGCTTCTAAATGAAGGCATACATCTTAATTACGTATATGTAAATCGACTAGAATGAATATTTTTTATGTAGAAAAATATTAGCAGAGGTTATGATCCGTTAGACTTAAAGATTACAATTCAATTCTAACGACAATACCTCTCGCTAATTGCTATACATTTTCACAAGATTAACAATATGTAGTAATGTAGGTCTCACTCAATTCATCTAATACTCGCTTCATTTCAACTATGCTTTCATTAGTTAAATTATATTTAGCTAAATCATCACTATGTAACACCGAAGACAATTTTCCAATACGAGATAACAGCTCTAATTTTTCCATGTACTTAACTTACACCTCTATTTTTAAAGTCACAAGGCTTATTGTACCAACGAAAGCTTTTCTTGTAAAGAAAAAATTGGATAGATAAGTTTAAAGAAATTTTTGTACAGCACTACCATTGAGATAGTCACAGCGCTTCCCTTGCCAAGTATCGCGATCTACCAATGTCTTCTCAATGTCATCACGAATTTTCCACCAACCTGTCTGCCAATTCGTAAATAAAGTGTTTTTCTCTGGAGCTCGACCGATTAAGCGCTGTACTGCGATATCGGAATGTAAATATTCTAAAAAGGTTACTACTCTTTCTACATATTCATCTTTTGAAATTAGATTTATTTCACCTTTTTGATACCAGTCAGCCATTGTTGTATCTTTTACAATATACAATGCATGAAGCTTTACCTGATTGACTCCCATAGCTGACAATACTTTGGCACTTTCAATTACATCTAGTTCATCATCCCAAGGTAAATTCAATATGATATGAGCACAAACTTCAATATTATGCTTTTTAATCCGTAGCGTTGCATCCAGAAATTCTGCTAATGTATGTCCTCTATTTACTTTTCTTAATGAATGATAGTTTACAGTTTGAAGCCCTAATTCAATACTGATGTCAACATTTTTTACTCGGCTAATGTTTGACAACATTTCTAGATATTGATCATTCACACAATCTGGCCGAGTTGCCAGCGCAATACTCACTACATCTTCCTGACAAGCTTCATGAACATACTGTTCAAGTTGTTGCACCGGCAAGTAGGTGTTGCTAAAATTCTGAAAGTAAGGAATAAATTTCTTCGCCTTATATTTTGCTGCAATGTGAACACGATTTGCTGCAATTTGCATTGCTACAGTCATAGAAGCAGGTAAGTTTTCATATCCAGCACCAATTTCGCCACAAAATACACATCCTCCCTGTCCACAACTGCCATCACGATTAGGGCAAGTAACAGGTAAACTGACAGGCAATTTATATACCTTTTCACCATAACGTTGGCGGAGAAAATCTGAATAAGCGTTATAGCGCATGATAATCCCGCCCTTCAATTTTCTTAAAGTCATCACATGCAATATATTGATATTGAGTACTATCCTGTCCATACGAAAAGAGTATGGGCTTTTTCCTGTAACTAATCTTACCTGGCTGTTTTATGTATTCCAGTAGGTCAATTGAAAAAACTTCAATACGATATTTCTTTTTAAGATCCCGCCAAGTAGTGAAGATATAATCAGGTATGTAGTTACGCACCACATTTGCATTGCGCCAAAACTCATTCTTTTCTTCCATCCATTGATCTTGATTCCAAGACAAAAACTCTGGTTGTATTGTGCCTTTCTCACTCATAAGAGCATCAAACTTTAAAAATTCCTGGCATATGCTTCTCTCTTTTTCATGGTGAATCGAACAAAAATCTAATAAGTATTTAAAGATTGACTTACTACTATGAGCGACTAAATGCAGCTGTTCCTCCTCCCAATAGGTGGATAAATCATGGTAAAAATGAAAAGCATTACCGCCGTGCAATCGAATTAAAAAATCTAACGTATACTTGAAGCGTCCTGTATTATACACCTGATTAAAAACTTCTTCTACTATTTTAAGTTTTCTTACTTCCCCATAAGGTAAACTATCATTACTTAATACTTCATAAGGTGCTTCATCCAAAAATACGTAGCCGCATTCATTGGCAATATTACGAAGCCCAGCCCCTTTTAACATTTTTAAAAAACCGATTTGCAGCATATGTGGTCGTAGTTGATAGACGTCATTAAACGACTGCCCGAACTGTGTATAATTTTCATAAGGTAGTCCTACAATTAAATCTAAATGTACATGAATATTTTGATTTGAAATAATACGCGTTACGTGTTCAACGATTTTAGACCAATTATTATGCCTGGAAATTTTATTAAGTGTAGGTTCATAAGTAGATTGAATACCAATTTCAAATTGAAATCTTCCTGCAGGTACGTCTTTTAAAAATGTCAATACCTCATCATCTAGAAGATCAACAGCAATTTCAAAATGAAAATTAGTACGACAATCTTGCGTTGCTAAAAAACGTAATATAGGTAAATAGTGTTCTTTCTTAGCATTAAAAGTCCGATCAACAAATTTGACTTGCCTTACATTATGTCTAATAAAAAATTCTAATTCTTTGTATACACGATCTAAATTTAAAAAACGTACACCTGAGGTAGCACTTGATAGACAATACTGGCAAGAAAACGGACATCCTCGGGCACTTTCATAATAAATGATTTTATCTTTAAGATGCTCCATATCACTATCATAATAAGGAAAGGGTATTGTATTTACATTTCCAATAACTTGCGGCTTGCCCACAATAATTTCTTCCTTTTGGCGAAATGACAAACCTTCAATAGTATGAATCGTTGTATTAGAGGCTAGGGCCGTCAATAATATTTGAAGAGTTTCTTCTCCTTCTCCTTGCACCACATAATCGATCCCAATATTAGTTTTCATCACATCCAAAGGGTCATAGGATACTTCTGGTCCTCCCAATATAATGACCACTTTAGGTAATACTTTCTTAAGCAGACCAACCAATTTCAAAGTCATATCAATGTTCCATATGTAACAGGATAACCCAATAATATCAGGTTTTTCACTATAGATATCACTCAAGATAACAAGTAATTCATTATTAATTGTATATTCTTTTACCACAATCTCAGAATCCACTATGTTACAAGCCATTTTTAGATATTTCAAAGCTAATGATGAATGAATATACTTCGCATTCAACGTTGATAAAACTACTTTCACTATATAATCACTCCATATATATATATTCAAATATTAAGTTTCCTACTTATGGGTTATTCCCCTTTATACGCTCTTCTTTCCTTAATATTCACCACCTGCATGTGTTTTGAATACTATAAAATAAAAGTAACCTTTAAAGGAAGGTGCCATAATGCGGATAGTCATAGATGGACAAAAAGTACCTGTTAATGTCCGAGTTAGTAGAGACTTATTAATGACACTAAAAGCGATGTCACAAACACTTCATTGGCGGATCACTTATGACACAGCCAATGAATTAGTGTATATTTACTCCCCTAATTATGTAGCCCCTGGATCTTTAGATCGTCCTGCACCAGTGATCGATGAACCCGAAAGTCAACGTTTATTGGGTAAAATCATCTGTCTTGATGCTGGGCATGGCGGAAACGATCCTGGCGCTATTGGTCCATCCGGAACAATGGAAAAGGATAACACATTAGCAATCACATTACTTTTGCGGGATATGCTAGAAAATAATGGCGCAACAGTAGTATTGACTCGTGACAGTGATCGCAATGTGTCTTTGCCTGATGCTTCCGATGGAGAAGAACTTGCTGCCCGAGTAGAAATTGCCAAAGATTCAAATGCTGATATCTTCATCAGTATACACAATGATTCCTTTACCGGCAACACAGCTGTAGGGACCACTACTTTTCATTATGGTGATCCCCAATCCATCAAATTAGCTGCTCTTGTACAGAAAAACTTAGTAACAGAGCTAGGAACTAAAGACCATTCATCTCGATTTGCAAGTTTTTATGTTATTCGCTATACAAAAATGACCGCTATTTTAATCCAAGCAGCCTTTATTTCAAACCCAGAGGAAGAAGTTCTACTATCGAGTATTGATGGTAGAACGAAAATAGCTGAAAGTATTTTTCAGGGCATCGTAAACTTTTATAAAGTATAAGAAAGATATTTTTCCATATGCTATACAGGAATCTTAAACTATCTTGCTAATATATACAACTATATCTATATTATTCAAAGGAGTGTATACATGTTTAAAATGCTTCGAGTCCTTCCACTATCTCTTACTAGAATTAAGTACAGCAATACTAGCGGTGGCGCCGCTACTGGCGAAACCTCCCATGTGCCGCCTCGCAGTGAAATACCCGATCAATATAAATGGCATCTAGAAGATATTTATGCAAACGATGAGCTTTGGCAGCAAGATTTTAATACCTTAAAGAGCAGTTTAAAAGAAATCACTCAATATGCTGGTACATTAAAAAACTCATCTCAAGATTTATTAGCGTGCCTTAAAGAACGGGATGAGCTTGGTATAATCAGCGGCAGATTATATGCCTTTGCCCGTATGCATAAAGATGAAAATACATCGGACACCAAATATCAAGGGATGACAGGAAAACTAGAATCATTACTGGCAGAAGCAGGTGCAGCTACTGCATTTATTGAACCTGAAATATTGGCTTTACCTGATGAAACATTAACCACGTTTCGTCAGCAGGAAGAGGGATTAAAAGAATATAGTTTTTACTTTGATAACCTTGCCAGACAAAAAGAACATGTGTTATCTCCTAAGGAAGAAGCCATCTTATCCAGGGTTTCAGATATTACACAAGCATCTGAAAATACCTTTAACATGTTAGCACATGCAGATATGGAATTTCCACAAACAATTGATGAGCAAGGCCAAATGGTACAATTAAGCGAGGGACGTTATAGTCTATTTATCCGTTCCAGTGACCGAAATGTTCGTCAACAAGCTTTTACTAATTTGTTTACTACTTACAACCGCTACCGCAATACCTTTGCTTCTACATTAAGTGGAAATGTGAAACAAAATGTTTTTTATGCAAAAACCCGTAATTATGCCTCCACATTGGATTCTGCTTTAAAGGGTGACAATGTACCAACGGAGGTGTATGATAATTTAATAGCTACTGTCCACATGAATCTTGCCCCCTTGCATCGTTATGTCGCTCTTAAGAAGAAGTTTCTGCAGTTAACTGACATTCATATGTATGATTTATATACTCCCCTAGTTAAAGAGGTAAATTTCCCTTTTCCTTATGAGGAAGGGCTGAAACTGGTTTGTACGGCTCTTAAGCCTCTAGGTTCAGAATATGCCCAAATTCTAGATACAGGCTTAACTTCTGGATGGATCGATGTTTACGAAAATAAGGGAAAACAGACAGGTGCCTATTCCTGGGGAAATTATGGAACCCACCCTTTTGTATTACTCAATTATAATAATCGCTATGATGATGTCTCCACATTGGCCCATGAAATGGGGCATGCCATTCATAGTTATTACAGTCAGGAAAATCAGCCTTATGCCACTTCATCTTATACGATTTTTTGTGCCGAAGTTGCTTCCACTACCAATGAAATACTCCTATTACATCATATGCTTAATACCACAACAGATAAGAACATAAAACTCTATCTCATCAATCAGTATTTAGAGCAAGTACGAGCTACTGTTTACCGTCAAACTATGTTTGCTGAATTTGAAAAAATGATTTATGAAATATCCGAAGAAGGCGAAACTCTCACAGCAGATAGTTTCGATACGTTATGGCATGATCTTAATGTAGCCTACTATGGTTCTGATATCGTTGTTGACAAAGAATTAGGCATAGAGTGGGCAAGAATTCCACATTTTTACTCAGAATTTTATGTGTATCAATATGTTACAGGCTATTCTGCCGCCACAACCTTAGCGGATAAATTACTTAAGGAAGGGCAGCCAGCTCAAGAAAAATATATTAATTTTCTAAAAAGCGGTGGTTCTGATTACTCCCTCAATATTTTAAAGCAGGCTGGCGTTGATATGTCTTCACCAAAACCAATTGAAATAACATTAAATAATTTCTCGACCATGCTGGATCAAATGGAAAAGCTATTAACATAAATAGAAGCGTTATAAAAAAAAGACTGGATAACCAGTCTTTTTTTTATTAAGAGTATAGTTAACCAATGATATAAAAATACTATTATAATAGAGGTGATATTTTATGCAATTAATTAAACCTATGTTAGCTAAACCTGCTAAATTGCCACTTGATGATGCCCAATACAGTTTTGAGATCAAGTGGGATGGAATCCGTGCAATGCTTTACTATAACGCAGAACAATTAACCATAAGAAGCCGCAATTTAAATGATATTACACATCAATATCCAGAACTTCAACAATTGAAAAAGAAATTAATTCGGCAAAAAATTATACTTGATGGAGAAATTATTACATTTGATAAGAAAGGTCTACCTTCCTTTCCTATCTTACAACAACGCATGGGTCTTAGTTCCCTTACCGCTATCCATAGGAAAATGCTAGAAACACCTGTAACCTATATTATCTTCGATATTCTCTACTTTAACCAATCCCTATTAGAGCTTTCCTATATAAAACGCCGATCCCTTTTAGAAAGCTTACAGCTTTCAGATGCCAATTGGCAGACTCCAGCTTATCAACAAGGCAGCGGTAAAGAAATACTAGCCGCAACCTCTGCCTTAAACCTAGAAGGTATTATTGCCAAACGCTTAAACAGCACCTATATTCCTGGAGCACGCAGTGAAGATTGGCTTAAAATAAAAAATCAGTACCGTCAGGAATTAGTAATTGGTGGCTGGCTGCCTGGTCAAGGTCAACGTTCTGGAGGAATCGGTTCCCTGCTATTAGGCTATTATGATAGGACTCTCCAGGAAGCTAAAAAAGAAAATAAACCACAACACTTTCTTTATGCCGGAAAAGTGGGTACAGGCTTTACAAAAAATATGCTTCATAAACTTTATACCCTGCTTATTCCTCTGCATCGCAATACTAGCCCTTTTACCACAAATGAATTTCCTAATACAACCGTGTTCGTAGAGCCTCGTTTAGTCGGCGAATTTGAATTCACAGAATGGACACCGAATAACACCCTTCGTCATCCGTCATTTAAAGGTCTACGAAATGACAAAGCTGCCCATGATGTAGTACAAGAAACAAAGAACACGAACTCTATAACGATTTAATTCGTAAAAAGGAAGTGTATAATATGGCCAGGCCGATGTGGAGTGGCACGATCAGCTTTGGATTAGTCAATATACCAATCAAATTATTCAATGCTGTTAAAAAGAAAACACTACAATTTCACCAACTACGTAAAAGTGACGGCTGTCGTATCAAACTCAAGCGTGTTTGCAGCAATGACGGTAATGAAGTGCCAAAAGAAGAGATTGTCAAAGGTTTTGAAGTTGCACCAGAACAATATGTCATCATATCTCCAGAAGAAATAGAGAACGTATATCCAAAAAGTTCTCGTCGGATTGAAATTGCCGACTTCGTAGACTTAGAGCAAATTGATCCTATTTACTTTGAACATTCTTATTATCTTACTCCCGAAAAAGGGATGGAAAAAGCCTACTCCCTCCTCCTGATTGCAATGAAAAAATCACAAAAAACAGCAATCGCCAGCTTTGTCCTACGTAATAAGCAATATATTGCTGCCATTCGTCCAACTAACAATGTTATCACTTTGTCAACCATGTTCTTTTCCGATGAAATCATTTCTCAAGAAAAATTAGAAGATCTGCCAACTGAAGAGCATCAGCCAAATGAACGAGAACTTAGCATTGCATTACAGCTAATTGAATCTCTTTCAAGTAGTTTTACCCCTGAAAAATATCATAATGAATATAGAGAGAAGCTATTATCCATGATAGAAAGTAAAGCAGAAGGTCAAGTGATTACCCAGCAACCGATTATCGAGCAAGGCGGAAAAGTCGTTGATTTGATGGCAGCACTAGAAGCAAGCTTATCGGCTTTAAAGAAGAAAACGCCTACCAAAAGCAGGAGGAAAAAAGCACATGCCTAATCATACTGTCATGGAAATTAACAAACTGAATCTAGCACTTTCCAACTTAGACAAAGTTTTTTATACTGCCAGTAATTTTACAAAGGCACAAGTAATTGACTACTATATCCGTATTGCACCTGTTTTACTTCCTCACCTTATAGGTCGCCCACTTACTCTTAAGCGTTACCCTAATGGTGCAACAGCAAAGTTTTTTTATCAAAAAGAATGCCCATCCTTCCGCCCTAATTGGTTATCAACCGTACCGGTGTGGAGTGAAAGCAAGAAACGCAGCATCAATTTTTGTCTCGCCCAAGATCTGCCATCACTGATCTGGGCTGTCAATTTAGCTGCCATTGAACTTCATACTTCCTTATCACGCTCTGAAGATATACTCCGACCTACCATGTTAGTCTTTGACCTCGATCCTGGTCACCCAGCAACAATTGTACATTGCGCTGAGGTAGCTCTTACACTACATAGAATTTTATTAGAGAGCAACCTTAAAAGCTTTCCTAAAACATCTGGTTCAAAAGGCATCCAAGTCTATATACCTCTTAATACACGGACGATAACCTATACCCAAACTAAAGAATTTGCCCATACACTCGCAAAAATATTAGAACAACAGAATCCTTCCCTTGTCGTATCTAAAATGAAAAAAGATTTACGCAAAGGAAAAATTTTTATAGACTGGAGCCAAAATGACGATCATAAAACGACGGTTTGTGTCTACTCTCTACGAGCAAAAAAGTACCCTACCGTATCTACTCCAGTGACTTGGGAAGAAGTAGAAGCAGCGTATCTACAACAAGCTCCTGATCTACTCTCTTTCACTACCGATCAAGTATTAGAAAGAGTTCAGACAATGGGGGACTTGTTTGCACCTGTTCTTGAGCTTCAGCAGACACTACCGAACCTCAAGATCAAGAAAATGGTCTGAAATAATATTTCAGACCATTTTCTTACAAATTTAGCTTCAAACAGTCGGTCCAGCGCTAATCACCTCTGATGGTATAGAACTGCCGAATTTCAAAATATTCTTATTAAATAGTTGAGCCAATTCCTTTGCCTTGGAAAGGTAAGCTTCTTTATCCTGCCAAGTATAAATGGGTTTAAGAAGTTCGGTTGGTACTCCTGGACATGCCGTAGGGATATGTACATTAAAAATAGGGTCAAGTTCATACCCAATCTCATCCAGTTGTCCCTCAATCGCCGCCGTAACCATAGCCCTAGTATATGATAATTTCATGCGACTGCCTATTCCATAGGGTCCACCTGACCAGCCTGTATTAATAAGAAACACATTTGTATTATGCTTTTCCAACTTTTCTCCTAAAAGATTCGCATATGTCAAGGGGGATAATGGTAAAAAAGGTGCACCAAAGCAGGCTGAAAAAGTAGCTTCCGGCTTTGTAATCCCCAATTCTGTACCA
Source organism: Pelosinus baikalensis (assembly GCF_020819555.1). Taxonomy (NCBI): domain Bacteria; kingdom Bacillati; phylum Bacillota; class Negativicutes; order Selenomonadales; family Sporomusaceae; genus Pelosinus; species Pelosinus baikalensis. The sequence goes on from NZ_JAJHJB010000040.1 coordinate 9,566, forward strand.
GCTAATTTACTAGTATAACCTGATAAAAAGTGATACATAGCCTGTTCTTTATTCAATTTAGAAATCGGCGGCAAAACACCAAAGGCATCGGCTGTTAGGAATACAACGGTTTTCGGATGACCGCCTAAACCTGGAATACGGGCATTAGGAATAAAATTTACAGGATATGCAACCCGAGTATTTTCCGTAATGGCTTGATCGTCAAAATCCACGATTCTGCTTTTATCATCCATGATAGCGTTTTCCAGCACAGCGCCAAATTTTATAGCATCCCAAATTTGCGGCTCTGTTTCATGGCGCAAACCAATACACTTTGCATAACACCCGCCCTCAATATTAAATATGCCACTATCACTCCATCCATGCTCATCATCACCAATGAGCTGTCGATTGGGATCTGCAGATAACGTCGTCTTACCTGTACCACTTAAGCCAAAGAACAATGCGGTTTTCCCACCATTCCCCATATTAGCCGAACAATGCATTGACAAAATTCCCTGACGAGGCAGTAAGTAATTCATAACAGAAAAAATCGATTTTTTCATTTCCCCCGCATAATGGGTCCCACCAATTATAATCATTTTTTGTTCAAAATTAATCACTATAAATGCTTCGGAGTTAGTTGCGTCAATATCTGGAACAGCTTTAAATCCAGGCATACAACAAATGAGAAACTCATGGTTAAAATCTGGATTGATTTGATCTTGGCGTACTAATAATTGATGAATAAATAGATTTTGCCAAGCAAACTCATTAATAAATCTTACACTGGTATGATAGTTATCATCAGCTCCGGCAAATCCATCAAACACAAACAGTTCACGATTTGCCATATAAGCTAGCATACGATTATATAATTTTTCAAACTGCTCTACGGTAAATGCACGATTATTTTTCCAGTCTATATCATCATGTACGGATGGTGAATCTACAATAAATTTGTCATTAGGAGATCTCCCTGTATACTTACCTGTTGATACCCGTAAAGCACCCTTCTCAGTTAATATTCCTTCTTTTCGCCTTAAGGAAAATTCAACTAACTCTGTTGGTGTTAAATTCCACTGGACTTGAGCTGCACTTTGCAATATGTTACTGCTTTTCATGATATACTCCCCCTCATATGTAATTATTTTCACATAATAAAAAACTATTTTATCCATAACAATATATGGATAACTTTCTATTGTTATTCTCTGTGATAAAAATAATTCATAAGAAATCAACAATTTAATAAAGAATAGCAGCTATGTTATTTTATTTTGCGTTGTACCAGGACTTCGCCCAAATAACATGACTGCTACTCTTTATACTAAGATCAACTTAACATCAAAGGAAGTTTTACTTCATCTTATATAAGTCCCATCTATCCGGAATTTAGTCGCTCCTTACTCTAGTACATTGCGTCACCTAAAAGCAATGATAATTTTACAGTCTTTTTCCGCCCTGCCTTCGTTATCGTCACCTTGGTCGGATCCTCCCCTCGCTGATCGAAAAAATCCTTGCAAACTTATCCACTGTTTTAAATGACGTAATGTACTAGCATGAATTTAAAAAAGCGCTTCCATTGTAGATAGATACTCTTTTGTAGATAGATACTCTTTAGCCTTTATTCTTTTCTAATATATCGTTTATTACAAGAGACATTTCTTCTTTATCGCATACTATATTATGGCAAACAGGAGCTTTTTCCAAGGCTGCTAATGCTGGAGGTATAGACCAGCAACTTACCTGAGACAATTCATATAGCATAGAAAATTCATCATTTATATCACTATTCTTCGAATCCCTAATTGCATCTAACACACTCTCATTAAACTTAAACGGACTGGCAGTGGATACAATAACTTGCAGCGTCATATCTCCTGTTTGTTGGCGATATCGCTCTCCTACTTGCCAAGCTACTGCTGTGTGGGGATCAGCAACATACTGATATTTTTTGAAAACCTCTGTAATCTTTTCTAACGTTTTTACATCATCCACCCAATCCGCCCAGAAAATATCCTTAATACTCTCTAAATACCTTTCGTCTACACAATATTGTCCATTACGATTAAGTTCTTCCATCCAATTCTTGATTTGTACGGTGTCAGCATTTGTAATGTGATACAGCAAACGCTCTAAGTTACTAGAAATCAAGATATCCATAGAAGGAGACAGAGTTTTATGAAAAGTACGCAATTTATTATAAATTCCTTGATCAAGGAATTCGGTTAATACATTATTGCTATTGGATGCACAAATTAGTTTTCTAATGGGCAGCCCCATTGTTTTTGCATAATAACCTGCTAATAGATTACCGAAATTCCCAGTAGGTACGACAAAATTCACGGCTTCCCCTAATTGCAAGTGACCTTTAGCCAACAAATCAGCATACGCACTAAAGTAATATACAATTTGTGGTGCTAATCGCCCCCAATTAATTGAATTAGCTGATGATAGCTGAAAGCCTTTTGCAGCTAAATTCTCATTAAAGGAGGGATCATTAAAAATATTTTTTACACCAGTCTGGGTATCATCAAAGTTTCCTCTGACAGCCACAACAGAAACATTCCCCCCCTGTTGAGTAACCATCTGCAAACGTTGAATAGGACTAACCCCTTCCTCCGGATAAAAAACAATTATTTTAATTTGATCAACATTAGCAAATCCTTCTAAAGCTGCCTTTCCGGTATCACCCGATGTTGCCGTTAATATTACGATTTCAGCTTCTTCCTGGGTTTTACTCAAAGCTTTGGACATTAAATGAGGTAAGATTTGTAATGCCATATCTTTGAAAGCACTCGTTGGCCCATGCCACAATTCAAGTACAAAAGTATTATGATCAATCGCTGCAACAGGCGCAATAGCGGCATCATCAAACTTCTCAGTAGTATAAGCAGCAACAATACAGTTTTTTAGTTCTTCCTCACTATAATCAGTTAAAAATAGGCCTAAAACTTCAAATGCTCGCTCCTTATAGTCGAGATTTACCAGTTTAGCTAGCCACTTGTCATCAATTTTCGGCAGAACAGTAGGCACAAATAATCCACCATCAGCAGCAATTCCTCTTTTTATGGCCTCAGCCGCAGATAATATATCATTACTTCCACGAGTACTACAATACATAAACAAACTCCCTTTCCTCTAAAGCAAAGCCTTTTTTTATTTACTCATATCATCTTTTATACTTTAATAATCCCTTGTTTCTCCACAGTTCCACCATCATTGCAAAGAATCATATTCTTTGTAAAGTCAAGTATATTGTTAAGTTCATCCGTCTCTACTTCTTCATCTGCGTATACTACGACCAAAATATTACGCGTTGCCAATGTTACCTTCGTACGAAAAGCATCGGAACTAAAATTGCCAAATGCTCCTTTGGCGTCGACTAAAAATGGTATTTCATCTCCAGCAACAGGATTGCCATCCAGATTTACCAAAACTCCCTTTACCCCCAATTCATAACGTATATCTCCATCAATCTTGTCTAAATCATATAAACCAAATGGCAACAAAAACTTGATCGCACAATATTGATTGATCATCACAGCACTATTTACATAATCAGATCCTTTTCTTTGTATCACACGACGGACTACACCTTCTGAAAAAGCATTATGCCTTAAAGGATTAAATTCCACTTTTTTATATATACTCCTCACACCAAGTATGGGAGGAATATCCATTAATTCCTCTATGTTATAAAATTTAGCAGCCTCCACTTGTAAATGAAAAAACTCTTGGGCCAAAGAAGGAGGTGTGCCATGTACTACAATATTACGAATTACTAAATAGCCTAAAGTACATTTAGGATTAACAGTTTTTACATTGTCATGAATATCAAACTTCATAATACGCCTCCATGCGAAAAATAAACAAATTATTACTACTCCATATCACGAGCGATATCACATAATTCGCCCTTTGTTGCAGATACTAAATCATTAGGAGACACCAACATTTGACACCCTCTAACTCCGGCACTAATCGCTATATACGACCATTTTATCATACTATTATCAATATAAATTGGATACTGTTTTTTCCCTCCCAAAGGCGAAACACCACCTCGAATATATCCAGTCAATTTTTGCACATCTTTTAAAGGAGCCATCTCCACTTTTTTATTTTCACTAATCGCAGCCAATGCTTTTAAATTAAGCTCAGCACCACCCGGTATGCAAGCCATGATTACTCCTGTTTTATCACCACTAACGACTAATGTTTTAAAAACCTGCCTTAACGGAACTTCTATTTTTTTTGCAACATTTTCCGCTCCTAGATCACTCTCATCTACTTTGTATTCACGTAATTCATAACTAATCTTTAATCCATCTAAAATACGAGCAGCATTCGTTTTCTTCAAAAGATCTCCCTCATTCACTCAATACAGTAAAGTATATTATATATTTACTATATTTTTTAGGTATTAAAAATTTCACATTTTACACAGTATAGTATTCTTAATTCTACTTGTCAATAACGATAGAAAATGTATTTAAAAGAAAAACAGATCCATGACAAGCCTTGAATTGAAGCATAAGACTTAGCATTTTCACTTACAACTATATTCTTCTAAAACCTATGCTTATTTACTATTATAAATTATAAATAGTTGTACAAAAATCCTGCTTATTTATATAGTATTCTGCCTTTACTTTTAAATATTTCTTTAAAAATCATCTTAAGCTTCTCCCTTTTCCTATATTTGGGCAGGATATCACTGTCTAATATAGAATTACTATACCTTACAAAATGAGATTTTTAAAAACTGTATTCTGTATCGTGAATCACTTAACTATAGGCAACTTAAAAAGAAGAGGTGATCTAACTTTGCTTAAAATAGCATTAGCACAAATCGAAATTATTCCTGGCAGACCAGATATCAATACTAGAACGATGCTCACTCAAATTCATCAAGCTCGTCAGCAGCACTCCCAAATGATTATATTCCCTGAAATGTCCATCCCAGGTTATTTCTTGGGCGATACATGGGAGCAACTTACCTTCTTAAAGGATTGCGAAACCTATGGTCAACAAATTATTGCAGCCTCTAGCGATATTTTTATTATTTTTGGCAATATTGCCGTGGATTGGACGAGAGTAAATGATGATGGTCGAATTCGCAAATATAATGCATGTTTTATCGCATATCAAGGCAGACTTCTAGGTAATGATAATTTCCCCTATCCCTTTCGCATTAAAACACTACAACCTAATTATCGGGAATTTGATGATTCACGTCATTTTTACAGTTTACGTAAGCTGGCAATTGAATTAGAGTTAAATGTGAGTCAGCTTTTACAACCTGTAACTATCGATATCGACAATAAAAAACTCAATCTTGGATGTTTACTCTGTGAAGATGGTTGGAGTGATGATTATGCCGTAAAGCCAATCACTGTCCTTCAGCAAAATGGTCCTGTTGATTTATTTGTCAATATCTCAAGTTCGCCTTACACCATTGGTAAAAACAACAAACGTAACCGAATTTTCTCCGCTCAAGCGAAAAGCGTAAATGCCCCTTTGGTGTATGTCAATAATATAGGCATACAAAATAACGGAAAAACGATTTATACCTTTGATGGATGCAGTACGGTCTATAATCATAAAGGTGATATTATTGAATATTGCCCCAGTTTTTCTTCTGCCTTAACATGTATTGACTTACACCTTACAGCAGACAATGTAACATGCTCATCCTCTGCCATCCCAAATGATGATCGGAGCATTCGTACTATTTATCAAAGCATTGCGTATGGTACAAAGTCTTTTTTAAATTCAATTGGATTAAAAAAAGTAGTCATTGGTTCCTCTGGGGGTATTGATTCAGCTGTCAGTGCAGCTCTTTACACGAAAATCCTCGGACCAGAAAATGTCTTACTAGTAAATATGCCTAGCATATTTAATTCAAAAACAACACAGGATTTATCTGCAGAATTAGCACAAAATCTAGGTTGCCTCTACACGATCATACCAATACAAAAAGTTGTTGATGACACGATACAGCAACTTAGCAATAGTCCTATTGTTGATCTGAAGGGAGGAGAAAAACAAAGTTTAGTAATAAGCCCTTTTGTCCTCGAAAATATTCAGGCTCGTGACCGCTCTTCTCGTGTGTTGGCAGGTGTTGCTGCTGCTTTTGGAGCTGGCTTTACCTGCAATGCTAATAAAAGTGAAATGACAGTTGGTTACTCCACTCTCTATGGAGATCTGGGGGGATTTTTTGCTGCTTTATCGGACCTCTGGAAATATCAAATCTATGAATTAGCCCGCTTTTTAAACAATGAAGTCTACAAGAAGGAAGTAATTCCTCAAGAAATCATCAATCTTGTTCCCAGTGCCGAGCTTTCTTTTGATCAATCTGTTGATGAAGGTAAAGGAGATCCCATTATTTATCCTTATCATGATTATCTATTCAGAGCTTTTATGGAACATTGGAATCGCAGAACTCCTGAAGATATACTCCTTTGGTACGAGCAAGGTGTGCTGGAAGAAAAAATTGGTTGTCAATCAGGTCTCGTAGCTACTTTGTTTCCCACTTCTCAAGAGTTTATTAACGATTTAGAAAAGTGGTGGAAACTCTATACTGGTATGGCTGTTGCCAAAAGAATCCAAGCACCTCCCGTCTTGGCCATAAGTCGAAGAGCTTATGGTTTCGATCATCGCGAAGCTCAAAATGGAGTATATTTTACTATGAACTATCAGCAAATAAAAGAAAGATTATTGCACAAATAAAGCAGTACTGAGTTCAGCTCTAGTATGAATCGTATCCGAGTCTTAAAGTCGCTTGAACACATACAAAAAAGCTAGAGATTCTAATAAGTTGCAACTTATTAGAATCTCTAGCTTTTTTGCGCTATATGTCATATCGTTCATAGAAACATTTTATCCAATGACTAAACCGCTCTAAGGATTCTCGAATCCAAGGCTCACTTATACCAGTGGGAGTTAAGAGCGGCTAAGTCCTAAGGATAAGTGCGACTAAGATTCAGGTGGAGTTAAAACTCCATCTGAATCAAGTCTTCTTTATTTACGCATAAAATATAAGGTGAACATTACTATACTGATAATAAAGAGTGCAATAGGTAGCGCAACAATTAATAATCCCACAATAATGATACCAAAGATTATTTTCGTAAGCATACCCGTCTGCCTCATATTGAAATTTACATGTTTTACATAAATTCGCTGGTTCTCACGATAATCATTATATCCTGCAGATTGCTTTTCTTGATCTTGCTCAATAGTAAGACCCGCAAAATCCTGTTTTTCCTCTGGAGTCAGTATTTGAACTTTACTTTCTAACTCGCTGCATTTAGAACATAGCTGCTCATCTGGCTGTATTGCAACTCCACAAACGCTACATTTCATGATTACCTCCTAGCATAGCAAAGATTCCACCTCTGCTATTGGTATTGAATTCGCTACCTATATTATTCTGCAAATAAACAAATTACAAATCCATCCTCACTTAAATAGCGTGGATCAAAATTTTCCAACTGCAATACCTCAAATAATTGCGTCCTTGTTTTATAGATACTGGCTAGTGAAATGCCCTTCTTTTCTACAACTTGGTCCAGAGCAATGTTAATAACGCCATTAATTTGGGCGTAAGCTAAAAGTAACCCAATTGCCCAATTTTCAGGTTTACGCACATTAACAACGCTCAATTGACAAAAATCATACCACATTTTTTCAAGCAACCGTTCATCAAAGCGAGAAAGTCCATATTCGACTACTAAATTATGCAATAAACTCGTTACCGACTCCTTTGCCATGCGCTTTTCCTTAATGATCGGATAACTACGTTCTAATTGACTCAAGGGTGTCACGTTGACTTTAGCAAGGGTAACTAGAATATTGATTGTATGTCGAACAACAAGCGCATGCCGCTTAAAAAAATCTGCTAAAGTAGCTTTTGGCTCTTGTATCATAAATATTTCTTTTTGCCGCATTACTTCATCTTTAATGCGTTTTCTAAGATTTATACTGACTTCCAAGCTTGTTACATAATTAATCATTACTAAACCTTGAGAAAAAATATGTCCAAAAAACAATAAATTTTTCAATATTTTATAATTAAAATCAGGTGTTGGTAATTGGAATGTCTCGTTGGTAAACAAATTAATACATTCCACCAAATCCTGACTTATAATTCTGTTTATATAAAAAACTGTAAAGCTAGATCCTAATAAGCTTTGTAAAATTTTATATTCATCTGGAGTAAGACGTTCACCGCAGGTGGTATTAAAATATTCTAAGGGCTTCAAATCATTTTCTAATAAATGATAATCAAATAAAAAATAATCCCAAAATCCTAACCAAAAATCCTCTTCAACTTCTTCTGCTGCATTATCAAAAGGGCCTGTGTATAAATATAAAGCACGTTCAAAATCTTCCGTAAACTCTTGTTGTTGAAAATATTTCCCCAGTTTAAGCATTAGGCTCTCGACGGCTTCACCAATAACGATACCAAAAAGGACTTTATCATCAAAATGCTCATTAACATCTTCCATATTCTTTAATCCTTCTATAATAGATTGAGACTTAAGAATATTTATTTTTTTGCCCCCGCTGATTTCGTGTGCTGCTTTTTTGATTTCATCTAGATTTATGATCATTTTTTTTGTATATAAATACGTATAAAATTCAATAAGAATACTGAAAAAATGACGAACTGATTTTAATGTTATTTTGAAACCACTTATATTTTCACTTAACCATTTAACAATAAAACTATATTCTTCCAAACTGATTTCATCTAAGTTCTCATTGTTAAAATGAGTTAAATAAAGAATGAAAAATTGTATTTGGTGCCATGTATCTTTAAGCTTATCATCGCTAATTCCTTGCCAAGCCTTTTGGCGTAAGAATCCTTCTACCCATTCTTGCTGAATAATAGGTTCCCACACAATGGCTTCATCATAAAAAATTTGTACCTGATCATACACGTTTTTTTTCATTAAGTATAAAATTCTCCTTTAAAGCATAGCTTCCACAAACAGTTATTGCAGCATTACAGGTTATTATAACATTTTTCCTGATGCTCAACCAGTAAAAAGCATGATGATATTTCTTCAATTATTAGAATTACATTTTTATCGTCTATAAATATATCTAAGAATACGGGAATATGTTATAATATTCCTCGTGAATTGGCGATTTTGAGTAAATTGAGGTGTTATCATGTTAAAAAAATCAATCCTATTCTTTTTAATTATATTTCTACTGAATGTATCATTATGCTTAGCATCTCCTGATGATAATGCAATGATTGCTGTTGCTCTATATGTTGACACCTCAGGCTACTATGTCCCCGGAACTGATTTTCTCACCAAAGCACTGAATGAAGTGATTCGTTTTAAAATTAATGCTTTATTTCTGGGTAGTGAAGTACAATCAGGAAATGCTGTATTACGTGATCTTACCCGTTCTGGCATTACCAATACGGCATCAGCTACCCCTGATTTATTATCTACATACGCAAGTGCAGCTCATGTTAATTATGTTATGCTTTTTACCATTCATCCTCTAGATGTTTCTTTGGATCTTAAGGCCTTTTCATCAGCAACTAACTCATGTATTGTTGATAAATCCTTAACTAAACCTGATGGCACAGAAGCTTTATCAGTCCTTGATACCTTTTCATCTATGATCGGCGAGCAAATTACTCAAATCTTTCAAACGATCCATTCTTAAGAAAAGAAATCCTATTCGCTAATGTAAAGTGAATAGGATTTCTTTTCTTATTATTCTTTAATAATTTCAGAAAAATAAATTACTGTTACTGTATCTTCAATATGTATTGTTTTTTCATAGATAATTTCAAAAAAGTTGATTAGTTCTTCTACCGTTTTTATATCAGGATTTTGCTGGCTTAGATCCTGTGTAGTAAGTTCCGAAAATTTCTTGGTGATTGCTTTATCAATAATTGCTGTATATATTCTTCTTTTGGCACTATTCTTTTTTCCTACAGTAAGCCAAACTACAGAATTTTCCGGATAAGTGTCTCTAATATCCCCTAGTCGAATCGTAACGTTTTTTTTGCGATTCATCAATAATTTTTCATTATGAGGCGATAAAAAATTTAGTGCGAACATATCTCTTCTCCTTTAGCGATTCAATATTCATAAGTGCTTGTATCATATTTCTTAAATATATATTTATTTCTTATCGGTTTGATTTTTTATAATAATATCAAAGGACTTTTACTTTCCGTGTAACCACACTCATCACATTTCCAATCATCAGTAAAACTTTCATTAAGACTAATCTTATGCATTTTACCCAGATGGCATTTTGTACAGGTCTTAAGAGTTTCTTGTTTAGGCATAATCTCTCGCCTCCTACTATTTTAGTTAAGGTTTCAGCAAAAGATGTTATTTTCCTGCATTTTTAACATAACGAACAAGCTAAAAGAAATACATGCCCATTTTTCTTTGTAAACTTTTTAATAACCAATTCACTCTTAGAGCCTTGATTTTCTAAATAAGGCTCTAAGAGTGAATTTTTTTAATTCTTACTTTTCAATGTATTAGCTATCCTCTGCTGATAGACTTTTGCCTAATTTACCGATGGCTTTCTTCTCAATACACGAGACTCAAATGATAAAGATATATCCAAATGGATCACAAAGAAGACGGCACCTCCAAGGTGTCGCCCTATTACTTATTTTTCAGGTTGTCTAGGCTTTGCTGAAGATGTTGTATTTACTTTGGAACTTGGCCATGAGGCCTTTGTTTTCCCTTTTTCGCCTTGTTTAGAAGAGACATCCTGTGTTTTATGGGGTGGTTTCGTTGTCTTCTTCATCTAATCATCTCCTTTGTATTATCCTATGAGAATAGCAGCTCAATTGCGCCAATTCTAAGTGAAATATACCCATTCCAAGCAAAAACATCTACCCTTTCTTATTATAAGAATGTTCTATAACAGCATTAGTACCTCCTGTGTTTAAGCAGCATACAATACATTACGTCATAAGAATAAATTACTAGAAGGAGAAATACTTATGGGGTTCGGTTTTGGCGGGAACGGCAACGGACGTGGTGGTAATTGGGTTGTCATTATCATTATAATCATCTTATTATTCTGCTTCTCATCGGATGATTTTTCTTCCAATTGTTAAATTCCTAAACGATCAAATCCTATCTTTTGCAACCACGTCAAAAAAACGTGGTTTTTTCTTTTTTTGAATATGAAACTTTTTCGAGACTTAAGCATATACTGTCTTATCTTGATTTTTTGGAGGTAAATAATTAATGGATTTTGTCGTTCTAGATGAGGCTTTAACATCAATCGCTTTTATAACTCCCTTTATACTTTGCGGTGCATTAGCAGTTCATCTTGCACTGTTTATTCATGAAAGAAAAAGCTCTTAGAACTTATATCGACCCATTTCTTCTTTGAAAAATTAATTAATATCGCAATTGCTTCTAGTGATCGCCGTTTCTTCTAAAATTATATCTATAATTAAATCTACCATGTCTTTTGGCAATTGATCTGGAGAATACATCCTATCATTTTCATCTTTAACACCATGCCACCGGACTATATACTTTCCTTTTTTCTCTTCATTCATTTCCCACACCTCCCACACAATCTATGCTTTACGGCTTTTCCAACATTACTATAGCTACTTGAGAAATCCAAAAGAGACCCCATCAACAACGTAAACCAGCAAAATAAAGCAGCTACTGAAATATTCTCCTTCAGTAGCTGCTTTATTTAAAACCACTCTTCCCTTACGATAAAGATTCATAAAAGAAAAAAAATCGTGTACATATAAATAGGATTAGTAAGTCATATCCCAAATTTAAATTATAGGAGTGTTATGATGAACGCAATTTATGCCAGAGTCTCAACACTTGAGCAAGTAGAAGGCTATTCACTAACAGATCAAGTATCTTCTTGCCGCAGCCGTTTACTATCGATGAATGCACTTCAGATAGAAGAGTATATTGATGATGGTTATAGCGGCGAGTATTTAGAGCGTCCCGCTCTAGATCGCTTACGAGAAGATATACGAAATAAACGCATTGAATATATTGTAATCTACGATCCTGATCGATTAAGCCGTAATCTTACCAATCAATTACTCTTAGCCGATGAGATGGAAAAGGCCGATACCAAGTTGATTTTTATTACTCATGATTATGATGCCTCTCCTGAAGGACGTCTCTTCTTTTCTATTCGCGGTGCCATATCTGCATTTGAAAAAGCAAAGATTCGCGAACGTACTATGAGAGGAAAAAGAACAAAAGCTCTTTCTGGTAAGCTTGTATTTAATGACAAAGCTTTTGGCTATGATTATGATAAAGAAAATAGTATGTATATCATTAATGAAGCAGAAGCAAATATCATCAAATTAATGTATAATCTCTGTGGTAACAAACAATACAGTCTGCGAGATATTATGCTGGAATTTAAAAGTATGGGAATCGTAAATCGGAAGTATAAGCCTTTTACCCTTTCAAATATCCATCGAATTCTCATAAATGAAATGTACGCAGGGACAAAATGGTCTTTTAAGCATTATGGAAAGAAAATGAGTCAATACAAAACAAAAATAATCCCTCGTCCCAAAGAAGAGTGGATCCCCATACAAGTTCCTGCAATTGTAACAAAGGAGCTATGGGAGGCAGCTCAGAAAGTACTTACTAAGAATAAATTCCTTGCTACACGTAATACCAAACGCGACTATTTACTGCGTGGTATTATAAAGTGCGGGTGCTGCAACCGCTCTATGACAGGCGTTTGTCGTGTGCAAAAAGGGATTGAGTATAAATATTATGTGTGCAATAAAAATATGGAGAATTGGTATCTAAAAACAGATAAGTGCACTACAATGCATATTCCAGCTTCTTTAATTGAAGAATCTGTTTGGAAAGCTTTATGCTCTTTTATAAAAGATGATCACGATATCGCATTATATATACCTAATGTAAAAAAAATAGACACCACTACCAAACAAATAGAACGTATGACTTCCTATTATGACGAGTTATCCCAAAAACGCTCTGCTATTATGCGTTGGTTTCGAGACAATGTTATCGATAGCACCATTGCAGAAAAAGAGTTACAAGAGGTACAAAAAGAGATAGTCGCAACAGCAACCGCTCTAGCGACTATCTCGGGTAAAAAAACAGATTTTTTCGTAGAAACATCAAATATAACCGCTGACCAGATCATGGCTAATACTACATTTCAAACGAAACGTGATATTTTATTAAAACTTCACTATACTGTTTATGTAACAAAAACTAAGAATCATCTTGATTGGTACCTAGGTCATTAATTTTTTTGTCATTAGTATCCTATGTTTCTCAATTCGCGAGACATAGGATCGAGAAATTCCCAGCATCCTTGCGATGTCTCTCTGAGTTTTTCGATTACCATTAGGCATACCAAACCGCATTTCCAATACCCATTTTTCTCTGCTGCTCAAGCGATTAATTTGTTTATTCAATCGTTCATGTTCACATTGCGTTTCTACCGCCTCAGCTACTACATCAGGTGCTGTTCCTAAAACATCAATTAATGTAATTTCATTTCCTTTATCATATTATCTGTTTATAAAATTTTCATTACTTTTAATCAGAAAATATTCTTATTTATCAAGAATTAGCTCTAAAATATCATGAGCAATCCGTCTCAGATTTTCTTCATGCCGTTCATTTTCGTGGCGCTGACGTTCATGCCATTCTCGATCATTTTCATTTGGGCGCCTTTTCATTTCACGTTCATGCCGTTCATTTTCAATACGTTCTCGTTCACGACGATCTTGATCTTGGTCATGTCGATCATGCCGATCTCCTCCTTGTTGCTGCGGGGTTAGTTCATTATGTAATGGTGAAGCTTCTAATAGTGATGCGCTAGAGCCAATCTGAATTATGCCTATCATTGAGAAAATAACCATTTTTTTAACTACATTATTCATAAGAAATCACTCCTATTTATTAGTATAATCTATAAACGACCTAATTTTTTCTCAAGCATTTACTCTATCAGCTGCCTTCGCAACTTTAATCTCATTAAAATATGAGATAGATGTATGCATGAATCATAGACTCATGCTCTAAGCTTGATGAAGTGCGATAACTGATTCATACCTATTATAAGTCTGTGTCTGAAATTAAGGGCTGAATTTAGTCATTTATATAATTTTATTATACAATACAAATGTAACAATATTGTTACAGATTATCTACATTTGTATTACTTCTAGAGTCAGGACCACCAACGTTTGAACATTGATTACAACGTGCCCCTGTACATCAGGAGTAGGGTTTTAAAAATCCATTTTAATACTAGTTTATGATGTAGACTTAGACTCATCATTTATAATGAGTATCCTTTTTGTAAAAAACAAAGAGCCTATCGCGTTTTTTCTACCGCAATAGGCTCTTTGTTTTTCATGCTATTTACATCACTCGCTAAGCAAGCTATGATCAGGCATTAGTGAAACCGCAAAAGCCACCATTATTTACCTGTAATCTTTTTCATTACATCATCAGTTATATCCTGCCCACCATAAACAACACTGCCTTTATCCACTATAGTTGCTAAACCTTTAGCTTTAGCAATTGCTGCAATGGCGGCATCTACTTTATTTTGCAGGGCTCCCAACAGCTCTTTCTCTTTAATTGCAAGACCTTGCTGAAGCTGTTGATAATACGCTTGTTTCTCTTGGTCGTTCATATTGACTGATTTGGAATCTAAATCGCTTTTTGCTTGCACAACTGCAGCATTCATTGTTTCTTGGGATTTAGCTGCATCAGGATGCTGTTGGACTAGCAGTTGATAATTCACTACTCCAACTTGAGAAACATTGCTCTTTGAGGCGGCATACGTTGTACTCGGTTGAGCAATTGTTACTATGCTCAAGAGTAAGAAAGCTCCTAGGAAGATATTTTTCAATTGTTTGCTGATGATTTTCATCGCTGGTCCTCTTTTCCGTCATTAGAATGACTTTTTTAAATAATTTATGATGATTTGTTCAATAAGTAACTGAATGATTAATCATCTGACTTACATAGATCAGTGCATATCCCATATGTATGTTTTTGTCAAAGCGTCTCTCGCCAACTTCAGTAATTTGGTTAATAGCCTTAGCAATATTGAGCGCCGAAATGAAGTGTCATTCACCTTACAGAATATTTTCTGTTCTCATGTTATACCAACTATAACACTAATTAGTTTTACAAGAATTTTATTCAATTACTCCTCTCATTTTATTCTTAAATAATTATACAATATTTTTGTTACAATTTGGTGACAATAAGTGAAAATATTAAATTATTTTCTGAATACAATCGACTAAATTCAGGGTAACGATTTTAAACTCATCAATCAAAAAGCTCCTATCTTCATAAAATTTGATAGGAGCCTTTTCCTATTGCAAGGGATACGATTATGTAGGTTATATACCTTTATCTAGGCGACTTTCGTATCACTGTTAGCATCAATGATTCACTAATGTTTTCTCTACCTCTTTATAAAAAGTTTCACTCTTAACATATGACTCTAACAACATACATGATTCTTTCGATACAGTAAATTTCCCACTTACCAAAGAATCTACACTTTGAGCTAAGGTGACATCACCTTGTTGCATTAGCTCCTTATAAATTCGCTCCAATCCTTTTGTATTCCCACTTTGTAACTCATTAATACTGTTAATGATAAATTTTTCACATTGTGGAAAAAATAAATATGTATTTAGATACGCCATGAGATGATCTTCTTTTTTACTCTGCCATCCACTAAATATTGACGTTAAGGTATTTGCAATGCTAACTACATGTTCCATGTCTTCTTCTCCCCCTAATATTCTTTACTTTATGTAAAAGTCATCTTTATGACTTCATTGTTTAGGTTTTTATTCTATTTTATAGAACTTCTGCAAATATGTTTTTTTTCCTTTAATAAATAAAAAATTCAGTAAAATCAATTTATTTGCTTCTAAACTTTATCATTTTATTTGTCATTAGTTTATGATATGTATTAAGCAAAACGTCTAGCTCCCTACTGACAGCAATGATCTTAGGATCTGTAAGTTTTTCATTTTTATTTTGAGCCAATTCATTTAATTTTTCCCTTAATTCTTCAACCTTGTTTAAAATTTCTTCTATTTCAGGCATATAAACACCATCCTTTATAATAGTGTTGACGATAAAGATTTTTTTTATTCGGAAGATTCATGCTTTACGATGTTTCTTATTGGTGTTTGCTTGGACGTCCATAGCAATGATTATAGAATATGTCTATGTACTAACTGGACATATGGTGTATTATAAGATTCTTCAGCTAAAGAAGTTATCAAAATAATGTGGATTATCATACCCATCTATGATGCTTAATGTTGCCATTTTTTTTAATTAGCTCTCGCTGGTTACTTTCTATCATACTCAGCATTAATTCGCAGCCGTTCCTCCACTGGCAACGAGTTCCAAATATCCCATGCATGACGATAAAGCTCACGAAGCACCCTTTCCTTTTCTGCTGTCGTCATAGAAGGAGGAGCAACAACATGAACGATCGTATTTTCCAGACAATATGTAGCATCATATTTTTCTTCCATAGAATCATCACCTCGATTATATATATGAGGATGATACCTAAGGACGACCCTATAAACGGTCATTATCATCACATTTTTCAATTTTTGGTTACATAAATGCATTTTTTGAGTAAACAAATTATAAATAGCGAACAAAAAGACACAGCACGATTCCAATAAATGGCTAGGCTGTGTCTTTGTCAAACTCCAAAAACTAATTGTAGGATCTTGCAATGATACTCGCTCTGTTTAACCGATAGAACCCCTGATATACTAAACTCATTGCGACAAAATAACTAATTTCACTGGTAAATTTGATGCACCTGGGGGGCTGAAAGTAAATGATAACGACTCACTGCTATCATAAGTGCCTAAGAACGAGAACTCTTTCCATTTATTATCCTCAAAATGAATCTTTTCCCGCGGTGTTGCTAAAGGACTCCAATTTACCTCTGGATGGTGTATCCCTATAGCACCAGCATAATACCCACCCAGCGGTACAAGATAATAGGAAATTCTCCGAGTATTTTTCCCAGGGGGTTTAATGTCATAAACTACACCGTAATTTCCATAATTGACGACCTTTGTTCCATCTATAGCGTCAATCCCTTGCAAATAAGGATCGATCACATTATCAGCCAGCGTTATCCCCACAGCTCTATATAGAACTGGATTATAAGGATCCACTGAGTAAAGCTTTCGATTTGCTCCTTCAAATGTACCACGCAAATGCCACTGGTCTGCAGGCAGTACTTGAGCTATTTTAGAAAATGTAACACTCTCTTCAAATAAAGGCAGCATCATGACTTTAACATTGATTTGGCGGTCAACAGTGAAGTCATAGATACCGTTAATCAACATATTAGGCAAAACTGCTGTAGCGCTTATTTCTGCTGCTAAGGGTATTACACCGCCTGGCGGAATATCGATTTGATATTCCGCTGCTCCTCCAGTAAAATATGACATCTGTGTTTCTTTTCCTACTGCAAGCCAGGCATAGCCTGGACCGCCCAAACTAAACTTACTTACATTAACATGAGCAACTTCTTTACCTTTGTTCTCTAAAACTACTTCCATTTTCTTAGCCGTCTTTGATGCGTTTACATGATAAAAAAAGAGACGAACACTTCCTTCTACTTTATCCTGATACAAAATCCCATCACTTTCTACCATTTCAGGACTATCAGAAAGTAGAAGTGTACCACCAAGGGAGCTCTTCTTCATTTCCCACTCTGGAAGCCTTTCTATATTATCCATCCTAATTTCTCCATAGGCCACAGGCATGGATTCATGTCCCATGATTACGATCATCATTGTAATCCAAACTAACTTTATTGTATATTTCATCTTGTGCCTCCAAATCTGTAATGTATAATTCCAATGTATAAAACGGTCTTGCTTATAAATAAATCCCCCCTAACAACGTATCGTAGGGGAGAATTACACAACTACCCTAATGTCAGATTTTCCTAGGTATAAGTATATTTCCATTCTAGATCACTGTCAAATGTCATATGTTTATAAGATCGACTAACAGCCATATGGCAACAAAGAAGGTGCTAACTTGAGCAATCAGCATAATAAAGACCTAGAGCCTTCTTGCTTCTATCTTCGCAAGTCGAGAGAAGATCAAGAGGCAGAAGCAAGAGGCGATGGTGAAACACTTGCCAAGCACAAAAAAGCATTATTTAAAATAGCTAAAGAACACGGTATAACCATCACCAAAATATTTGAAGAAGTTGTCTCTGGAGAAAGTATCATTCATAGACCTGAGATGTTAAATCTACTAAAGGAAATTGAATTAAGAAAATGGAAATCTGTTTTTTGCATGGACATCGATCGTCTTGGTCGTGGCAAAATGCAGGATCAAGGCCTAATTATAGAAACCTTTAAACAAGCACAGACTAAGATCGTAACACCACGCAAAATATATGATTTAAACAATGAATGGGATGAAGAATACACAGAGTTTGAATCCTTTATGGCCCGCAAAGAGTTGAAGATTATTACCAGGCGTTTACAAGGCGGTCGAATTCGCTCACTCGAAGAAGGCAATTATCTTGGAGCAGTTCCGCCATATGGATACCTTATTGAGAAAAAAGATCGTAAGAGATACTTGATTAAACATCCAGAACAACGTGAACCTACATCCTTAATATGGAAAGCATATAAACTTGACATGGGAGCAAACAAGATCGCTAATGAACTAAATCAAATGGGATATCTGTCTTATTCAGGTAAAAAATGGTCTGCTTCATCAGTTCTAGCCATTTTAAAAAATCCAGCCTACGCAGGTGTAAACGCCTGGAAAAAAGTAGCATCCAAGAAATCTACAACGCGCACTGGCAGAGAAACTAGGCATCGCCCCAGGGAAGAACAAATCTGGATATATGATTGTCATGAACCATATATAACCCTTGAAGAATTCGAGCAGGTACAAGATATGCTGTCCAAAAAATATCATCCACCCTATCAATTGCTGAATGGAGTTACGAATCCGCTGGCTGGATTAATTAAATGTGATATATGTGGCGGTTCTATGATTTATCGACCTTATCAGCATCAGCAGTTTCCACATTTAATGTGTTACAACAGGAATTGTATTAATAAAAGCTGCCGCTTTGAATATGTTGAGAAAAAACTGCTCGAAGGTTTACAGCTATGGCTTAATGACTATCGCACTCAATGGGATATTTTTATACCAAAAGAGCAGCGTAATACTGTTAATAGTAAAGAAAAAGTCCATCAAAATCTCAAAAAAGAACTGAAAGAATTAGAGCAGCAAAAAGATAACTTACATGACCTCTTAGAAAAAGGAATTTATAATGCTGCTACATACCTGGAAAGATTAACTAAGCTCTCGGAAAGAATTACCACTGTACAAAAAAACTTAGACAAAGCAGCATTTGCATTGTCTAAGGAAATACAACAGGAAGAAAGTAGAAAAGATATTATTCCTAAAATCGAAAAAGTTTTAAAAACCTATGAGAAATCCAATGACCCTAAAGAAAAGAATAAATTCTTAAAATCAATTTTAGAACATGCCACATACAGAAAAGAAAAATGGCAAAAAGGGGACACATTTACATTGGTCTTACGCCCCCGTTTACCGCGATGATTGCCGAACCTTTATATCTCATACCGATAAATATAAAATGTTAATTCATTTCCTTCCTTATCTACGCCGATAGGATCATATAAACTAACTTCAGCACGAGTCCGCCGGGTGCTTCTTAGATGCATTAATATTTCATTTTCAATACACCGCGCTGCATAGGTTGCTAAACGGATTTTTTTAGCAACATCAAACGTATTAATTGCTTTTATTAGACCTATTGTACCGATGGAAATTAAATCATCAGTATCCTCTCCAGTATTGTCAAACTTTTTAACAATATGAGCTACTAATCTTAGGTTCCGTTCAATTAACACATTCTTAGCATTTTCGTCACCGTTCTTCAGCCGCTCCAGCTGTATATGCTCTTCCTTTTCTGAAAGAGGCAAGGGAAATGTGTTATTGGTTACATAAGAAACTAGCACAGAAAGACTTTTTACAATAGAAACCGCCAGTGCCATAAAAAAAGACATCAATTTTTCACCCCCGCAAATCACTTGCTTCATTGTATGGTATAATCGTCATTCTTGTGCCTGTTAATTTTTGTATATCTTCAGAACAACTATTAATTTTATTTTCTGTAAGACTTGCACCTTACGACTATATAGCATATAATCGCACAAGGAGAGTGATATAATGGAACCGTATATTGGAGATCTTCAGCTACTACTAGCAACCATTCTTATAATCATCTATATGTTATGGGATAAACTCTTCCCCGAATAACAGCATTTAATGGTTGCGTTTTCTTATTGATTTTGTATGGAATGTACTGCATCCCCCAGCATTTTGCCAATACATTTACTTAATTTCATAACGATAGACAAAGGGGTGCTTTGCAAGTCCAAATATCCTAGATATCCACTGGCATTGACCACTCCAATAATAGAAATAGTACCGATGCATGGCAATTTATTACCAACGGCAATACCAGCCTCTAAGCTGCCCTCCCATATTTCAATATTCCCAATTTCATCATTTTTGCCTAAACAAGCATCAACTGCAATAATAATCGGCTGATGATATTGTTCTTTTATATTTTGAATCACTTTTACTAAATTACCGGCATGAACAGGCATCTCTAAACTTCCGTACACCGTACATATTGTATGTTCCACTAAATAAGATCCTACTAAAGGACCAAGGGCATCACCAATATATCGATCTGAACCAATGCAAAGGATAATAATTTTTCTATTTTCTAATTCCTCCTGCTGTTTTAATAGATTTACCATATAATGATACATTTTAGGATAAACAACAATATCATTTACATTCACAATTAATTTTTCAGCGATTTTTTTTTCCATATTACGATCTCCTCTTCTAATATATCAATAAATATCTATGCTTACTCCCCATAAAGAAGACTTGATTCAGATGGAGTTTCAACTCCACCTGAATCTTAGTCGCACTTATCCTTAGGACTTAGCCGCTCTTAACTCTCACTTGTAGAAGATGGGAGTCTTAGAGCGGTTTAGTCATCGGATAAAATACCCGTGCCCGTCTAAGATAAACAACTTTGATAGCCTATACTCGCATACAATAAAACCTCTTTGCTCCAATTTGGCAAAGAGGTTTTATTTATATGAAAAAATTCTTTATTTCTATAATTACATTTATCATCATACATTATATTGCATAATGCAAGATGGAGGTAATGGAATGTATGTCATGATCGCTTTGCTTTTAATTGGTATAACCTTGTTATTAGGTGGTATTTTTTTCATGCGTTTTGGACTTCAAAAATTATTATGGACTAAGCTACAAGCCTTCTTAGGGCAACTAACCAGTACACCTTTACGCGGCTTATTGGTTGGCACCTTAGCGGCGGCTTTCATGCAAAGCAGTACTGCCGTATCTCTATTGACTATAGGCTTAGTTCATGCTCAATATTTATCATTTTATCAAGGTTTAGGCATTATCTTAGGTGCTAATATTGGAACATGCTCAACGGTACAATTAATGACAATTGCAATGCCAGAAAAACTCATCATTCCTTTATTTCTATTTTTTTTGCTGTTCACAATCCTTTGCCGGAAGTTTCGTTATTTTGGTATGGCAATCTCAGGCTTATTAAGTATGTTTATTGGTATGAGCATCTTATCAGAAGCCTTAAGCAATATCTCAGAATTTACAACTGTCATTGACTATTTACTAGCATCTCAAGAAAATTCGCTTTACGGCATTGTCGGCGGCATTATTATTACTCTTTTATTTCAATCTAGCAGCGCAGCTACTGGAGTTTTAATGGTATTAGCCAGTGATGGTATCATCGACTTAACAACAGCCACTTATGTAGTCTATGGTAATAATATTGGCTCCTGCTTATCATCTTTTATCGTTGGAGTTACCGCCTCTTTAGCTGCTAAACGCTTAGCTGTAGCACATATTCTTCTTAATGTATTGGGCGTTATTATTTTTTTCCCCATGACTGGCGTGCTCACAAAAATAGCCACTAGTCTTACAGCAGATTTTGCTGGACAAGTGGCCATCGTTCATACACTCTTTAATATTATTTCTTCATTGGCAGTGCTTCCCATTATACACCAATATGCTAATTTAGTAATGCTACTCATCCCCAAAAGAAGATAATATTTGCTCTTTTCGCCTTTCTTTGAAAGCGATACATTGTCTAATGATTGTCATAATAATATACAATAATATGGCTGTCATGACAATCGTACCGCCTGGAGCAATATCCAGGTAGAATGATGATGTTAACCCAATGAATACAGATAACATCGAGAAAATTACTGCCCATCCCATCGTTGCCTTAAATCCCACTCGTAATAAATGGGCTGTTGCCACAGGTACGATCATCAAGGCGCTAACGAGCAAAATTCCAACTATCGTCATACCAACAACTACAACCAACGCTGTTAATATGCTAAATAGCATATTAATCATCCCGGTATTGATGCCTGCCACATTTGCAATATCTTCATCTAAAGACATTAACATTAGCTTGTCAAATAAAAAATAAACAATAACTAAGACTAAAGTACCAGCACCAGCTATTGTCATTACATCCGTTAGTGATACTGTAATAATACTGCCAAATAAAAAACTTAATAATCCTGTACTTGGCATTCGTGTCATAGTACTGAAAATAATAGCCATCGCTGCTCCAGCATAAAAAAATATTGCTAACCCCATATCAGCAAACTCGGTATGCCTTCTACGAACTAATTCAATTCCTACTGCACCAGCTATCGTTAAAATCAAAGCTCCCATTACTGGATACAGCCCTACCATATATCCACCTGTTACGCCGGCAAAAGCAATATGCCCTAATCCGTCTCCAATCAAAGATTGACGACGCACCACTACAAAACTGCCAATTAGTGGACATACAATACCTGTAATTAAACCTGCCAGCAATGCTCTTTGAATAAAGTCATATTGAAAAAATTCCATATTTTCGCCTCACTGCCCTGTATAGTACCACAAATGTCGTGCTTGGGCATGCGTATCATCAAACTCCTTGCTGCTACCAAAAAAACAAAGTTTGCGATTAATACATGCTACTTTATTTGCCCATGATACAGCTTTTTCAATATCATGGGATACCATAACAATTGTAATACCAAGATTTTTATTTAATGTTCCTAATAATTCATAGATTCTGGCACTAGCTTCATAATCAATTCCACTAGTAGGCTCATCTAAGAGCAATAATTGTGGATTGGCAGCTAACGCCATCGCTACCATTACTCTTTGCTGCTGCCCTCCTGAAAGCTCACCAATACGCCGATCACGTAGCTGCTCTACACCTACCAATTCCATCATGTGATTCGTAATATGGTTAGCAGCCTGATGATTTTTTTTCGCAGCAGCAGCTCCCAAAGTTAGACCTAAAGCAACAACCTCTTTTACAGTTGCAGGAAATCCTTGAGCATTTTTTCCATAGTTCTGGGGAACATAACCAATTAACCCGTGTCCCTTTGCTGTAAATATATTTTTCCCACCAATCTGAACTTGTCCTCTTGTTGGCTTTATAAGCCCGGCTATAATCTTGAGCATCGTACTTTTTCCTGCTCCATTAGGACCAACAACAGCAACAAAATCACCTTGTGAAATAGTTAGAGATATATTATCGATCGCAACATTGGTATTATAGGAAAAATGAATATCAGACAGTTTCACTTCACACATTATCGATTCTCCTCACAGAGTTTTACAATTTGAACATAAACCTAATAGCTCTACATTATGACGAATAAGTTCATATCCACTCTTTCTAAGCAGTTTTATAAATTCATCATCAATTGGACAGTAATCAATACAAACGGCTTTACCACATTTCACACAAACTACATGATGATGATGATTTGCATGGGCCAATTCATAACGTGTTCGTTCTTTCCCCATTCCAGTTATCGGTATCAGCACACCATTCTCTGTTAACATATTAATATTTCGATAAATCGTATCTAAGCCTATATCGCTATATTCTTGACGCACCAAATTCCAAATTTCATCTGCGGTTAATAAACCTGCAGTCTGCACTATTTTTTCCATAATGATACGCCGCTGGGGTGTTATGCGATAACCTTTTTCCTTTAATTTCTTCATTACATCATATATCATATATATCTTTCCCTTTTTTACAAATAATAAGATTCTTATTAGAACGGCAAAAAAATAAAGTTACTATAATATTTGAAGAACAAAAAATCGAATACCTATTTGTTCTACCTTATCTAATGACACTATAACCTATTTCATACCAATTTTATATAGATAATAAAAATCCAGGATTACCACCTAAGTTATCTGGCAATACCTAGTCTTCTTGTACTTTATTTTTCTAATTTAAATACTAAATAAAAGTAAGGAGGCATTTTGCCTCCTATAAACCACATTATAAGACTCGGCGCGCTCCTAAGTAACGTGCTCCCCAATAACCGCTGTCCAATCGATCGATCACGACACCACGGCTAGAAGTAGCACTAATAAACTTTCCATTTCCCACATAAATACCAGAATGAGACGCACCGGCTTCATACGTAGTAAAGAACACTGTATCTCCAGGTTGCAAACGGCTGTACGATACAGACTGTCCAACTCCATACTGTTCATCAGCAGCTCTTGGCAAGTAAACTCCAGCTTGCGCAAATACATATCGAGTAAAGCCCGAACAATCAAAACCATTTGGTGACGTGCCACCAAATACATACGGTACGCCTTGATAATTCAATGCTGTCTGTACGATTCTTCGTATGATAGCACTGGAACTATCACGGCTTACTGGCATTTCTCTGCCCATAAGAGCACGATATGTCTGCATGCCAATCACTCCATCAGCATCCAAGCCCCTGTCTTTTTGAAAATCTTTTACTGCGTTTGCTGTCATTTCGCCAAAATCTCCATCAGAACTACCAGCATTGTAACCAAGAGCATTCAATTGTGCTTGAATGTTAGCGATATCGTCTCCTTGGTCACCTTGATGATAGGCTGCAGCAGCGCAGGTTATAGTTCCTGCACTTACTAAAACTAGTAAGAACACTACCACTCGAAAAAACTTAATCAATATGCATACCCCTCTCACTAGCCTCCGAGGTTAGCTGACGGGTTAGGGTTGAGATCCCCCTACTTTCAGGCAATGGTAAAGCCGCCCTACACGTTTCACCCCAAAACTGTGGTTCCCCCGGTCCTGTGCCTTGATTAGGCATTTATAAAACTGCACTTTTGTATTATTCGCTTTATTTCTAAAAAATCCTGCCACATATCTCATCTTTTTACATATTTTATACTATATTTTATACTATGTTTTATGTAACTCATCGGTTACAATTTTATTTCTCATTATTACATATTAAATATAAAGAAATAGCAAAAGCTCTTTTATTCCTGCTTCTGCCGTTTATATTCTGCCCGTACCAAGTATAAAGGACGTTGTTTTACTTCTTCAAATATACGACCTACATATTCACCAATAATACCTAACCCAAGTAATTGCAAGCCACCTAAAAGTAAAATACTAGCTGTAATCGTTGCCCAGCCTGGTACTGCTTCTAGTGTAAATAGTTTAATATAGATAACATGCATCGTAACACTAAAGCTAATCAAGGCGAAAAGTAGCCCTATATAAAAGGCGAAACGAAGTGGCAACTTAGAATAAGATGTAATGCCGTCTAAAGCAAAATGCATCATCCTACCTAGAGAAAATTTTGATGTCCCTGCATAACGTTTTGGAGCAACAAATTCTACTAAAACCTGTTTATAGCCAATGGCTCCAATCATACCGCGAATAAAGCGTGCTCGTTCTTTAAAACGGCGAAAACTTTGAACTACTGCTTTATCTAGTAAACGAAAGTCAGAGCCACCTTCTTGTATATGTACCTTCGATAATTTGTTAATTATTTTATAGTATAAGGCAGAAGTAAGGGATTTAAACCAAGATACACCTTCCGTACTAATTCGTATGGTTTGTACTACTTCATATCCCTCTTCCCATCTGGTTAGTAAGAGGGGCAACATTTCCGGCGGATGCTGCATATCCCCATCCATGGTAATCACCCCGTCCCCTTCCGCATAATCAAGTCCACAAGTTAAAGCCAATTGGTGTCCAAAATTACGCGCCATAATCAAACCTCGTACCCTATGATCTTGCTGAGCTAATCTTTCCAATATGAAAGGAGTCGCATCTTTTGACCCATCATCTACAAAAATCAATTCAAAACAATACGGTAGAGGCTCCATATATTTGCAAACTTCTTGATAAAAAACCTGAATGTTCTCTTCTTCATTAAACACAGGTACAACAATTGAGATCGACTTCATCTTCTCGCCTCGATTCTTAGCTGCCCACCTTTATGATTCCGATACATGACTCTCCTGCTTAAGATCTTGCCTTAGCACTACTGCTTCTCTTAAATAAATATGCTTAATGTCCTTTTGAGGCAAATCTGTATTTAATAATATAAGTACCCGAATGCACTGAGGGACACCATTTGGACTATCAATTTCTTGTGTTCCGAATAATGGTACTTCTGTCCACCCTATATTTCTAGCAGCAATCGCTGGAAAAGTAGCATTAATATCTGGAGTCGAACTAAAAATAACAGCACCTATATCCTCCATTTCGAATTCATTAGCTTGTACTATCGTAGTTAAAAGCTCTGTTACTCTTTCAATAATTTCAGTGGATTCATTTTTAACTACTGTTGTAGCACCTCGGATACCACGCAACAAATTTATCATCCTCTCTGTTATTACATTTTTAGATATAAATAATTCTATATAAACTGCTTTATATCCTCTATACATTATACAAAGGTTAGGATTTATTACAATAGCATGAACCACAATGGCTGCATTTCCACCAGCCACATACAGGACATACCAAATTCGTCTCATTTAGTTCTATATACATTCCTTCATGATGATCCTTCCAGCAAAACACACTGCCTTGGTCCCTATATAGTACAACATCGTGAGCATCAACCCAAGTCTTTTCATTCCCTATAGTGAATAATAGATCATTATGACCTGTTTCCTGATTTATCCGGTAATCTTCGATCTTAATCTTTTCTTTTTTATCGTCCTTCGTATATACTACATACAAATTTTTAATATTCATACTCCCTCACCCCTCCATAATTAATATGAAGTTTAAGAAAGATGTATACCATAGTAAAGATAAAACCTGGATTATACCAGGTTTTATCCGATGACTATGATTATTTTTGATAAAAGGTTTTACAGTTTGTTTGCTCACTTTGATTAGCGGCTTTGCCCCCACCATCCACATTTACCTCAATTGCAGAGGCATCACAGTGTTCACCATTTTTCCAATATTTACAATTCGAAACCGTACATTTTACACCATCTAACATGAGTTCACCTCCTTTTTTTTTCAATCTTAGTATACAAAAAAGCATTATACTTTATCCATTAAGTAAAAAAAATATATATAAAAGAAATAGGGAATGAAAAGCCTTCATGAGCTTCTCATTCCCTATCGTTTAATCCAAGTTGTAATTCTTTTAAACTTCTATGTACATCTTCAATTTGCGAAGAAGCTACCTGAGGAAATCTTCCAATCTCAATCGTCTCCAGGATAGGATTCTTCGTCTGATCGTAATGAACCCCGTACCAGATCCCTGAAATACCACTCTCTATCCACTCAGCCGCTTCAGCGCTATCTAGTAAATCAATCTTAATATGCCCTATCCCAAGAAAATCACGAATTTCTTGTCGTTCCTCCGAAACAAGAGACATTTTATTAATGAAGATACTCCAGGTTTCACCGGTATCAATAAAACGCTGCAATGCACCATAAATTTCAAACAATATCGCTCTAGCTTTTGGCGATTGATTCATTTCCTTACTCATCAATTTTCACAACCTCTACTTGCCATTCATGAAGCACTAACAATATCTGTTCTACTATTTCATCTACTTTTTCAGCTACAATAGGAGTCATTTCCAAGCCGATATCGACCGTTAATGGCTGCACTCCCAGTATCATAATTTCTTGTACAGGTTTTTCCATTACATCCATTATCGCTAAGACATCTTGAATACCAAGCTCATGCATGGATACTTTTTCTTTAAAATATGCTTTAACCTCATTGTTTTGAAAATGATAAAGAGATCCTGGCGGTAAACTTCCAGCCACCGCATCTACTAAAATCAATTTATCTGTCTCAATTAAAAACCTTAGCAACTCCATGCCAAGTGTGCCGCCATCTAAGATCTGAACGTTTTGAGGAAAGGAGTATTGTTTTAAAAGTTGTTCTACAACTCTCACACCAAACCCCTCATCCTGCATTAATATATTACCAACCCCTAAAACCGTGATCTGTTTCATTCTTTAAGATCTCCCACGTCATCAGGTTCTTTATCATAGAATTTCACACCGGAGAACATGGCCGATATCTCACCATATTTTTCACTCATATCAGCTCTTGTTGCCATATACACATGAATAATTACAAATAAAATGATCATCCATGCTATGTAATGATGAATCATATGAACAATATATTCATCCACAAGCAAATGATTAAGAGGTCCAAACAACTTAGATAACCAGCTATTAGGATTGATCTGACCATACATAGCAAAACCAGTGAAAGCTTCCAAAAATATCATACCATACACTCCGCCGTATCCTGCACGCGCCATTGAATTTCTTAGATAAGGACGATGCTCCGAGCGTAAAAAGCTGTAATGTAACCCCATATCTAACATACCTGTCCAGAATAATTTTGTCCAAGGCTTGGGCAACATACGGTCTCCTCTGTGAAGGATAAAACCATAAACTCGAAATATAAACGATGCCATCAGTATGTAAGCTGCAGCAAAATGAATAAAACGGATGTTTGACATTGACGCCCAGTTGCTAACCGCAAAAGTTGGCTCTACCCCTTGGCTACCAATGTAAAAAGGATTCCCAATGTATAAGCCCGTGCAGAATAAAACCGCAATAGCACCTACCATTAACCAATGAAAGATTCTCGTCCAAATGGTAAAAACGTAATAAACTGCTACAGTACGAACTTTCACTATACTCCCCCCTTACCTACCAATTCCTAAAGTCTCAAATAAGGATCACTATGCACAACCGTTAGTTCGCGCCCAGAAGCATCATATAAATGAGTAGCACAAGCCAGACAAGGATCAAATGAATGAATAACTTTTAAGATTTCTAATGGTTTATCTGCAATTTTTACCTTAGTATCCATCATACTTGTCTCATAGGCACCATAACCAGATTTGCTATCCCTCGGGCACGCATTCCACGTAGATGGTACAACGGCTTGATAATTATCAATTTTTCCATCTTTAATAATCACCCAATGGCTCAATGCACCACGAGGTGCTTCTACAAGCCCTACGCCTCTAGCCTCTTTCGGCCAAGTACTAGGCTCCCATTTATCCGTATTCGCAACGGAAGTATCACCAGCTTTAATATTGTTTATTAATTTATCAAGATAATATTTACTAATATATCCCATTACTTGTGATTCCAATCCTCTTGTTGCCGTACGGCCAACCGTGGATAACAACCATTTTTCTGGCGGTAGATTTAACATTTTAGATACTGCATCTACTTGATCAACCATCATTTTTTCTACCCAAGTAGGCTCTGTAATAATTCCTTGTTTCACCTTTGTGTATACAATAATATAACGAGACAGAGGTCCAACCTCAGCCATTTTCCCTCTCCATTTAGGCGTCTTAATCCAAGAATATTTACCATTCTCATCAAGATACTTCCAATCCGTTTTACTCCCTTCTTTAGGCCCGGTAAACTTAGGATTGGTCACACCGTTCCATGGATGTAAATCTTTATCTTTTTCAGGGTAATCATACCAAGAATGTTCAACCCCTTCTGTTAATACATCGGGATCGGAAAGATCTTTGGCTTCAAAAGGATAAAATATCGCTTTATCTACACCTTGAACAAAATTTTCTACCACTCCATCTGAACGTAGCAGTAAATTTTTATGAAAATCGCCATTGGAAGTTCCTGAATACTTTTCATCAGGATAATCACCAAAGCCAATTACTCTTTCTTTTGCCAAACCACCACCATCAACATAACCCTGTTTAACATAGATCTCACCAATAGCAAGTATATCGGGTATGTAAAAATAATTATTCAAAGCAATAGTCATATTAATAGATGCATCAACCACTGCTAAACGTTCTGTATTAATTGGCGCATTCATATCATTCATAGAAATAGAACAAGGCATACCGCCAACTACATAGTGAGGATGAGGATTTTTACCACCAAAAACAACATGAGAAGTAACGATATCCCTTTGTCTATCAAGCATATTTAAGTAATGAGAAACTGCCATCAAATGAACTTCTGGTGGCAAAACATCATAATCAGGATGATCCCACCACTGTGCAGAAAAAATACCTAACTGACCACTATCCACAATTTTTTTAATTTTATCTTGAATGCTTCGAAAATACACAGTCGTAGCCTTAGGAAATTCTTTAGGATATGCTTCTGTATCAAATTCAATAGGACCTTTCACATTCAGATTATACTTCTCTAGTACTGTATTTTGCAGCGCTGCTGTCGCAGCTGGATCTGCTTTTAAAGCTGCTACAGGACTAACCCAGTCTAATGCATGCAAATGATAAAAATGTACAATATGGTCATGCACCATTTGCGTCGCTTCAATAATATTTCGAATATAGTTGGCATTTTTAGGGATTTCAATACCCAAAGCATCCTCTACGGCCCGCAAGCAGCTTAAAGAATGGATGGTGGTGCATACACCACAAATTCGTTGAGCAAAGGCCCATGCATCTCTAGGATCTCGATCTTTAAGAATTAATTCAATACCGCGCCATGCAGTGCCACTAGATAATGCTTCTTGCACCTTACCCGTAGCTTCATCGACAACTACTTCTAACCGCAAATGACCCTCTATTCGATTTACTGGATCAACAACAACACGTTTCACAAGGCATCCTCCTCACATACATATACTTTATTCATTATCTTTTTCTGTTTCATGGGTTTCTTTATGATGCCTTTTATGTTGAATCGTAGAAAGTGCACCATGAACAATCACTCCAGCCGTAAGTGCTCCTGCTGCTACGATTCCGACTTGATCAGCATTCACAATTGCATTGGGAACAGGAATATTGGGCATACGATTATAAAAGGGATCATTATCCCAAAAATTATTAGCAGAACAACCTATACAAGGTGCACCTGATTGGATCGGATAAGAAAGCCCATTCCACCAACGCAGATTTCCGCATGAATTGTAAGTTTCTGGTCCACGGCACCCTACCTTATACAAGCACCAGCCAGCTTTACTTGCCGCATCATCAAACTTTTCCACAAACATACCTGAATCAAAGAAAGGACGACGATAGCAAGTGTCATGAATTCGATTGCCAAAAAACTGTTTAGGCCTCCCTTTACTATCAAGAGGTGGAATCTGTCCATATAACGTATAATGCATAATCACACCCGTAATCACTTCTGGAATCGGCGGGCAGCCCGGTACTTTAATAATGGTTTTTCCACTAACAACATCACTAACAGATACGGATTTTGTAGGATTTGGCTTTGCAGCCTGAATCCCTCCCCAAGCTGCACATGAACCAACTTCAATAATTGCAGCAGCTCCTTTAGCTACCTCTTTAAGATTATTTACAAAGGTTTTACCCCCAACCATACAATGGATACCATCGTCATTTAAAGGCACTGCACCTTCCACTGCCAACAAATACTTACCATTATATTTCTTCATAACCTCTTGCAAATGATGCTCTAACGGCTCACCTGCAGCAGCAGCTAAAACATCCATGTACTCCATAGAAATCATATTTAAAAGAACATCTGATGCAAATGGGCTTTGGGAACGAATGAAGGCTTCATCACAGCCCGTACACTCATGTCCATGTAACCAAATAACGGGGACTAGCGGCTGCTTCTCTGCGGCAGACACCACGTCCGAAATCAGACTTGGTGATAACCCTAAAATTCCAGTTATCGTAACACAAGTTTTTAAAAAGTTTCGCCGGCTTACATTTCTTCTTTGAAATAAATCCCATAAAGATTCCACATCTTTCACAATTATCCCCCTCTCATTTTACAAGAAGACTTGGCGCCTATGCGCCAAGTCTTAATAAACGCAGATAAAAGTTTTATTTCTTCTCTTCTCGAACTCCATGATTACACCATGGCTCTTCTGCCATATAGTCGCCATCATAGTAATAATATGCTCGAGCCCTACAGCCACCGCATATACCATCATAGCCACAGGTTCCACAGCCACCTTTTAGTGGCTCATGTCTCAATCGATTAAACATCTCACTATCACGCCATATTACATCAAAATCGGTTTCTTTTACGTTACCAATTTTGATCGGTAAATAAGGACAAGCTTGTACATCGCCATTTGGTAAGATCACACAATAAGCCGTACCTGCCAAGCAGCCTCTGGTAAAGCGCATTGGAATATTACGTTCCTTTGCAATACGCATAAACTGAGGAGCACAAGTAGGTTTAAGTTCAATCGGTACCTCTTTTTGCTTTTCCAAAATCCGTGTTAATACAGCTTCATATTGCTCTGTTTTTAATGTCGTATCTTCAATATCTTTTCCTCTACCAGTAGGAACTAAGAAGAAAATATGGTGAGCCATGGCCCCTATTTCAACAGCTAAATCTGTGATATCGGTAACTTCTTTTTCATTCCAAGTTGTGATAGTTGTATGAATCTGGAAAGGAAGTCCTACTTCACGACAAGCCCCCATCGCCGCAATGGTTTTATCCCAAGCTCCTTCGGATTGACGAAACTTATCATGAACATTTTTATCGCGGCTATCAAGGCTAATGCCAGCTGCGCCAAGTCCAGCTTCTTTTAGTTTTATAGCTACTTCCTTAGTAATTAAGATTCCATTCGTACCAAGCACTGGTCTTAAGCCAATACTTTTAGCATAAGAAATTAATTCATAAATATCAGGACGCATTAAAGGCTCGCCACCACTTAAAATAATAATTTTAAAGCCAGCACGTTTCATTTCATCTAATAATTTTTTGCCTGCTTCTGTACTTAGTTCATCAGGCCTTTTC
Organism: Pelosinus baikalensis; assembly: GCF_020819555.1. Taxonomy (NCBI): domain Bacteria; kingdom Bacillati; phylum Bacillota; class Negativicutes; order Selenomonadales; family Sporomusaceae; genus Pelosinus; species Pelosinus baikalensis. The sequence goes on from NZ_JAJHJB010000040.1 coordinate 42,791, forward strand.
TTTCCTGCATCACGATAGCAGTGAAGACAGCTAATATTACAGACCTGGGTAGTATTCCATGAGATAATCATATATAACTCCTTTCCGGATAACGAATTTATAATACAGTATACTTGTCCAATAAAAAACATACACACTTAGTAGCAATAAGAAATAGGCATACTATAAATAGGATGATCCTATTCCTCTTCATATTATCGCAAATTAATAAGATTTAGACAATATAAATTTCTACAATATTATGATATGATTGCAAAAAAAAGAGACTTCACCATTTGAAGCCTCTTCTAAAGCTTTAGATCACCTTATCAATAGCATCCATTAAATCTTTACGTGGCCGGTACCCTACAATGCGATTGACTTCTACACCATCTTTAAAGAGAAGCAAAGTAGGAATTCCCATAACATTGTATTCACTAGCCAGTTGCTGCTGTTCATCCACATTGACCTTTACAACAACAGCTTTGCCTTCATACTCTGATCCAACAGCTTCAAGTTCCGGAGCAACCATTTTACATGGTCCGCACCAAGAAGCCCAGAAATCTACAAGTACAGGTTTACCTGATTGAGATAATTTTTCTTTAAAATCACTTTCACTTGTAATATTTAAAACACTCATTATGTAACCTCCAATATATTTTTATTTTATTATTCACCATTATTGAATTTTCATTACTATCTTATTTATATAATAGAAAATATCAAATTAAAAGTCAATACTCATCAGATATTTTTTATCATATCAATTTTATTTTCATTTAATAATCATTCTTTTATGGCATTAAATAAAAAAACCTTCTCTATATTGAAAATAGAAAAGGTTTCATTTGCATAAAGTTGTGAGTAATCAATAAGCCGAGTTCTGTACCGCTTACACGGTGATGATCATCTATCTAGTCTGACAGTTACCTGACAGCTCTAGCGACGCAACCCGGAAGGTTCAGCGGGCAGCTTCATCCCTTCCCTATTTGGTCTTGCTCCAGGTGGGGTTTACCTAGCCAGCCAGTCACCTGACTGCTGGTGCGCTCTTACCGCACCGTTCCATCCTTACCAGCATAGCTGGCGGTTTACATTTCTATGGCACTTTCCCTAAGGTCACCCTCGCTGGACGTTATCCAGCACCCTGCCCTATGGAGCTCGGACTTTCCTCGTATGCTTTATGGGCATCCGCGATCATCTTTCCTACTCACAACACTATATTTTTGTCATTCAATTAACAAGAAATCAATTATATCACATATCATTCATTTAGTCAAATGATTTATGATATATTTATACCATTATAAATTGCAAGTTTAAATGCCGTCCATATTATGGAAATCCATATAATGTTAGATATTAGACCTTCCCTCGACAAC
>NZ_JAJHJB010000041.1:0-40980 GCF_020819555.1 Pelosinus baikalensis
ATTGAATGAGATATGTTAAGGCTCATGTCTAAAAATAGGGGGTTAGACCGGTTCAAAACGGTTATGTTTTAGAAAGTATTATTGTTTCTCTTCCATCTTTTCTCTATGTTCTCTGCGTCTCTGTGGTTTCTTGCTGTTTTACATGTTTTAAAGAATGTAAAGATCACATAATATATATTAATTTTCCAGTGTAGAATGATGCCTTAGTTTATCGAGAATTAGTAGTTGTTTGGGGCTGATGATTGTTATGAAACCTTCTGTTTGTAGTTTGGAAAACTTACGGCTTAATGTTTCTCTTGTAGTGCCGAATAAGTTAGCCAGTTCATGTCTTGGCAAGTTATGGTGAGTCGGATACCTTGAGGTGTGACAACCCCTTCTTTTTCTCCCATAATGAGCAGCCAAGTAATCAGGCGCTGTTCGATGGTTTGTAAGGTAAGATTGCTGATGAATTTTTCTGCATAAACGAGTCTTTCGGTCAATGCTTGCATAATACGGGTTGAAATCTCTGGATTTTGGTGCATAATCATTTTTAAATCATCACGAGACAGAAGACAAATTCCAGTATCATCTAATGTTTCTGCATTTAGAAAATAGTGTTGTTCATCCATAAATAAAGCGAGTTCACCAAAAAAATCACCAGGTTCTAATAGACGCACGATTTGCTGTCGCCCATCCTCTGACATTTCATAGACTTTTACCCGACCAAAGCGCACAATATAAAGATGCTTAGCTAGATCTCCCTTCGTAAAAAGAATTTTACCCTTTTCATAGCTTTTCTTCTTGATCAAGGTATTAATTTTTTGTAATTCCGTAAGATGCAGCATCTTGAAAATAGGAACAATACTCGCGCAGATATGCTCTTGAGAATTTGTACATGTATCCATAGTCATACCTCAATTATTTAATCTTTTTACTTATATTATAACGTGAATGATTCATAGTAAAAAGTTTATTTTCAAAATCGATTTGTATCACGTTTGATCTTTATTTCACTTTTTTGGGTATGGCAGGAAATTAAGTAATTATGTAGAAAGATAACCAACAAGGTAGAGGTAATGATATATAAGTAGAAGGAGATTTGTCGAATGAAAACATTGAAAAATAAAATTGTCTTTATTAGTGGTGCCAGCGGTGGTATCGGCAAAGCTTGCGCTGACTTATTTGCAAAAGCAGGGGCAAAACTAATTATATCTGCAAGAACTGTAGAAAAGGTCCAAGAAGTAGCTAATGAAATAAAAGAGAAGTATCAAACAGAAGTATTGGCGCTGCAATTGGATGTGCAAGATAAAAAGGCTGTCAATGAACTCATCGATACATTGCCTTTGGATTGGCAGAAAATTGATATACTCGTCAATAATGCTGGTTTAGCCCGAGGCTTGGACAAACTTCACGAAGGAGATCCAGCAGATTGGGAAGCTATGATTGATACAAATGTAAAAGGATTATTGTATCTTACCAGAAAGATTGTTCCTGAGATGTTAAAACATAATTTAAATGGTCATGTTATTAATATTGGTTCTACTGCAGGGATTATAGCTTATTCTGGGGGAACGGTATATTGTGCTACGAAAGCAGCGGTTAAGTTCATTAGTGATGGACTTAGAATGGATGTCGTAGATACTCCAATACGAGTAACTAATATTCAGCCAGGTATGGTAGAAACTAATTTTAGTGTAATTCGTTTCCATGGCAACCAGCAGCAAGCAGATAATGTATATAATGGTATTGAGCCATTAGTAGCGGAAGATATTGCTGATATTGTTGTTTATGCAGCCAGTGCACCAGCTCATGTACAAATATGCGAGGTAACCGTCACTCCTACCCATCAGGCAACAGGCGGTATTGTACATAAAGAGAAAAAATAAAAAAGACTAGGGTCACGATGACTGTAGTCATCAGATCCGTTTGTTTGTAAGGTAACCATTTAGATATAATCGTCTAAATGGTTATCTTTTTTATAGTCTAGAAAGTAGGAGTATTTAAGTGCGAAAAATAGATTTTATGAACCACAAAGGCGCAATTAGTTTTATTTTCTTTAGGGGGCGTCAGCATTTTCTTATTTCACAAAAAATTCTTTGTATACAAGGGTACGTCAATGTGATAAAATAAATTTTGGTCTTTTGGAGAAGATAATGAAAGCAAGAAAATAGAATAGAGGTGTTTCATGCGTGGATTCATGGTTTAAATTAGAAGAGCGAGGGACAACGGTATCTACAGAGATAATGGCAGGTATTACGACTTTTTTGACAATGGTATATATCGTTATTGTCAATCCTGCGGTTTTACATATTGCTGGTATGGATTTTGATGGTGTTTTTATGGCTACCATTTTAGCAAGTGCATTGGCTACTTTGATTATGGGGATATTCGCCAACTATCCTATTGCTATAGCACCAGGAATGGGAATGAATGCATACTTTTCTTATAGTGTTGTATTAGCAGGGGGACATTCATGGCAGGTCGCATTAGGAGCAGTATTTCTAACCGGGATTATCTTTTTGCTTCTTTCCTTAACAAAATTTCGTTATATTTTGATTGATTCGATTCCGACAAGTTTAAAACATGCGATTACCGCAGGAATTGGCTTATTTATATCTTTCATTGGATTACAAAATGCGAAAATTGTCATTGCATCGCCCGCGACATTAGTTACTCTAGGAAATTTGGCAGAACCGATTACCTTAATGACAATTATCGGTCTTGTGATCTCCTTGATATTAATGGTCTATCGTGTGCAGGGAGCCTTATTTGCTGGCATGCTGATTACTTCCGTTATCGCCTATTATAAAGGAATGTTGGTGCTGCCAGAAAGTTTGTTTATGCTGCCCCATGGTTTAGAGAATACTGCCTGGCAAATGAATGTATCTGGAGTTTTTGAACAAGGACTCTATGCAGTCGTATTTACCTTTTTACTAATTACCTTATTTGATACTACAGGAACGATGCTTGGTGTGGCAGAGCAAGCAGGATTACTAAAGGATGGCAAGTTTCCTCGCGTGCGGGGAGCACTGCTGGCAGATGCTGTTGGAACTACCGTTGGTGCTGCTCTTGGTACAAGTCCTACTTCCGCATATGTTGAGTCAAGTTCAGGAGTTGCTGTAGGCGGACGAACCGGTCTGACGGCTGTAGTTACTGCCATCCTGTTATTAATTACTTTGTTTTTTGCTCCTATTGCCAAAATGTTGGCTAGCATTCCTGCAGTTACTGCGCCTGCTTTGATTATTGTCGGTTTCTTTATGATGAGCGGTTTGCGCAGTATTGATTGGAATGATCTGGAGGAAGCTTTTCCCGCCTTTTTGATTGTAATTGCCATGCCTTTGACATATAGTATTGCTACAGGGATTGGTGTTGGCTTTATTGTATATCCTATTTTAAAGGTGCTAAGAGGTAAAGGTAGAACCGTTCACCCGATCTTATATGTATTCGCTATATTGTTCTTTATACAGTTAGGCTTTTTTAGCCATTAGGAAAAAGAGTGTTAGGCCATGAGACTAACACTCTTTTTCTAAAGAGGTATTGTAATATTTCCAGGAAATATAGCGAAGATTTTTTGTAAACAATTAATATTCATGTTTTTAAATACATTGTATCGTATATTTTTGAAATCAGATCTGCTGTTTAGTGAAACATATCGTCTATACGGATAAGAAGAGGTGTTTATATGCAAAAGGATTTTACAGCCCTAGGTATTCGACGGGAAATAGGTGCGATTCTAACTGAGAATGGTATTACAAAGCCCACAGAAATACAAGTTCAGGCTATTCCTGCGATCATGTCCGGCAAGGATGTTGTTGGGCAGTCTCAGACAGGAACAGGCAAAACATTAGCCTTTATACTGCCGATTTTAGAAAAAATTGAAATCAGCAAACCTATCGTACAAGCATTAATTATTACACCAACCCGGGAATTAGCCCTCCAGATTACCCGAGAAGTGGCAAAGTTAGCTGATCAATTAGGAATACAGGTGTTATCTGTATATGGTGGACAAGATGTGGATCGACAAATTAAGAAGTTAAAAGGCGGAGCCCAAATCGTCATTGGTACTCCAGGACGATTAATGGATCATCTGCGGCGAGAAACGATTCAGCTTGAAAATGTTACGAAACTCGTTTTGGATGAAGCGGATCAAATGCTGCATATGGGTTTTTTGGAGGATGTGGAGGAATTAGTTCGACAAACTTCGAGTAAACGCCAAACTATGCTGTTTTCAGCAACGATGCCTTCTAAAATTCGCGGATTAGCCGACCGTTACATGCGAAAACCATTGGATATACGCATACAAACAAAAAATATTACATTAGATGAAATCAAACAGATTATGGTAGAAGTACCTGAGTCCGAAAAAATTGCCAAGCTAAGTAGTATGATTGATGAATATCGACCCTATTTAGCAATTGTTTTTTGTCATACCAAAAAGCGTGCAATAGCCGTAAATATGGCTCTTAGTCAAAAGGGTTATGAAACAGATGAACTTCATGGAGAATTGTCCCAGCCGAAACGGGAACAGGTTATGAAGCGTTTTCGTGAAGCTAAAATACAAATTCTAGTGGCTACTGATATTGCTGCCAGAGGTCTGGATGTAGAAGGTGTTACTCATATATTTAATTACGATATACCTCATGATGTAGACAGCTACATTCATCGTATCGGACGTACAGGGCGTGCAGGGCAAGCTGGTATGGCCATTACACTGATTGATCCTCACGAGCAGCCTTATGTAAGATTGATCGAGCAAGGTATTCGCGCAGCAATCGAAAAGCATAAAGTCAATGATCAAAAAGTGGTTAGTACCGATAAAAGAAGACTGTTTAATGCAAAAGGTGAAGAGGGAAAAGCAGGAGTAGAAAAAAAAGAGAAAAAAAGAGCCTTCGTTTTTGGAAAAACGGATAAGAAAAAAACGGGAAACCACAGCGGAGCAAATTCAAGAAGCCGCCGCAAGCCAAAAGAGAATGAAAAAGGTGAACAGCAGGTTCAGCCAGGAAGAGAAAAAAGAAAAAATAGATAAAGGTAATCGAAAAAGAGTGGTAATTGTGTAATACCTTGACAATTACTCACTCTTTTCTTATATAATGTAGATAACAACAAAGGAGGTAGAATTGTGAATTTTAAATTAGCACATAATAATATTAATGTCTTGGATCTAGAGCGAAGCATGAATTTTTACAGTAAGGCTCTTGGGTTGGTTGAGACATCCAGGAAGGATATGGATGGATTTACCTTGGTTTACCTGGGAGATAGACAGACTCCTCATAAACTGGAATTAACATGGATGAAAGACCGAAAAACTGCTTATGATTTAGGTGAAAATGAGTTTCATTTGGCCTTTATCACAGATGATATGGAAAAGGCACATACTTTACATAAAGAAATGAATTGTATCTGTTATGAAAATAAGGCGATGAATCTTTATTTCATTCAAGATCCAGACGGTTACTGGCTGGAGATTATGCCAGAGCGATAAATACATGATCAGTAAAGAGGACAGGGTTGTTAAACGTTAACAATCCTGTCCTCTTTACTGGTTTTCCTACTATAGAATTTATGAACCACAAAGGCACAATGCCGCTAACGCGGCACGCAAAGGAGTGCACAAAAAATAAATAAACCCCCTTTGTGTCCTTTGCGTCTTTGTGGTTCCATTCGTTTTATCGGTTTTTTAAAGGACGCATAGCGTTTTTCTTACACTACTAATTTTGCAATAAAGAGATCTTTATTTTTGCTGAGGTCAATAAATTCACCATTAGCAGTACGTACAACAAGAGACATATAAAAAGGATGATTATAAACGACTTCTGCTGTACGGCCATCGTTTAGTTCTACATTCACATTGAATACAAAGCTTTCTAAATAATGGTCAAAAGTGTCAATGATAGCAGTGTCAAACTTAGTGGCACCATCTTGGGTTAACCTTTTGCGAATCGCAAAGAAATTAGGCGGCGTATTCTTTTCATGAAGCAGAGAATCAAAGAAGTTGGCAAATGCAACAATTTGGGCGTATGAATGAATCTTAGTAGTGGCTAAATGCAGAGGAAACCCGCTGCCGTCTTGATATTCATGGTGCTGCAGCAAAATCAGATTGGCTTCTCTAGGCAATCTCAAACTTTTAATGATTTCATAGCCAGCTTGTACATGACTTTGATATTGTAATTCTTCTTCCGCTGACTGACAGTCACTCTTATAAAAGATAGTTTCTGGCAGCTTTATTTTGCCGATGTCATGGAGTAATGCCCCTAAGGCAATGATATGTATTACTTCGTCAGGATGCCCTAATAGTTTAGCGATTTTGGCAGAAATAATGGCCACCGATATGCTATGATTTGCCAAATTCTCCTGCCTGGAAGGAGTGATTTCTCTTTTGAGTGTATAAGCAAGCACTCCTACGGTCGTTGCTGCATAGTGGCAGATGATATTTGCCATGACGGTAAGAGGCATAATATCTTTTGTTTGTGGCAGCTCAAATAGTATTTTTGAGAATTTATCAGAAATATCATGATACTGTTGAGTGGATTTTTTATTAAAGATGGTAGGCAGCTCTTCTACAGGAGGAGAATCACTGTCAGCTATTTTTTTAATTTTATCAAAAAGCTGAGAATTTTTGGAGACAATTTCATCGAATTGTAAGGATAGGCGAATGTCATCATCTGTATCTTTTTCTTCTCGTACTCTGATTTCTTGTATCTCCCATAGTTTTAATAAACTGATGGTTTTATCAGTGAGACTGGTGCCAGCTGCTAGTAAGACTTGTCCTTCGGGATTTAAGATATGCTCGGCGATGACATCTCCCTTTTTAAGTTCATTTATTTTGACTTTTAACATATTTATATCCTCCTAAGTTAAAAAATCAGTAAGAGTGTCTGCTTTGTAGTTCTTTTTTCTAGAGTGAAACTAATTCTATCTAAAATAATATAACAAAATATAAGAATTGGCGAGAAAAAAATCTAAAATCAAGCAAACTTTAATGTCTAAAGATACTCTATAAAGGATAAAAAAGTAGAAAAATGCAGGATAATGATGAAAAAAGTAGAAATGAAGGAGGAATATGCTTATGAGGGGATGTTTTTTTTAGTGTCAAGGTGGGAAGAATTATTTAAAAATATTCAGCAGGATATAAAGCTATTTGTGTTTGTATTGGGAATATTTTGCTTATTTCGTATTGGCTTTATTATTATATTAAATTCTTATATTAGCGAAGCTGCAACCTTTCAGGATATTGCTATGGCGCTTTATTATGGGATACGGATTAGTTTAAAGAGCACGGGTTTAGTGGTTGCAGCTTCTTTTATACTTTGTACCTTACTCAATGTATTTAATAAAGGTGCCATAGGAATCAATCTACGTTATATTCTGGGCTGTACTTATATTAGCCTTCTTAGCTTATTATTTTATGCTAGGATTCCTTACTATGAACAATTTCATATGGGGTTTAATCAATTGTTATTTAATACGTTTAATGATGATGTTCATGCACTGTTTTATACCTTGGTAGAGCAATATAAATTGCCTGTACGTTTGCTATTGACTGGAGTGACAGCACTGGCATTATGCCGCTTATTGAAAGTATGGCTGGGAACAAAGACATACCATCTGCCGTGTTTTTCCAAGTGGTACGGCAATATTGCTTTTCGTACTGCGCTCCTAATTATCGCATATTATCTCGTTCTCTTTATTCGCTTTGGCGGCAGCATGACCTATGCCTATAACATTGACTGGGAAAATTCAGGCGTCACTAAGGATGAATTTTTAAATGAAGCCATTTTAGATGATGTTCAAGCCTTATATCGGGCTTATACACTCCATGAGCGGATAATGGCATCAACAGGGTTAGATATGGACCCACAGAGGATGGTAGAGTATGGAACGTATGTGGCTGGTCATCCAGTAGACTCCCAAAAGGTAGACGATTTCTTAAAAAAAGAAGCCCAGGGAGGAAAGATTAAGAAACCGCAGCATGTGTTTTTAATCATAGGGGAAAGCTATGCCAATTGGCCGCTGCTGCCTCAATATAAAGATCTGAATATCGCTAATGGTATGCGAAATATTATAGCTCAAGAGGATGCGGCCTATGTGCCTGCTTTTCTGCCCAATGGCATGAGCACTATTTCAGGAATCATGGGAATTGTTACAGGTCTGGCAGAGGCGAATCTGTATCTTACTTATTTGCCAGAGTCTTACAAGGAACCTTATTCCACATCTCTTGCTCCTCAAATGAAAAAACTTGGCTATAAGCCTCGGTTCTGGTATGCGGGACCCACATCTTGGGAGCGAGTAAAGGACTTTACCTTAGCTCAAGGATTTGAGGAATTCTATGGCATGGGGGATATAACGAGCCAGTCTGGTAATGTTTGGGGCTGTGACGATAAATATTTATTCCAAGCGGTTGCCTCTGGTGTAGATCATCCCACGCCAACTTTTGATGTGATTATGAATATTTCCAATCATGCTCCTTATACAGTGGATTTAGAGAAAGAGGGATTTGATAGGGACAGTGTAATTAGTGGATTACCTGATAATGTAAAAGAAGATCAGGAGCTTATAAAAAAACTAGGACATTTTTGGTATGCTGATAAGGTTATGGCTGAGTTTATTAGGGATATGCGCCAGCAATACCCCGATAGCCTGTTTATTATTGTCGGTGATCATGCAGACCGACTCAATATCCAATTGAATCCTAGCTTATATGAACGTTATGGGATTCCCTTCATTGTCTATGGAAAAGGAATTGATAAGAATGTGTTTTCTAAAGAAGTGGCAGGCAGTCATATTAATGTGTCACCTACGATCCTAGAATTACTGTCTCCTCCCGGCTTTGTTTATTATTCACTAGGGGAAAGCATGACACGGGGGAATGGAGTAGGTTTTAATTACGGGTTTTGGGTTACTCATGATTCTATAGGGAAAATTGGCAGCGATAGCAAAGAAAGTATGGAGGGAATAAAAATGACGTCTGCTTTGGAGGAGAATTTCATTCAACGGGATATTGATGCGAGAAGGGCGATGTCTTGGTGGCGTATAAAAAATGGAAAGAATATGAAAATCATAGAATAACATACAGGACTTAGCAAGGATAATGTGGAATAAATATAGTTAAGCCAAAGAATGATCAATTGCAGAGAGGAAGAATATGAATGACAAGATCCTTTACGTTATATCGTGATCAATTAAAAAAACTCTTAGCGCAAGTGGAAAACAATGTTGAAAAAAATCCGTTGGCTACTGATGGGATTACGATTATGATTTCAGATAATGATCGTTGTTTAAAAGTGTTTCAAAAGGTTGGGCATGATTGGATTTACTTGGATCAAGAAGAATTCTGTGAGTGGTATTAAAATAAACCCCGTTCATTTCCTTTATGAGCAGGATCCAAAGTGATAGGAGGAAGCTATGCTGAGTGGAACAGAGCGTAAAAATATAAAAGCAGGCAGCAGAGTAAAAGTTGTACAAAAACAACATCAAGGTACTGGACAACTGACAGAAGGTGTGGTAAAAGATCTGCTTACTAATAGTGCGATTCATCATCGGGGCATTAAAGTTCGATTGGAAAATGGCACGGTAGGCAGGGTTCAAGAAGTGATTCGATAGTTTGTTATAGACTAGTATATTACGTCATTTAGAACATTAGATAAGTGCAAAATTACCATTGCTTTTAGGTGACGTAATGTAAGTATCAAGGAAGGACCAAAGGCATGAGGGATATAGTTGTTACCCAGTCAAGAAGAAGTCGTAAAAATAAGGAATTGGCAATTGGCAGGAGAGCATTATTTGGTGGTGTGAAATCGATATTATACATTGCAGCCTGGGCCTTCTTATTATATGTATTGCAGCCTTTTATTACGGCGGTAGCATGGTGGAAGGGGCATCAAATGATGATGGAGAATGTCTTGTCTTTATCTGTAATTAATACAATTTTTACTGTAATGGAATATATCGTTTGCTTTGGTATGGTTACCCTTTTCGCAATGCTCTCCTGGTCAGAATGGAATCATTGGCGTTTATCCCGCCCTGTACAAAGTAGTTTATTTGTAAGATTACAAAAATAAGTGAGGCAGGAGAAATAAAAGAAACTCCTGTCTCACTTATTTCTTTTAGTAGCTCAATGATGTGATGTGCTTTTGATTAGGGAAAAAATATAGTAGAGTCAGAATCTTAAGTTATAAGATTCTAGAATAAATAGGTGTGAGAGATGGAACAAACATATTCCTTACGGGAAAAAGTAAATCAATTCTTAATTATTTTATTACCGATTTTAGTAACACAAGTATGTATGTGCGCTATGACGTTTTTTGATACGATGATGTCGGGACGTGTCAGTCCCAATGACCTAGTTGGTGTTGCCATTGGATCTAGTATATGGATGCCTGTTTTTACAGGGCTAAATGGGATTCTTTTTGCTATAGTTCCTATTATTGCCCACTTTTTGGGAGCGCAAAAAAAAGAAAAGGTGCCCTTTGCGGTCATTCAAGCCGTATATTTAGCCATAGCAATATCCATTGTAGTTATTATTTGCGGCTTTTATGTGATACATCCTATATTGAATAAAATGGAACTCAATGCTTTATCCTATCAAATTGCTCATGATTTTCTAGCAGCAATTTCTTTTGGGATTATTCCACTGTTTATTTCCACAGTTCTTCGCTGTTTTATTGATACCTTAGGTTATACAAGGGTAACGATGCTAATTTCTATGGTAGCATTACCAATCAATGTACTGCTTAATTATGTATTGGTTTTTGGTAATTTCGGTTTTCCCCAGTTGGGTGGTGTTGGAGCAGGATGGGCTTCTGCTATTACCTATTGGTGCATTGCCATTATTAGCGTGTGTGTTATTCAAAGCAGAGAACCTTTTAAATCCCATCAGATATTTAGCTCTTGGTATCGCTTTTCTTTAGCGGCCTTAAAAGAGCAGTTAAAGATTGGTATACCAATTGGTATCGCGATTTTTTGTGAAACGAGTATATTTGCAGTGATTACTTTGCTAATGAGTGAATTTAGTGAAGTCACAATTGCAGCCTATCAAGTAGCCATTAATGTGGCGGCCCTAATTTATATGATGCCACTGAGTATTTCTATGGCTTTAACAATTGTAGTAGGCTTTGAAGCAGGGGCTAAGCGGTATCAAGATGCTAAACAATATGGCTATCTGGGTATTGGAATTGCATTGCTTATGGCAGTCATGGCTGCCATCATATTATATTTTGGTAACGAGCAGATATCCAGTTTATATACAGCGGATATGGATATTAGGCATCTTGCGGAGCAATTCTTGCTATATGCGATTTTTTTTCAATTATCAGATGCTATCGCAACACCGGTCCAAGGCTGCTTGCGGGGCTATAAAGATGTTCGGGTTACATTTATTATGGCAATGATTTCTTACTGGGTTCTTGGATTGCCCCTAGGGTATGTATTATCCCATCATTCCGGGTTGGGAGCCTTTGGTTATTGGATCGGTTTGATTGTAGGTCTAGCCTTTGGTGCAACTTGTTTATTGGCAAGACTAATGAGAGTGCAGCGTAAGTATGGTGAGATTTTAAAAAAAATCGTCTCCCTGTTATAAGGGAGACGATTTCTTTTAAAGCTAAAGTTTATAAGTTTTAGAAGGAAACGTTGAACACAGTGAGCACAGAGTATGCAGAGGACACTGAGGCGATTTTATTATCATATCTATCTTTTCTCTATGTTCTCTGTGGTTCGGCTCTATTATAGGGTGGTTAAAGGGTGCACGACTTTTCTTACCAGGCTGCTGCTACAGAACCTTTAAAGTGCTCATTAATGAAGGATTTTACTTCATCAGAGTGATAGGCTTTGATGAATTTTTGTACAGCTGGATTTTCTTTATCTTTAGAACGGACAGCAATAATATTAGCATAAGGAGAGTTGATATCTTCAATGGCAATTGCATCTTTAGTCGGTACTAAACCAGCGGTAATTGCGTAATTGGTGTTAATGGCGGCAACATCCGTATCAGCTAGGGAGCGGGGGATTTGTGCTGCATCTAACTCTTTGATTACTATTTTTTTAGGATTTTCAGTAATATCAGTAACAGCCGCTTTCAGTCCGATTCCCGGTTTTAATTTAATAAGACCAATTTTCTCTAGCAATAATAAAGCTCGTCCTCCATTGGTTGGATCGTTAGGAATGGCAACGATGGCTCCTGCTTGTATATCCGCTATATTTTTCAGCTTGCTTGAATAAATACCCATTGGAAAAATGACTGTGTTGCCCACTGAGACGATATCATAATTGCGGTCTTTAATAATATTGTCAAGGTAAGGTTTATGTTGGAAACTATTGACATCAATATCACCTTGGTTTAATGCTACATTCGGTTGAATATAGTCATTAAATTCAACGACTTCGATCTTTAAGCCATCCTTTTCGGCAATTTTCTTTACTACGTCCATTACTTCAGCATGAGGGCCGGCTGTAACACCAACTTTTAGTGTTTTCTGTTCTACTTTTGCAGTACTTTGTTGACCGCAGCCAGTTGCTAAACCTAGAATAAAGACAAGGGATAGGAAAAGGGAAATGGATTTTATGGATTTTTTCATTTATATGCCTCCTAAAAATATATGATTTATTTCAATTTTTGCAGTCTTTCGATTGCTGCTTCTAATGTTGCAAATTGTTTGCAGAAACAAAAACGGATAAAACGATGTTTGTCATTGGCATCGTCCTGATAAAAACTAGATCCCGGTACGACTGCAACCCCTACTTTTTCAGCTAAATGACGGGCAAAGTCTACATCATTCTTCCAGCCAAAAGGCGCTATGTCTGCCATAATATAATAAGCTCCGGCTGGGCGAATGCAATTAAAACCGATAGCAGCCAATTCCTTTAACATAAAGTCGCGACGCTTACTGTAAAAATCTGCTAACTTTTCATAATAGGTGGTGGGAAAGTTTAAGGCCTGGGCGGCGGCTACTTGCAGGGGAGCGGCTGCTCCTACCGTCAAGAAGTCATGCATTTTACGTATGGATCGGCTGATTTCGCCGGAAGCAATCACATAACCAATGCGCCAGCCTGTTACGCTATAGGTTTTCGAAATGCTATTGATGGTTATGGTTCGTTCTGCCATGCCGGGCAAGGTAGCCAGAGGAATGTGTTTTATTTCATCATAGATGATGTGTTCATAGATTTCGTCTGTAATTGCCAAGACATCATATTGAATACATAGTTTGGCAATGAGATCCAGCTCTTCACGGTTAAAAACCTTACCAGTAGGGTTATTTGGAGTATTAATAATAATGGCTCTGGTGCGGTTTGAAAATGCCGCTGTTAATTCTTCCTTATTAAAGCTAAATTCTGGTGGATGCAGTTGGACGTATTTGGGACTAGCGCCACATAATACGGCATCAGGACCATAGTTTTCGTAAAAAGGCTGAAATATAATGACTTCATCCCCAGGGTTAATAGTGGCTAAGAGGGTTGCTACCATGCCTTCTGTTGAACCGCAGCATACGGTGATTTGAGTTTCCGGGTCAATATCAATGTTATAGTCTCTTTTGTTTTTCAAAGTAATAGCATCTCTGAGTGACTTAGTCCCCCAGGTAATTGCATATTGATTGTGATCTTCTAAAATTGCTTTAACAGCGGCCTCTTTTATTTGATCCGATGCCGGAAAATCAGGAAAGCCTTGTGCAAGATTAATGGCTTTATGAGCGGCAGCAATACGAGACATTTCTCTAATAACTGATTCTGTAAAACGACCAGCTTTTTCTGAGGCATATTTACGCAGAGTTTGAGCTTGTTGTGAATTTTGATTCATAGTATTGACTCCTTTGCATTTACAATAAAAAAATCTTCTTCATAAGATGAAGAAGATTCTATTTTCAAAAATGATCTTCATCTCCCAGGAAATTCCTGTTGGAATTGGCACCGTTCGCATTGCGCGGTGGTTGCCGTAGCTTCATCGGGCCAATACCCTCGGCTAACTCTTGATGAATGTATGTAGTTGATGAAAGTAATAGTAGCATGAGTTTCTACTTGGTGTCAAGGAGAATTGAGAAAATAGTATCACTCGTCAATTGACATGTAAACTTAACGAAAGTATAATGTGTTAATATGAATGGAAGTCCATTGTAAAAACACTTATATTCATAATTGAGGAGGATTATCGTATGGGGCAGACAAAAACAAGTTTTCGATGGAAATTAGCAGGACTTATGTTTTTTATTAGTTTTATTTCTTACATGGATCGAGTCAATTTATCAGTAGCCACTCCCACTATTATGCAAGAATTAGGCTTTACCAAAATGGATATGGGATTTATACAGACGGCTTTTTTTGTTGGTTATGCTTTGATGCAAATACCAGGTGGAATCATGTCTGAATTTTGGGGGCATCGCAGGGTGCTGGCGATAGCAGCTACTTGGTGGTCCGCCTTTACAGTATTAACAGGGGCATGTAGTAACTTTACCTCATTTATTCTGGCGAGAAGTCTGTTTGGCATAGGCGAAGGTCCTATGGCACCTGCTTTTGGAAGATTTATTTACCGTTGGTTTAATAATAATGAAAAGGGACGTGCTTCTTCGTTTATGTTAAGCGGTGTATTTTTTGGACCGGTTGTTGGTCCAACGCTTACGATCCTATTAATGATGAATTTTGGCTGGCGTTCCGTATTTATTATTTTTGGTGGAGTGGGTTTACTATTGGCAGCACTTTGGTATTATTTAGCTAAGGATACTCCCCATGAGAGTAAGTTTACCAATGCTGCAGAGGCAGATTACATAGAAGAAGGTCTGATGGTAGATAGTGATAAAAAAGAACTGGCACCTTGGCGTGCTTTTTTGGGATCTTCCCAGTTTTGGGCCATTGGGATTCAATATTTTATAACTGATTATATTATGTATGTATTTTTAGCTTGGTTGCCATTATACTTAATAGAGGCTCAGAATTTTTCTTTGCAGAAAATGGGGATTGCTGCTTCTTTTCCTTGGGCGGCATTATGTATAGTAACGGCTACATGCGGCTATATCAGTGATAAATTAGTCGCTTCCGGTGTGTCAAGGCATAAATCCCGCACTTTATTTGGTATTCTAGGATTAATTATCTGTTGCATAACTCTTTACCTGGGAGCAGTGGCAACTGTGCCTTGGCTGAATGTATTATGGCTAACGATATCCTTAGGATCTCTTGGACTTACTTTTAATGCTTCATGGGCAGCTTGTCTTGATATTGGAGGTAAATTTGCTGGATCTATAACTGGCTGGATGAATTTCTGGGGGAATATGGGCGGCATTGCTGCTCCAGTTGCTACAGCATGGGTTGCAACGAATTATGGCTGGCAGGCAGCCATTCTCACAACTGCAGCTTCAGCCGTGATTGGCATTGTTGCATGGTTAGCTGTCAAGCCTGATAGACCTTTAGTATTAAAGGAAAATAATAATCTTGAAAAAATTGCATAGGAGAGATGCTAGATGTTAAAAGAATTTTCATTTGGTTTTGGTGATAGTGAAATTAAAGTAGCTTTGCCGGAAGAACGCGTTGTGAATGTTGTGGAAGGTAAACCAGCGAAAGCAATTTTAGATGTAGAAGCTGCTGTTCGTGAGGTACTGAACAATCCAATTGGTACTCCACCTCTAAAGAATGTAATACAGCAAGGTGATAAAGTGGTCATCGTTGCTAGTGATATAACTCGTCAATGGGTACGTCATGACTTGTTTTTACCTACGTTGCTGAATGAACTGAATAAAGTTGGTATACCTGATGAAGATATTTCCCTTATTGTTGCACTTGGCGCCCATCGCCATCATACTCATGAGGAAAATATACTGACTTTTGGTCAGGAAATTGTGAAACGTATAGCGATCCTACAAAGTCATGCGCCAGAAACGGATGAATTTGTTTATGTGGGTCAAACTTCACGGGGAAAAGATGTCCACTTGAATAAGCACGTAGTAAACGCCGATAAAGTCATTTTAACGGGTGGCATTGTTCACCATCTAATGGCTGGCTTTGGTGGTGGACGTAAAGCCATCATGCCAGGGATCTCCTCTTATAGCACGATTCAGGAAAATCATAGTTTATGTCTTCATGCAGTAGTTGGAGAGGGGGTAAGTCCAGAATGTACTGTTGGCAAATTGGAAAATAACCCTATGCATGCAGATATGCTGGAAATGGCAGAATTACTTAAACCAGCCTTTTTATTAAATGCAGTGTTTACACCAGAAGGTCAGTTTGCCTCTTTTGTTGCCGGTCATTGGTATGAAGCTTGGCTCCAAGGTTGCAAAACGGCTAATGAGATATTTGGTGTTCCCATAAGCGGAAAAACTGACTTGGTCATTGCTTCTGCTGGAGGATTCCCGAAAGACATCAATCTGTATCAGGGGTCGAAAACCATTGGAAACTCCTTCATGGCGGTAAAATCCACAGGTGTAGTGATTTTACTGCTGGAATGCCGTGATATTATGGAGCCGCCTGATTTTAGTGGTTGGTTTAACTATGATTCTCTGTATGAGCGAGAATTGGCTTTACGAAAAGGTTTTACCGTTCCAGGCTTCATTGCATTAAAACTGGGATATATGGCAAAGGAAGTTCCTCATATTGTTGTTTCATTGCCCCAGAATAAGGGCTTTTTTGAAAAAGCAGGCATGCTGACTGCTGCCAGTTTGGATGAGGCAATCATCATGGCTGAAAAAATAATAGACAAGAAAGAATACACGATCACCGTCATGGCTCATGGAGCCAACACAGTACCAATCGAAAGTGCTTGATACGAAAGATAAATAGAGGAAGGGAGTTTATAATTGGTGGGATTATAAACTCTCTTTTTTGTCTATATTTATAATAGACAAAAAAGGGAGCATGAGAATATAAATAGAACCCTTTGTGTCCTTTGCGTCTTTGTGGTTCAAATAGCTTTAATTCTTTTTGTCAAAAGCTAATATTAGCAGCAGGATTGCTACTGTTAATGGGGAAGAGATAGAGTAATGGTTTATTATCTCTTACGTATTAGTCTGGATTACAGCAAAAGCAGATTCAATCGATAATGAGGAGGGTTTTTGTATGGAATATCGTATTGAGAAGGATTCAATGGGGGAAATACGTGTACCAAAGGATAAATTGTGGGGAGCACAAACCCAGCGTAGTTTTGAAAATTTTCGTATCGGCATAGAAAAGATTCCTTATGAATTAGTTGGCGTATTTGCTACTTTGAAGAAAGCCGCTGCTATAGTAAATCATAGGCTGAATATATTGGATGAGGAGCGAACTCATGCTATTGTAGCGGCGTGCGATGAAGTGCTGGCAGGAAAATTGGATGGAAATTTCCCTTTGTCTGTGTGGCAGACAGGCAGTGGTACACAGTTTAATATGAATGTGAATGAAGTAATTGCTCATCGAGCAAATCAATTATTAACGGAAAATGGGAAAACAGTAGTTGTTCATCCCAATGATCACGTAAATAAATCCCAAAGTTCTAATGATATTTTCCCTACCGCTATTCACGTTGCTGGTGTTAGTTTAGTCATTGATAAATTGCTGCCGGCAATTGCAGCGTTGAAACAAACTTTACAGCAAAAGTCAGAGGAGTATAATCATATCATTAAAATTGGTCGAACCCATCTGATGGATGCGACTCCCCTTACTTTTGGGCAAGAGATAAGCGGCTGGGTACGGATGCTGGAAAGAAATGAAGAAATGCTAACTATTGGTATTAATTTCATGCGCGATTTGGCAATGGGAGGGACTGCTGTCGGTACAGGTATTAATTCTCCAGTCGGGTTTGGTGAGTTAATTGCTGCAGAAATTACTAAGCTAACAGAAAAGCAGTTTCATACTGCACCAAATAAATTTCATGCTTTGACGAGTAAGGATGAAGTCGTGGCAGTTCATGGCATCATCAAAGCCTTAGCTGCAGACTTAATGAAAATTGCCAATGATGTTCGCTGGCTGGCAAGTGGTCCACGCTGCGGTATAGGCGAGATTAAAATACCTGAGAATGAACCGGGCAGCTCTATCATGCCAGCGAAAGTAAACCCTACCCAATCAGAGGCTTTGACCATGGTTGTGGCGCAAGTGTTTGGCAATGATACAACGATTTCTTTTGCTGCTAGTCAGGGAAATTTTCAATTGAATGTATTTATGCCTGTACTTGTGTATAATTTATTGCAATCGATTAACTTATTAGCTGATGGGATACATTCCTTTAACGAAAATTGTGCCATTGGCATACAGCCGAAGGAGGATGTTATTGATTTTTATTTACACCAATCATTAATTCTCATTACTGGTTTAGTACCCCTTATTGGCTATGATAAAGCAGCACAGATTGCAAAAAGAGCTGCAAAAGAAGGTATTACATTAAAAGAATCTGCTTTGGATACTGGAGAAGTCAGTGCCGAACAATATGACTTATATATGAATCCAGCTATTTTGGTCAAACCAAGGTAGAAAATGAATAAAAGAATAGAATAAGAGTTGACATGACAAACTAGATTAGTCTATACTTATAAAAATAACAAGATAAATAGAGATAAGATAGAGGCGCGGTATATTAAGAATATGTATCTAGAGTTGCCAGCGATGAAAGATGCAAAAAGGAATATCCGCCGAAGTAGAAGGGTTTGGCAAGACCCGTTTATTGGTTTTGTATTGAATAAGTGCAAGACTGTCATCCAAGTTTGGATGGAGTGCTATCTGCATTGCTGGTTGTGAGATAATTTAAATTCTTATGGCGGTTTGCGGAATAGTTTTCCGCAGGCCGCTTTACTTTTTAATAGAGGCTTGCTTCATAACGATGAGGAGAAGTTTTAGATTCTATAATAACAATTCAGGAGGGAAAATATTACTATGGCAGAAAAAACATTACCATTTACTAAGCTTGAGCTTGAGGAAATCATTGCGCATTATCCGACTCCTTTTCATATTTATGATGAACAGGCGATTCGGAATAATGTCCGCAAATTACTAGCGGCTTTTTCCTGGGCACCAGGATTTAAAGAGTATTTTGCTGTAAAGGCTACTCCTAATCCACATATCTTAAAAATACTGCAGGAAGAAGGCGTTGGTGCTGATTGCAGTTCTTTACCCGAACTCATTTTATCCAAGCAATCTAAAATTGTGGGAGAAGACATTATTTTTTCGTCTAATGATACTCCTGCCGAAGAGTATCAGGCAGCCAAAGACTTAGGAGCTATTATTAATCTTGATGATATTAGCCATATTGAATATTTAGAAAAACATGTAGGCTTACCTGAATTAATTTCTTTTCGCTATAATCCAGGTCCTTTGCTGGAAGGCGGAAACGATATTATCGGTTATCCGGAAGAAGCCAAATATGGCTTAACCAGAAAACAAATTTTTGAGGCATATAAAATCATCCAAAGTAAAGGGGTAAAACGCTTTGCTTTGCATACCATGGTAATTTCCAACGAGTTAAATCCTGACAGTTTTGTGGCTACGGCAGCAATGATGTTTGATTTGGTAGTTGAAGTATATCAAAAACTAGGGATTCGCATTGAGATGATTGATTTGGGTGGTGGGATTGGCATTCCTTATCGTCCTGAACAGCAGGCTGTAGATCTAGATGCTGTCAGTCAAGGTGTACGTAAAGTTTATGAAGAAAAGATTGTGGCTAATGGACTGCATCCTTTAAAAATCACCATGGAATGTGGCAGAATGGTTACAGGCCCTTATGGATATCTGGTTTCTACTGTGCTTCATAAAAAAGAGATTTATAAAAATTATGTAGGACTTGATGCATGTATGGCAAACTTGATGCGCCCTGGCTTGTATGGTTCCTATCATCATATTACGGTTGCAGGAAAAGAAGCTCTGCCTCTTGATCATGTGTATGATGTGACAGGTTCTTTATGTGAGAATAATGATAAATTTGCCATTGACCGCAACTTGCCGCGTATTGACATTGGTGACATTGTTGTGATGCATGATGCAGGTGCTCATGGACATGCAATGGGTTTTAATTATAATGGTAAATTACGTTCTGCTGAATTGCTGTTAACAGCTGATGGAGCAGTTAAGATGATTCGTCGTGCAGAAACAATTGAAGATTACTTTACGACTTTGGATTTTGAAAAATGTGAAATGAATTTGGCTGCGGCAACCAAAAAATAAAGAATGATGTTTAGAGTAGACAGGTATACCTGTCTGCTCTTTATTTTAGCATCATATACTAGAATTTATAAATTTTGTAAGTGAAAAAATATAAGATATTATGAACCACAAAGACGCAATGCCGTTGATGCGCCCTTTGTGTCCTTTGCGACTTTGTGGTTCGATTGTTTTATATGTTGTAAAAGGGCACGTAGCGTTTTTCTAATTTCTAAAAAGTATATATAGAGAATATAGTTAGTAAGCAGGATATTCTGAAAGAATAAGGAAATAAATAGTGAGAAAGAAGTCTGAATGTTGAGATATTTATATAGTATCTGGAGGGGAATTATGGTTGATAATTGCCTGTTAAAAGAGAGAATCTTAGTGATTAACCCTGGAGCAACTTCTACAAAATTTGCTGTATATGATGGAGAAACGCTGCTTATCAAAAGGACTGTGGAACATTTTGCTGATGATACCAGCCCATTTGTGAAATTGTTAGATCAGTATGAGTATCGTTTACGAATTATTTTACAACAATTAGCAGTAGAAAAGATTGATCTTTCTACATTTAATGCGGTTGCAGCGCGCGGGGGGATATTAAAGCCTCTTAAAGGTGGAACCTATGAAATTACCCAAGAGATGGTGAATGATTTAAGAGAAGCTAAAAGAGGTGAACATGCTTCTAATTTAGGTGCTGTAATGGCTTATGGGTTAGCCGAATTTTTAAAAATTCCTTCCTATATTGTAGATCCAGTTTCTGTGGATGAGATGGAACCTGTGGCAAGGATATCCGGTTTACCTGATTTGCCAAGAATTAGCCTGTCTCATGCTTTAAATACGAAAGCCGTAGCTCGTAAAGTAGCTAAACAATTAGGCAAAAAATATGAAGAGATGAATCTGATTGTGGCTCATTTGGGGACAGGAATTTCTGTAACACCTCACAAACTGGGAAGAATGATTGATGTTAATAATCCGAAAGAGGAAGGACCTCTTTCACCCGATCGTTGCGGCGGGCTGCCGGTAGGACAGTTTTTAAGGCTTGCTTTTTCTGGTGTCTATACCTTTGATGAATTAAAAGAAGTGCTTAATCATAAAGGTGGAATGTATGCGTATCTTGGTACCGCTGATATTCGGGAAGCTTTTTCTATGGCCGCTCATGGAAATAGGGAGGCTAGCTTAGTATTGGAAGCTCTTTCCTACCAAGTAGCAAAAGAAATTGGAGGTATGGCTACGGTATTATCAGGTCAAGTGGAGTGTATTATTCTCACTGGGGGAATTGCTCATTCAGAACCCATTGTTAACGCTATTAAAAGCCGAGTGCAGTTTATTGCTCCTGTAATTGTAATACCAGGGGAAGAAGAATTAGAAGCATTGGCATTTGGAACTTTAAGAGTAATTCGAGGCGAAGAAGAAGTACAGATGTATTCAGTATAAATGAAATAAACAGTTCTGATATTGGTCTTTTAGGAGGTTGTCCTTTGTATTCTAATTATCATGAAATCATGGCTGAACTTAAAACTCGTTCCCTAATAAGGATTAGTGTTGCTGTAGCACAGGACAAAGGAGTCTTGGCGGCCGTTAAACTTGCCCAAGACGCGGGGATTGCCGAGGCTGTTTTAGTAGGAGATGCTGCTCTCATTGCGCCTTTAATGGAAGAGGTTGGCTTATCTGTCGACACGCCAATTCTGCATGAGGCAAACAGTGGGAAGGCAATAGTGCAAGCTGTTTCCTTAGTAAAGAACGGTCAAGCTCAAGTACTGATGAAGGGATTAGTAAATAGTAGTGATTTTCTGCGAGCAGTATTGCATAAAGGGGAAGGACTGCGTACTGGAAGGCTATTAAGTCATTTAGGTGCTTTTGAGGTTCCCGGTCAGAAAAAGCTTTTATTTATTACTGATGGAGGTATGAATATTGCTCCTACCTTATTTGAAAAGAAGCAGATCTTGGTGAATGCAATATTGGCACTGCATGGAATGGGGATCGTGGTTCCTAATGTAGCATTGTTGACGGCCAATGAAGTAGTCAATGAAAAAATGCCTGCCACGTTAGATGCTAAGATTTTAGTAGAGATGAGAAGCAATGGAGATTTACCTGCTAGTCTGATAGAAGGACCGATTGCCCTTGATGTGGCAGTAAGTCAGAAAGCAGCCCAGTACAAAGGGATTGACAGTAAAATAGCAGGTAATGTTGATCTAATCATGGTACCTAATATTGAGACTGGTAATGCATTAGGAAAGTCTCTGATTTATTTTGCTAAAAGTAAAATGGCAGGTATTGTCCTAGGGGCAACACACCCCATTGTCATGACTTCACGATCTGAGACACCAGAGGGAAAGATGAATTCCATTGCCTTAGCTTGTCTGGTCAAGCCGTTAGGGTAGAATGTGAAAAAACGATATAAATAGAGGGAATCCTTGATGGACACAAGGATTCCCTCTATTTATATCGTTAGATATGGGATGCGCTTACAATGGAAAGATGGGCATTTTCTGCTAGGTTAATTTCTATAGGTGGAGAATAGGCGGTTCCATCAGGGTAGGCAATAAGACGGATCATCGGCTGGCGAGGGGTATTTTCCAATAAAGAGACTACAATAGCCTTTTCCCCTGTATTTAGCAAGACCTCCATTCCTGGAAAATACAAAGCCATCTTAGATAAGAATATTTTGCCGAAATGCTCGTCAAAAGCAGTTCCTAAACCAGAATGAATAATATCATATGCCTCTTCCAAATTCATAGCTTTACGGTATGGACGGCACCCTGTAATCGCTTCATACACGTCGGTAATTGCCAATAAACGGGCATAATTTAGAATTTCTTCGCCCTGAAGTCCTCGCGGATATCCTGTACCATCTATTTTTTCGTGATGCTGCCATGCCATGTGAGCAACAAGGCTTGATAATTCCCAGCGTTTTTTTACCAATAAATTAAATCCAGATTGTGGATGCTGCTTAATAATGCCAAATTCTTTTTCCGTTAAGCGATCCGGTTTATTGATGATTTTTTTATCGACGTTCATTTTGCCGACATCATGAAGTAGGGCACCACAGGTGATTTCTTTGATTTGGGGAATGGAAAAACTACAAGAATGAGCCAATAAAGCAGCATAAATAGCACAATTTAAGGAGTGATCTAAGGTATAGTCATCATGAGTTGCAATTCCAGTTAATTGGATGCTTATGGAGGGTTGAATAATTAATTCTTCAACGATATCAGAGGCAATAGAACTGATGGAGTCTATGGCAAAGGCTTCTTTATTATGAATTTTTTCCATAGTGGAACTTAATATAGAGAAGGCTCGTTGCTGAGTTTCTATAGATAAATATTCTGGAATCGCGATATCTGCATATCTTTCGTCGTGAATAAAGAGCGTTTTTACTTTCAACCTTCGTAACTTGTGAAGATAGACTTCCGTTAGCCTGACTCCTGAAGCAAGCAAGATATGTCCTTTTCTGCTGTAAAGGTTTCGTGCTAATATCATACCTGGGTGTACTTCCGTTAACCTAATCTGTCGCAAAATGAGAGCTCCTTTATTTTCAAAAAAATCAGTAATACATGCTTTACCTAGTATATACGAGGGAGAGAAATCACACAAAAAAAACTTAACCGCAGATATGAGGCAGTTAAGCTTTTCATCATATGCAGCGTGGCGATCATAGATTGTAAATCCTTAGACCCTATAGCTTTGCGTCCTTACCTTTCAGTAAGTTTGCCAATATATAATTTAAGAAAATAAGAATAATTGTAGTATTAAAACAAAATAATACCACATGAAAAGGGCGAATTATGTCGTAATTTGAAGAAAAATAAAAATAATTTTAGAGATTGGTATATTTTTTACGATATCATCATAGAAGTAAATAGTGGGTTTCTAACGTACGGGAGGCGGCTGTTATGCTATCACCCAGTTTGGAAGATTATTTAGAAGAATTATATCGCTTTTCTTTATATAATGATATTGTGCGGGTTACCGATATAAGCCGAAAATTGAATGTATCGCTGCCCTCTGTAAGTAAAGCGTTACGCAAATTAAAAGCTGGACAATATATAAATTATCAACGCTACGGTATTATTGATCTGACTGATAAAGGAAAAAAAACGGGAAACTTCTTAGTCGAGAGAAATAAGATATTGCAGGAATTTCTCACTTTGATTTGTGCTGATTGTGATATAGCAGCAGAAGCAGAGGCTATGGAGCATTATCTTTCTAAACAAACGATCAAATCGATTCAATTGCTCGTAAAATTTATGCAAAATCATACTGAATGTTATAATATTTTTTTAGAGCACGTGATGAATCAAGAAGAGAAGGAAGAGGAATGATTAACTATTCTAACATTGCTAAAATTAGTGCAGCCCACCAACAATCATTCGATGGGACAATTGCTGACTTTACTCGTAAAGATAGGGCAAAGCGTTATCGATATGCAGTGTCAGCAAGATGAAATAATGAGTAGTACTCCTTACTAAAACTAAAGCAGGCTGCTAAATTTAGTTCACAGCAGCCTGCTTTCTGTCTGTAATGACCATGCATTCTCTATACTAAGTTGAGCAATCGTGCTGACTGAGCTACTAAAAAGCATACCGTGAACGCAATGATAGTAGGAATCAGAAAAGTCAAAAAGGTCCACTTTTTACTGCCTGTTTCTTTATAAGCGGATAGCAAGGTTGTGGTGCAAGGCCAGTGAAGCAGGCAAAAGAGCATTGTGCAGACAGCAGTTAACCAAGTCCAGTTATTATTGATAAGTATATCCCGTAATTCCTCTAAGGTGCCATATTTCATCATTTGACCAGTTGATAAATAGCACATGAGAAGAATTGGCATAACGATTTCATTAGCAGGCAGACCTAGGATGAAGGCTAAAAGAATAAAACCGTCTAGGCCAATGGCGTAAGCAAAAGGCTGCAGCCAAGCTGCTAAATGACCAATGATGCTTATTTCGCCTATGTAAATATTGGCAAGCAGCCAGGTAATGGCACCTGCTGGTGCTGCCATGATAATTGCCCGTTTTAGGACGAAGATCGTGCGATCAATGAGAGAACGGTAAAAAATAGCGCCTAATTGGGGTTTGCGGTAAGGAGGCAGCTCTAAGACCATAGAAGAAGCTTCTCCCTTTAGCAGTGTGTGTGATAAAGCCCAAGATACAGTAAAAGTTATAAAAATTCCTAACACAACTAAGCTTGTTACTACTAGTGAGGCTACTGCAGTTTGTAATTCTGATACCACCATGCCGCCCATAAAAATAGTGGCGATCGCAATCAAGGTAGGAAATCGTCCATTGCATGGTACAAAGTTGTTAGTCAGCACAGCAATTAATCGTTCACGAGGAGAATCAATGATACGGCAGGAAACGACGCCAGCAGCATTACAGCCAAACCCCATGCACATGGTGAGAATTTGTTTGCCGCAAGCACGGCATTTCTTAAACATATTATCAAGATTAAAGGCGACTCTTGGCAAATATCCTAAATCTTCTAGCAGTGTGAACAAGGGAAAGAAGATTGCCATAGGTGGCAGCATAACCGCGATAACCCAAGCGAGACTTCGAAACATACCTAAGACTAATATACCAGTTAACCAAGAGGGGGTTCCTGCTAATTCAAACCAGATTAAAAGCTGATCCTGAAATGCAAAAAGCGTGTCGGCAATCATTTGCGAAGGAACGTTTGCCCCTGCAATCGTAATCCAGAAGATGATGCTAAGTAAAGTAAACATGATAGGATAACCAAATAATCGGGAAGTTAAGATATCGTCAAGTTTATGATCCCAGCTGCATGAATTAGTGGAATTTTTACTTACGGCTGGCCCTGCTATCATTTCGGCATTTTTATAAATATCAGATACAATTTTATCACCTAAGTTGGGATTACTAAGGCGGATTTTTTCCGCCTCAGTGCATATTTCCTCTAGGGTGATCATAGGTTTTATAGCAGCACTCATACAGCAACCTCCTGTAAGCGTGTCGAATGCAGATCAAAATCAAGATATTGACTGATGCTGTTGATAAACGCTTCATCTCCATCTAATAACCGCAGTGCGACCCAACGAGGGTTGAGATTCGATCCGATTAACCTTGAGACTTTTGGTAGAAGTTGTTGAATGGCATTTTCTACTTCAGAAGAATAGTTAATTTGCCTGGGGGCTACGGTGCAAAGTCCTGTAGACATTTCATATAGCTTTTGACGCAGGATGTCGAGACCTTTTCCATTACGGGCAGCAGTGGCAACAACTGGTACACCTAAATCTTTTTGCAAAGCAGAGATATCGATCTTAATATTTTTCTTTTCTGCTTCATCAATCAGATTGACGCAAACAATAATCTTTGGTGTGATTTCCATGACTTGCAACGCCAAATTAAGATTGCGTTCAAGGCAAGTAGCATCTAATACTACTAGTGTTGCATCCGGTTTGCCAAAACAAATAAAGTCTCTGGCAACTTGCTCTTCTACTGTATGGGCTAAGATCGAATAAGTACCAGGTAAGTCGATCATTAAAAAAGAACGATCTAAATACGTAAAACTTCCTTGGGCATTATCAACCGTTTTCCCAGGCCAATTTCCTGTGTGCTGATGTAAGCCAGTTAGCGCATTAAAAACAGTACTTTTTCCCACGTTTGGATTACCAGCTAAAGCTACCGTAAATTGCCCAGGAGTCGTTGTAACTCCAAAATGCTCACTCAGAAGTTTATGATGTTCTTCAATCGTAGAATTGCTCATTCCCATTCTCCCCCCCTAAATTTGTTGGCTATAGTTATAGCCCAGATTACATCGGATTAACATGAATTTGACTGGCGTCTTCACTGCGTAAAGCAATGAGAGTATCACGTACCATATAGGCTACAGGGTCACCTGTTGGGCTCTTGCGAATACATTGAACAGGCGTTCCTGGTACCATACCTAAGTCTAGAATGCGGCGGCGCAGCAAGCCTTGTAAATTAAGGGATACGATCTGGCATACAGATCCTATGCCCAGTGTTGATAATGGAATTGTTGTTAATGCAGTATTCATTATAAATCCTCCTTTGGCAAAATGGTTTAATATTAGCCAGGGCTAACATTAGTAGGAAAAAATATGGTTAGCCACGGCTAACATATAAGTAAGGGAATCTAATTTAGTATATGAACAGTAAAAGATTTGGTTACATACACTGATTGAGAATTAAAATATTTGACAGATGTTTTAATTATTGTTAAAATGATAATGATTATCAATATTAAAAGAAAAATAAGATTGTAAGCTCATAAAACATATGAAAATAAAGTGAATTTGTTATTTTAAGGTTGTAAAAGGAGGAAGAGGGATGTCTGTATGGGTAACAACTGATAACCGACAAGTATATATGAATGTAAGCGGTGACGTATTTGTAGAGCATCTTAATTTTCTGGAGCAAAACATGCTGAAGCATTTGCAGTATGGGTATCGGCGTATTGTGGTTAATATTAATAATATCGGACATTTGGATCATGATGGTATCCACGTTTTTCAATATGTGCGTGAAAAGATGCTAAAACATGGTGGAGAATTAATTATTGAAGATGAAAAAGGGAAATTAGCCATTTAATTCATACCGGATCGAATTACATCTTGCTTAATGATAAAAGATTTAAAAGGATTTCCTCCATTTATCTATATGTTGCAAAAAAACCAACAGTTGACAAAGAGAGGATTCTATTGTAAAGTATCGATGAGAATGACTATTACAATTAGATATTGCTGGTATAGGTGCCCTTCGGGGCTTAATAGGGAAGTTCGGTTCAATGCCGACACGGTCCCGCCACTGTAATGAGGAGCAAACCCATGTTGTGCCACTGAGATGATATCTTGGGAAGGTTTGGGGGAGCAATGATCCAGAGTCAGGAGAACTGCCTATATAACAAATCACCGATATAACCTGCGAGAGATGGGGATGGGATTTATGCGAATTTTCGTATTGTTTTCTGCTTGCGTTTTACTCTCGGTTTATACCGAGAGTTTTTTTATTATAACTAGAAAGGCGGAGAAAAATGAAAAAACGTTCTTATTTATGGATTATTTTGGGGTTAATCAGCTGTTTGCTGATGGCAGTGGCTGGCTGTTCTTCTGACAAGAAGAGCAGTAGTGGTGCGAAGGAGAAGGTACTTAAATTTATCACGGTTTGGCCTGCGAATACGATGGACCCTCATCGGTGTCATTTTAGTTTTATCTTAAACTCTGGAGCGATGGAAACCCTGGTTGGATTGGACCCAAAAACAACAGAACTCTATCCTTGGCTGGCAGAAAGCTGGAAATCTGACGATGGTCAGCATTGGGAGTTTAAAATCCGTAAGGGAGTGAAATTCCATAATGGAAAAGATCTGACTGCAGAGGCTGTTAAGGCTAGCTTAGAGCGCTCTATTTCCGTAAATCCTGGCGTAAAAGCATCTTTAAAAATTGCTGTAATTGAGGTAGTCGGTGATATCTTAAAAATTACCACTGAAAATCCATATCCGGCTCTGCCGTCGGAATTAGTTCATTATAATACGGTGATTATGGATGTGATGGTGCCAGATGGTAAGCCGCCTATTGGAACGGGTGCATTTATGTTTGCCAGCTTTGATATTGCTAAAGGTGCAGAATTGGTAAAATTCCCTAAATACTGGAATGGTATAGCGAAATTGGATCGGGTTATTATGACATTTAATGATGATGCAAATGCTCGTCTATTGGCGTTGCAATCCGGCGATGCGGATATCATTTATCGTCCGGCACTGGATACGCTGCAAACTTTGCGCAAGGATAGCAAGGTAACCGTAGAGAGTGTTCCAGGTAAACGAGTGTATCATTTAATTTACAATTATGCTGGTAACAATCAAGATTTATGGGGGAATGAAGAATTCCGCAAAGGAATGGATGCCCTCATTAATCGTCAGGAAATAGTTGATAAGGTTATGGGGAAAGAAGCCGTTGTAGCCTACAATCCTTTCCCAGGAAATTATCCTTTCTCTCCTGATCCTAAGCCTCATGTCTACAGTTTGGACAAGGCATTGCAGCATTTTCAGGCTGCTGGTTTAACGGTGCAGGATGGTAAGGTACTTAGAAATGGTCAGCCGATCAAACTTCGGATGGCTACCTATATTGCTCGTCCCGAATTGCCGCAAATCGCTCAAATTGTTCAAGCAACGGCTAAACAAGTGGGAATTGAAATGGAAATTCAGGTAGCTGAGAATATTGATGAATATTTGCCCCAAGGAAATTGGGATTTAGTGACATACTCTTTGCTGACTACTACCAGAGGAGATGGAGCGTTTTTCTTAAATGCTGCTTTTTCACCGAAAGGTATGCAAAATCATGGCCGCCTCAATGTACCAGAATTAATTTCTTTATTGGACACCTATAATCAGACGATCGATAAAGCAAAGCGAAATGAAACGGCAAAGGCAATTGCTACGATAATAGAAGACAGAGCTTATAATGCCTATATAACTTCCCCATATGAAACGGCTGCATATCGTAAAAACGTGAAAGGCTGGGTGACTCCATCAAATGAATTTGAGTTCCAAATGGTTACCAAGGATTTGGATGTGGTTTCAGAATAAAAACTGGCTATTGAAACGGATAAGTGAAGGCATTCTCCTTTTATGGATTATCTCATTGGTTAGCTTTGCCATTGTTCAAGTTGCTCCCGGAGATGCGGCATTGTCCCTGCTCCGGGTGGATACAGTGGCTGTGACCACAGAACAGGTAGAAGCCTTAAGACAGGAAATGGGTATGAATGATCCCGTTTACCAGAGGTATTTTCGCTATATGAGCAACTTGCTGAAACTAGACTTAGGGGAATCCGTAATGACGGGGCGCCCTGTTGCTGCAGAACTTTCCCACGCTTTTCCTGCCACTTTTTTGCTGGCTGGTACTTCATTACTGTTGACAATAGTCCTTGTTGGCGTTTTTGGGTCATTATCTTCCCGTTTTGCCGGGAGTTGGATTGATAAATTCTCTACTGGTTTTTGCCTCATGGGGGCTTCCATTCCGAGTTTTTGGCTGGGGCTGCTGCTCATTGATTTATTTTCTGTTCGTCTCCACTTACTGCCGGCAGTAGGAATGGCTAATGGAGGGCTTATTTTGCCCTCTCTTTCTTTAGCCATCGCTATTGCGCCTCCCTTTATTAAAATTTTTCGCAATAGCTTAATTGATTGTGCCCGCCAGGATTTTATCCGGGCAGCACGTTCTCGGGGCATTTCTGAAAAAGTGATTTTTATGCGGCATGTTTTGAAAGGCAGTCTAATACCCGTTGTGACAATCTTGGGAGTTAGTTTTGGAAGTTTGTTGGGCGGATCAGTGGTAGTGGAAGTGATTTTTGGACTTCCTGGCGTTGGTAAACTGGCAATTGAAGCCGTTACCCGTCGGGATTATGCTATTGTTCAGGGCTTTGTACTGTCCATTGGCATTTTGATTTTCTTAATTAATTTAGCTGTAGATTTATCGTATCGTTATTTAAATCCTACAATTTCCTTGAAGGAGGCTGAACGTCAATGATACAAAAAACTTCTTGGGGCGTTTGGCTGACTGTTATTTTTATGCTAATCATTTTATTTGGACCTTGGATAGCGCCGATGGACCCTAATGTAGTAGATCTTTCCAAGCGACTTCAATTGCCAAGTGCGGAGCATTGGCTAGGGACAGACCAATTGGGCAGAGATCAGTTATCCCGAATTTTGACAGGCGGGCAGATGACTGTTGGAATTAGCTTGATGGCTTTGGGTCTATCGATTATGGTTGGCGTACCCATTGGCCTTTTTGCTGGCTATTTGGGTGGACGTGTAGATTGGGCGTTGATGCGTTTGGTAGATGCATTCATGGCTTTTCCGGAATATATCGTTGCCATTGTTATTAGCGGCCTTTTGGGTGCGGGATTTTTTAATCTGATGTTTGCGATCCTTATTGTGAAATGGGTGGGGTATGCTCGGCTGGTACGCAGTGTGGTTCTTCAAGAAAAATCCAAAGACTATCTGTTAGTTGCTAAAATTAGCGGCGCCGGCAGCTATACTACTCTTAGACGTCACTTAATTCCTCACGTGATTGGTCCCGTGTTGGCTTTGGCTACCCTTGATATCGGCAAGGTCATACTTTTGGTAGCTTCCCTTTCTTATATCGGTCTTGGTGTTCAGCCTCCTCATCCTGAATGGGGCTCTATGCTCAACGAAGGGCGAGCTTATTTTACACAGGCATCCTACTTAATGATTGTGCCAGGAATGGCTATATTCTTAGTGGTATTTGTCATGAATCTACTAGGGAATCGTTTAGTAGAAAAAATTGGTTCAGATCGCCAGGAGGAGGGACGAGATGGAATTACTGAATGTTCGTGATTTAAAAATTTTTTGTCCCGATAACCGTCCTTTGGTGCACGGTATTGATTTTTCTATCCGCGCTGGCGAATGGTTTGCTCTGATCGGTGAAAGTGGCAGCGGTAAAAGTATCAGTGCCTTTTCTTTAGCAGGACTGCTGCCAAACGGACTGCGGCGAGAAGCTAAGGAAATACAAATGCTGGGTCAAGATTTAGCAAGTATCTCCGAAGGGAAATTGCGGGAGCTTCGTGGTACGGATATTGCTTATGTCTTTCAGGATTATCAGAGCGCTTTTACTCCTTACTTTACATTAGGTAAACAAATAGATGAAGTCATGCGGGCCCATAGGGGCTGGACAAGAGAAGAACGGCAGAAAAAAGCTTGGGATGCTTTAAATGAAGTCGGATTAAAAGGAGCAGAAGCCTACGGGCGATATCCTTTTCAATTAAGCGGTGGTCAACTTCAACGGGCTGCTTTGGCTCTGGCGATGATGATGGAACCGAAATTACTGATTGCGGATGAACCCACAACTGCTCTGGATGCGATAAGTGCCGCTAAGGTCCTGGATCTGATGGCACGACTAAAAAATGAAAAAGGCTGTGCAGTACTATTCATTACCCATGACTTGCGCTGCGTTCGCCGTTATGCCGATCGAATTGCTATTATGCAGAATGGTTCCATTATCGAATCTGGTGAAAAAAGAAAGATTTTTGAAAATCCACAGGAAATTTATACTCGCAATTTGCTGACATCAGTGCCACCCCTTCATAATGTACCACGGCGTCTGCCCATCGTAGGGGTAGATCTTTTGGAAGGGGGTGCTCTTTGTGCCGCTACAAGAAATGCATGATATAGGTCGACCAGAGGTGTTAAGGCTTACAGATGTCTGGAAAACTTACTATGGCGGTCATCAAGCCGTGAAAGGAATCTCCCTTACCATTGGGCAGGGAGAATGCCTGGGGCTGGTTGGCGAAAGCGGCAGCGGTAAAAGCACTTTGGCTCGCTGCCTTCTAATGTTGGAACGGATGGATAAGGGCGAAATCTGGTTAAATAACCGTCCTCTTCATGAATTAGGAACTTCAGAGCTTCGTAATGCCCGCCGGGAAATGCAGGTAGTATTTCAGAATCCGTCGGGATCATTTAATAGCAAGCTGACGATAAAGGATTCTTTATTGGAGCCGATTCGTTGCCAAAATAAAGGCTGCCCTAGCTTTTTAGGCGATACAAATAATATTGAGGAAGAAATTGCTGCTAAACTCTTGGAAAAGGTTCATTTGCCTGCAAGGTATTTGAATAGCTATCCTTCAGAACTTAGTGGTGGTCAAAAGCAGCGGGTCGCTATTGCACGGGCAATTAGTGTCGAACCATCCTTAATAGTCTTAGATGAGCCGACTGCCAGTCTTGATGTATCTATACAGGCAAGGGTGCTGAATCTCTTAAAAGACCTGCAAGAGGAATTGGGTCTGTCTTATCTTTTCATCTCCCATGATTTAAGTGCGGTTAACTTTATGAGTGAACGGCTGATGGTCATGCAGTATGGTAAAATGGTGGATTTATGTCAGCGTAAGGAACTATTTGCACCAGAGAGGCATCCTTATACCAAGCAGTTGCTGGAACTTTTTGATGTGAAATAAGTTGCTTATATTTAAATGTGAAAGGATTGAAATCATTTGAGCACACAGGATATTATAATCAGAAAAATTGTAAAAGAAGATATTTATGTTGTACAAAACTTCTTGCAAGGTCAGCTTCAAGATCTTTTTTCTCAGGAAGGGCAATTGGCAATCATGGATGATATTTGGGGCTTAGAAAAATTGTATATCGAACCTGATCGTAATCAAATGTGGGCAGCCTTTGCATCAGATGACAGAGTGATTGGGACCATTGCCACTTGTGAATATAATGATCGAATTCAGGTCTTGAAAAAACGTTACTCTCATCATATTACAGCGGAAATTGGACGCTGTTATATTGAAAAAACACTGAGAAGACAAGGGATTGGATCGAGACTGCTAAAAGAAGTTGAAGCCTTTTGTTGTGAAAAAGAGTATGAAACCATATATCTGCACACACACCGATTCTTGCCAGGCGGCTTTCATTTCTGGGAGAAGCAGGGGTTTCGCATCGTAGTTGAAGAACAGGGAGATGCTCAAATTGTTCATATGGAAAAATCAGTTGCATCTAAGTAAATAGTGTATAAACGTTAAAAAGGTCTGCAAAAACGAGAAGTTTTGCAGACCTTTTTAACGTTTATACACTAGAATTGAACCACAAAGGAGTGCACAAAAAAATAAAAAAACTTTGTGTCCTTTGCGTCTTTGTGGTTCAATTCGTTTTATATGTTTTAACAAAAATCTTGCAATATCCCCCAGGGGGGGATAAAATAAAGAAAAAAGATCCTACCAAAATTAACTATTTTTATTGAAAGATATGTTTTGGAGAAAAGGTACATTAGGCAGTTTTCATATTGATTTTCATAGCTAGAAGGAGGTAGAAAGATGAGAGTAATTCGACTGATGATAGTAATGCTTGTTATACCGGCAATAGCATATGCTCACTCTGGCACCTTGGTTAGAACATTAGCAAACTATGTTCCGATAGCATTGGCCTTTATACCGCTTCTAATCAATCCAGTTCTTAAGCTTTTAAAAAAAATCAATTCTTTCTTTAAAAGCAGGCAGGATTAAGCCCAATGTAATGTACCTTTTCTACTACTCGTCTCAGGCAGGAGTCTAAGTATGCTTAAGAATCTTCTTAATCCAAATATAAAGAAAAAAGTAAAAGTTGTATTAACACTTGCGGTACCGACTGTAATTGAGAATTTTTTAATTACGATCGTCGGGTTTGTTGACACTCTTTTTGTATCTAAAATTGGTTTGCACGAAGTATCGGCCGTTGGCATCTTGCTGATGATTACTGGAGCAAGAGGTGAACTGCAAGGTATGAAAAAAGGAGTCATTGAATTAGCGGATGCCATTATAATTAATAAGGCAGACGGTGATAACAAGCAGAAGGCTTTGATGGCGAAAGTAGATTATGACCGCATCTTGCATTTTTTGCGCCCCGCTACGGAAGGATGGGTTACCAAAGGACATACTTGTTCCGCATATACTGGTGAGGGAGTGGAAGATGTTTGGCGGATGATTGAAAAGTTCCAGAAAGTAACTGCAGCATCCGGAATCTTTGAAAGACGACGTCGGACGCAAATGTTAAGCTGGGTACAATCAATGGTGCAAGAATATTTGCAAACCTTATTTATGAATCATCCCGAAGTAATTCAGAAGAAGCCGATAATCGAACAAGATGTGATAGAAGGGCGCATTTCCGCAACCATGGCAGTGAAGAGCTTAATTGAGATCTTTGAAGGACATTGAGCCTTTTTAAAACAAAAGTAAAATCCCATGACTAGGCAAAAAGTCATGGGATTTTACTTTTGCGACAAATTTCTACAAAAACCGTTGAAATACAATATTCATGTATATGAAAAATTTGAAATTTCTTTGAAATCTATACCTTTTGATATAGGCGGTAGAAGTTGAAATGATCTATAATAAGACCTAATTTCTAGGACAATTATCCATATCTTAGTTATTCATTATAACGAATTTGCAATCATTCTGAATATAATCAAATCGTCCCAGCAAAACAGGAGGAATTATTCATGCACGATTTACAGCTCTTTACGAAGGGCTTACCAACTAGTGGTAGGCGAAAGCTACTGAAGACTATCATTGTGACCTGTATCCTATCTTTTTATGGACTAAGTAATGTACAGGCCATCACTCCTGCAGAGCAAGAGGAAAGCAGCCGTCGCATGCAGCAAGAAGAACTTCGTCGCCGCAGTCAGCAAGAAGCACAAGAGAGGCGGAGTCGAGAACAATCCAAAGACACGTTTTTGCAACCTGAAGTAAAGTCGACACAAGAAACAACGCTGCCAGTGGAAGAACTCAGTTTTTTGATTCATACCCTAAAACTAGAAGGGGATAGAGTTGAAAAGTTTTCTTGGCTAGAGGATATGCTGCTTCCCTATCAAGGTCAGAAAATTGGTAAAGACGGAATCAATCTCATCGTCAAGCGCCTGACCAATGCCTTAATTGCCCGTGGCTATACCACGACACGCATTGGCATACCCGAGCAAGATCTCTCAAGCGGTACCTTAAAACTGATGCTGGTTCCTGGCATTATAAGAAATATTCACTTTACGAATCCTGATACCCGTGCCAATTGGTATACAGCCTTTCCCACTCGTCCAGGAAATATCCTCAATCTGCGTGATCTAGAGCAAGGATTAGAACAAATCAAACGAGTACCCTCACAAGATGCGGATATGCAAATTTCTCCAGGAGAGAATCCTGGTGAAAGTGATGTTAACATTACCATGAAATCCAGTAATCCTTTTCGGATGACTTTTTCCTTAGATGATTCTGGTAGCAAATCCACTGGGAAAATCCAAGCATCCACATCCTTATCTTTTGATAACTTATTTGGACTCAATGATCTGTTCTACATATCCTTCAATAAAGATGCCCAGCAAGAAGGGGACCAATATGGTACTCGGGGAAACAGCTATCAATTTTCAGTGCCCTATGGGTACTGGACCTTTACTTTATCCGGCAGTTCCTACAACTACCATCAAACGATAAGAGGAGCCAACGAAACCTTTCTCTCTTCGGGAAAGAGTGACAATACAGAATTTCGCGTGCAGCGGCTTATCCATCGTGACCAACAAAGTAAGACCAGTTTGGAATTTGGCATCATAAAGAAGCATAGTAAAAGTTTTATCGCCGATACGGAAATTGAGTCCCAGCGCAAGAATGTTACCGCTAATGAAATGGGTATTAGTCACCGGCAGTACTTTGGGAAAACAGTGCTGGATGTAAAGTTGGGTCATCGACAGGGCGTACCGTGGTTTAATGCTCAGCCAGAAACAGGGGGAGCAAATGACCTCACAACCCGCTATAAACTCTGGACCTTAGATACGACGGTTTCCACTCCCATGAAAATTGGTAATGTAGAAGGGAAATATTCTTTTACCTTTAGCGGGCAATACACCAAGGACTTACTGTATACGGCGGATTACTTCAGCATTGGTAACCGCTACACCGTTCGGGGCTTTGATGGAGAACAAACCTTACTCGCCGAAAAAGGATTTTACATACGCAATGAATGGAGCATGCCCGTAGCCCAAGGAAAAGAAGCCTATATAGGACTTGACTATGGACAAGTAAGCGGCTCTGGAACCCAGTGGCTTCTAGGAAAGAAATTGGCTGGGGCAGCTCTTGGTATCCGTGGCAATGAAGGAGGTATATATTATGATATTTTCACCAGCTGGCCTCTTTATAAACCAGAAGGGTACCAAACCAGTCCTTTTTCTCTCGGATTTCAGCTTAGTTATCAGATTTAATAGTAGATCTGAAAAATAAATCCATAGTATTTTTTCATGATACTTAAGGAGGTTCTACCATGATATCATCCAACTCAGCCTATTTTTCATTAATTAACCAGTCTATTTGGCGTAAGAAGCTAGTAGCTTGGATTATGCTCCTACTAATGGCCACTCAGCCTATGACCGCAGCGGCAGAAGTGGTTGCTGATTCAAAAGCAGCAGGAGGAAATAGACCTCTTGTGGAGACTTCTGCCAATGGATTACCCATAGTGCAGATAACCCAGCCCTCTGCTGCAGGGATATCTCGCAATCAGTATCAACAATTTAATGTTGATTCGCGAGGCTTAATACTCAATAATTCAGGAATCATTACCCAAACCCAGTTAGCCGGGTATATTACGGGTAATCCTTTTATTGGACATGGTCCATCTGCTCGAATTATTCTAAATGAAGTCACCAGCAAAGATCCCAGCTACTTACGCGGCTATACCGAAGTAGCTGGACAAAAAGCGGATATCATCATTGCCAATCCCAATGGCATCTATGGTGACGGTTTTGGTTTTATCAATACAAATCGCGCTGTATTGACTACCGGTACTCCTGTTTTTGGTGGCAGCGGAAGCCTTGATGCCTTTCGTGTAAGTGGCGGGCAGATTTCCATTCAAGGGACAGGAATGAATGCTGCTAATGTAGATCAGGTGGATTTGATTAGTCGCAGCGTAGCCATAAATGCACAAGTATGGGCAAAGAATCTCAACGTGGTTACTGGGAGCAATAAAGTAGACTATAAAACAATGGATACCAAAACCTTTGACAGTGATGTTGCTAGTCCCCAGGTAGCCATAGACGTAGGACAACTAGGTGGAATGTACGCCCAGAAAATCTACATGGTGGGCACGGAAAAAGGATTAGGAGTCAATAGTACAGGTACCATAGCAGCCCAAGCTGGGGATATAACCATCACCAGCGCTGGTAAATTATTGCTTGCCAATACTTCAGCAACAGGCAACATACAGGTAGCGGCTGCTGAGGATGTTACCAATCAGAAGGCATTATATGCGCAAGGAAATGTCGATATTACTACGTCCGGTACTTTACATAATTCCGGTATCTTGACCGCTAGACAGAGTACCAACATTACAGCGCAAAACGTACAATCAATTGGTATCGTTGGTGCTGGGATAAAAAATGATGGTACCGTGGGTACTGCGGGTAACCTTACAGTCAATGCTGCAGGGACCATAGCAATGAATGGCCAAAATTTAGCCGCAGGTGACTTAAACATAACAGGCAGTACTCTTAGCCTTGCAAACAGTAAGACACTTGCCAATGGTAACGCCAATTTGACGGCTGTCATAGGTGATATGGACCATACCAAGGGATCATTACAAGTGAATGGAGATTTGAGTGTCACTGCTCAAGGAGCCATTCATAATGATACTGCTAATGTTGAAGCTAAAAAACTAAGCCTTATAGCCCATTCGCTTAGTAACCGTTCCGGTGCCATAACGCAACTAGGGAAAGAGACAACAACCATTAAAGCTGCAGAAGGTGTGGATAACACGGCTGGCATAATAGCCACCAACGGTGATTCACTGCAGATAAAATCTAATTCTCTACAAAATAGTCAAGGGCAGATTCAGCACGCAGGAACAGGCGAACTGTCATTAGAAATGGCAGGAGATATACAGAACGATGCTGGTAAAATGGCAACAAACGGACAATTGCAGCTTTCAGCACAAAATCTTAATAATGCAAACGGCCAGATCATAGGGCAAAAAAAGGTCAATATGACTACCCAAACCCTAAGCAATCAAGCTGGAAGAATTACCGCTCAAGATAATCTTACAATTACGGCAACTAATGGAATTGATAGTAACTTAAAAAGTAGCGATGTACATGATACAGGATCTATCGTTAGTGGTGGTGACTTACTACTTACCAGTACGGGGAAAATGCTTCTGTCAGGTACTACCTCAGCTAACGGCGACATCCAAATACACGCACGAGATGGTCTCAGCAATTACAGTAGCTTGTATGGACAAGGTAAAACCGATATTTGGACGCAAAGCGTACTAGAAAACTCCGCTAATTTGATTACTGCCCAGAATATGAATATAACTGCCCAGAGCATTAAATCGAGTGGCACAATCGGTGCTGGGATACAACAAGATGGAAAACTGGGTAAGGATGGTGACTTGACGATTCACGCTGGTGGCACCATAACTACTCAAGGGCAAAATGTAGCAGCAAAAGATTTAACGATAACGGGGAGTGCCCTTACTTTGGCAGGTAGCAAAACGATTGCAGGCGGCAATGGAATTCTGACCGCTACGACAGGGGACATAGATCATAACAGAGCCACATTACAAATCGGCAAAAATTTAGCGGCGACTGCCAAGGGAATTATTTATAATGACAATGGTACCATTTATACTGAAAACTTAAGCCTTGTAGGGAAAGGGATTAGCAATCGTAATGGTACCATGTCTCAATTAGGGAAAGAAGTAACTATTCTTAGCGCTTTGGAAAATATTGATAATAGAAATGGTATAATAGCCACCAACGCTGATTTATTGCAAATAAAAGCCGATTCCCTAACGAATAGTCAAGGAAAGATACAACATGC
Organism: Pelosinus baikalensis; assembly: GCF_020819555.1. NCBI lineage: Bacteria > Bacillati > Bacillota > Negativicutes > Selenomonadales > Sporomusaceae > Pelosinus > Pelosinus baikalensis. The sequence continues at coordinate 39,371 of NZ_JAJHJB010000041.1, forward strand.
AGGAACAGGTGCACTGTCAGTACAAACGATAGGTAATATACAAAATGATAAAGGCACACTGGCGACAAATGGGAAACTACAAGTAGATGCCAAAAATCTTGACAATACAAAAGGCGAGATCATTGGCCAAAAACAAGTCAATATTATCACTCAGGCAGATATTATAAACAGCCAAGGAACGATTAAAGGTAGTGATGCAGTAAATATTGCTGCCCAAGGTAACATGAATAATGAGCAAGGTACCATAGAAGCCAAGAAAGGTATGGGTATCAACGTTCAAAGCTTAAATAACCAAAGCGGGCTAATTGCCAATTTGGATGCTAGTAGAATGCAGGTGAAAATCAGCCAAGGTATTCAAAATCAGTCTGGAAATATCAGCAGCAATGGGAAAGTTGATATTACTGCACAAGATTTAAGCAACCAAGGTGGTCAAATTACGGCGCAGGGCGATTTGACCATTGCCGTAACAAAGGGGATAGACAGCAATCTTGCAGCTGCCGATGTGAAAGATGATGGGACCATTGCCAGCGGCGGTGATCTAACACTAACTAGTACAGGTAAAGTACTCCTGTCAGGCAGCACTTCGGCAAATGGGAGTATCCAGGTAAATGCCCAAGATGGCCTTACTAATTACAGTGAACTATATGCTGCAGGCAATACCGCCCTTACAACCGTTGGCACCCTGCAAAATTCCGGTGCCATCCTTTCCGGACAGAATACCAGTATGACGGCTGAGACCGTAACTTCTGCGGGTATTCTCGGTGCTGGGATTCAAACCAATGGAACGGTGGGCAGCAGTGGTGACCTGACGATTACGGCTACAGATAAAGTGACGACTCATGGCAAAAATCTGGCAGCTGGTAATCTCAAGGTGAAAGCAGGTGCAATCGATCTTTCTGGCAGCACGACCTATGCTGGCAGCAGTGCAGAACTCACTGCCGTAGCCGGAGATATTAACAATACGGGTGCTTCCTTGCAGACCGCTGGTACGCTGACGGCAATTGCCAGCGGAACCATTCGTAATGACCAAGATGCAAACCAGGTAAAAGGAGAAATCAAGGCTGGTCAGCTAACTCTTACGGCAGATGCAATTAGTAACCAAGGTGGCAGCCTGGCTCAAATTGGGTCAGGGATTACGACACTCACGGCTAACACCAGCATAGACAATACTGGCGGTGAAGTATTCACCAATGGGGAAGCCATTCAAATCAAAGCCAATTCCCTGATTAATAGCCAGGGAAAACTAGAGCATGCTGGCACAGGAAATTTAGTAGTAGAAACTATTACCAATGTAACTAATGATGATGGTAAGCTGGCTACTAATGGGCAGCTGCACCTTATCGCGCAGAAAGTTGACAACACTAGAGGAATCCTATCTGCAAAAAATATGGATATTACTTCCCGAGACGCAATTGATAACCGTCAAGGCTTAATCACTAGCAGCGGCGACACCCTTCTTAGCGCCCAGGGTGCTGTAAATAACGAACAAGGGTCAATCGAAGCCAGTAAAAGTTTAATCGTTACCGCTCAATCTCTGAATAACCAGAAAGGGCGTATTGTGAGTCTCGGGACGAGCAATATGAAAGTAACTACCAGTCAAGAAATACAGA
>NZ_JAJHJB010000042.1:0-40424 GCF_020819555.1 Pelosinus baikalensis
TTACAACATCTATAGATATCAATGGAATTTTAAAAAGATAACTCCTGTTCAATACGGGAATCATCTTCTCAAAACAGCATAGTCTTTTTTTTATTGTCCTTGACAACGGGTACATTTTACTTTGCTTCTCGTACTTTAATTTAGGTACTCATTCTATCAACCGCCACTTTACTTATTGCACCAAATATGTCACAATAAAGTATAGGTTCTTAACCACTTTATAAATTCATCTGATTAGCGGCTATCACATTAACGATAGTCGCTGTATGTTTATGCGATGACTAAACCGCTCTAAGACTCCACCTTGTACAAGTGCGAGTTAAGAGCGTCTTAGTCCCTGCATAAGTGTGACTAAGACTGGCGGTGGAGTTAACACTCCTTTTGAATCAAGTCTTCTTTATGCAAAGTTATCAATTAATTCTGTAAATTTTATTATAAAGGAGCTGGTAACTATTTCAAAAGAAATTTTTATTACTAATTTGGACAAGAAGAAATTGCAAAGGCTAATTGTATTGGAAGAGGAATTTCAGCCAGGTAATAAAGATTACGTAGACGATCTAACCTATGAACTGGAACGAGCGGTTGTCACGCAGCCGGAAGAGATTCCTGCTGATGTCATCACAATGCATTCTCAGGTAGTATTAAAAGATTTGGATAATGATGAAGAATTGATCTATACTTTGGTGTACCCGGATGAAGCCAATATAGCTGAAGATAAAATTTCAGTACTGGCACCTATCGGGACAGCGATCTTAGGATACCGAGTCGGGGATACACTGGATTGGAAAATTCCCAACGGCACCTTAAGGCTGAAAGTGGATAAAATCCTTTTCCAACCTGAGTCTAGCGGTAATTTTGAACTATAATAGATATAAGGGACTTATTTGTTATAGGAATAGAAAAATCCCTGCCAAATTCTAAAATGAATGTGGCAGGGATTTTTCTATTCCTCTATTTACAGCTTTCCACTGTGTCATTGGTGGTGTTCTGCATCATCCCATGATTTTTCCTGATTTTCTCCATAATAGGAGCCACCTTTTCCATGCTTTCATTTAAGGTAGCAGCCTCATTGCTAGAAATAGTACCATCTTTCACAGCTTGCTGTATCATCTGCTGATGGTTGCCATTTACCGGCCCACACTGCTCCTCAGCCTGATCAGTGGTAGCTGCGAAAACTGGCACCGCAATCAATGCTGCTAATGCTGTTATGATTAACATTTTCTTTTTCATTGTCAACCCTCCTGTTGATTTAGTGTACTCTCGGAAAACAAGTATATCCTTTGCCGTCGTCCTAAATGAAACTTTCCGAGAGACTAATTTTATTTATATCTTACATCCTTATTATAAACAAAGATTGTGGATTTCTTATGAAGATCATATTACTTATTCTGCTTATCCCCGGCTGGGAGCTGCCGACCCACTCTTGGAAAAAACCTTGGAGTCACTGCCGCATAGGCGGCATAGTCCTCACCAAATTGTTCCAGTGACTCCCGTTCTTCTTGCCTGGCCAACCAAATATACATGCGCACAAGAATAGGAAACATAACCAGTGTTAACAACGTCGGCCACTGCAACAGGAAGCCTAACAGGATCACGATAAAAGCAACATATTGAGGATGGCGAACATAGGCATAAGGTCCATTCACTGCGATTACGCCTCTACGCTGGGCGCTGTGCAAAAATCTCCATGTAAAACCAAGAAAGATAAGCCCCCCCAAAATAAACCAGTTACTTAGTTCGTGAATAGGATTGTGGTGCGGGTCACCTGTCAGCCCTAACAACGTATACCAAAGGTGACCGGCATCGTGAGAAAAGAGATTGATTTCCGGATAGTGGCTGCCCAGCCATCCGGAAAGTAAATAAATACTCAAAGGAAAACCATACATTTCTGCAAATAGCGCTACAATAAAGGCTGAAAAGCTACCGAAGGTACGCCAATCCCGACCAGAACGCGGACGAGTAAAACTAAACGCAAAAATAATAAAGATAAGTGAATTGATGACCACAATTGGCCATAGTCCATAGTCTGACATGTTATTCAGTCTCTCCTTTCCGATACCACAGCCATAAGCTACTAGCAAGCATTGCCGTTAACAGCGCCGTCATTTGCGCCACTTTAAGACCGCCAAATACTAGACTATCAGTACGTAAAAATTCCAAGCCGAACCGAGCCAGCGAATAGAGAATGAAGTAGGTTAGTGCCACCTGTCCATCAAACTGTTTTCGACGGAATATATACAGTAGGATGGCTAGAATCATGAGATCAAGCCCAGCCTCAAATAATTCGGCCGGCACTAAGGGCATTGCTCCCCATGCTTGATATGCCGATGTTCCCGGCTGATAGACAACGCCATACCAGGCAGTTGTCGGTTTTCCATAGGCATCACCGTTTAATAAACAGCCAATACGTCCAATAGCCTGTCCTAGGATAAGACCTGGGGTGCTAATGTCGGCAAAACGTCGGAAGGATAACCCTTTGCGCCGAAAATACCATCCAGCCAGCAGTAAATTGGCTATCACCGCTCCCTGAATGGAGAGACCTCCTTGCCAAAACATCAAGGCATGTAGAGGATTGCTGGTATAGTCTTGCCAAGAGAAGACAACTTCCCAAAGGCGTGCTCCCAAAAATCCTGCTATTACGCCATATAAAACATATTCTTGCAACATCTCTGGCGAAAATTCACTGTTTTTTGCAAGACGCATCACCAGCCACAAACCGGCGAATACCCCCAAAGCTACCATAAGTCCCCAGGCGCGAAATTCAAAACTACCAATACTCAATAAGATGGGATACATAGTTCTTCCCCCCGTTCTATATCCTTCGCCTATTCTAGGCTACGTTAATTTCATCTATAATCAGGTGGAGTTATGCCCGGTTCCACCAGGAATACCGGACATCTCCATGTATATAAACGACCTCCTGGCAAACCAAGATAATCTGTCATGTCCATTACTATCAATCCACCGATTTCATTCCAAGATGGCGCTTTGCAACGCCAGCTTAGATGGACAAAGAAACTAGGATGAGTGGTGAGCATTATGATCCACAGCATTGGGTGCATTAGCTGGTGTACTGGACTGTGGAACGGGATTATCATTTTGGTCATTGGCGTCTACCGAATTAACCAAGTCACGCATGATCTTCCGCAGTGCTGGATCACTTGCAAGCATTTGCTTCATCGTGGCTTGCATTTCTGGTTCCTTCATCATCCCTTTCATTCTCTCTTGCATATCACTGCTTTTCATCATATCCAAGCATTGTTTTTGGATTTCAGGCGAGTTCATCATTTCCATATTATCCTTTTGCCCGCTTTCCATCATCTCGCCTTGCATAACTGGCGGTTTGTCAGCGTTTTTCTCCGCTGCACTCCCCATATTAGTGCCAATTAGAAAGCCAGCGGCAGAAATAGCAAATACCCCACTCATAATCCAGCCTGTCACTCTTTTTTTCATAGTTACTATATCCTCCTTCAAAATCTAACGTTTATTATTAATCAACTAAGCCCATAGTTATGGGCATACGGTAACTCAGATCAAAATTAGGTTCCCGCCAAACCATATTGAAACAAAAGGCCTCTGCGCTCTAAAATTCGCCGTACCTGTCCAGTAGTAATCAGGGTACGCGGGTCATACAGCGAATAGCGTTTTTTTAGCAAGCGCTCCAGTTTTGTTGTAATATCAAAGAAATACTTTGATTCTGCTTTTTCATACGCTTCAACAATTAATTCTTCCATAACCCTTTCCAACTCCCTTACGTCTTATATTTAATAATGTCCGTGTTCCAATCACTAACTAGATTGCTTTTCACCCTCCGCTTTTTTCCCCATGCTCCTCATCATGACAAAATGCATCAACGGACACATTAGAAGCACCAGGTAATTGGCTGATCCGTCATAGCCATTTTGTTTGAGCAACAGAACCAGACCTAGGGGAGCCAAACAGCATACCATCATCATCACCATATGCTTCCAACCACCACCGCAGCCCTGATGCTGCACGTGGCTGGGACCTTGTCCTTTGGCTAGAGGTACTTGTTTACTTTGTTCCATCGGTTTTCCTCCTTTAGTTAGAATGCATTATCATCACCATGGCTATAAAAACTGTGCCCCATGCACCCCATTGCAACAATGTCAGCACTCCCTTTTGCCATAGAGTATATTCTTCTACATTACCTTCGGTTATTTCCGGCGGTTTATTGTTTTCCATTTTGTATTCCTCCATCTAGCCGAGAACTTAGTATCTGCTTTTATTTTACCATGCTGTTATGAAGAACCTGTGAAGAACTCTTGAAGAACTTCTGATTTTTTAGGCTATTAAGAAAAACACTGTACTTTCTTTATAGAAAAGCCTCGGCAAGCCGAGGCTATGTTTTTGCAATATATATACTATGGAAACAACGAACCTATATTCACCAAACTCAGCGTAAAACTCTTCGTGCACCGATATAGCGCGGTCCCCATCACCCCAAAAAAAATGGGTTCCTCCGTACCTATAGGATTCGGCGTTATATCGATAAAATTACTAAATTCACCTCCTTTTTAAAGTACTGACTATCTTAGCAAAAAAAATCCTGGCACCAGAAGATGCCAGGTAGCTACGGTTTTTGCCTCAACCCAACACATGGATTTACCGGTTAAGGATTCTATACAACTAAGGAGCACTTTAATTATACACATAAATTATGAAGATCTTGTGAATTAGTTATGAAATATGTGTACTATTGATAACAATCATGTACATCCCACCTGTTAGTTTATTATGTTAGGGAGGCTCTTATTGATCTCAGTTAGTTGTTGTTTAAGATTTTCTGCATTTGCCCCTGTAATTCTTTTATTTGTTTTTGCACATCCGATTGCGTTTCTTCTTTCTGCACAACCAATGCTTGTTCTTGCGCAACTATCATTGTCATTAATGTTCCTACTGCGGCTAAGAAATTACCTAATACATTTGTTTGATTTCCATCTAATGATTTAGAAAAACCCAAAGCGACAAGAGCAGCTAATATTGTAAGTTCATCAGGAGACAATTCAAAAAAAAGCATTTGACACTCTGTTGTTTCCATCATGCCACCACTTTAATTTTTTTTTGCCAGTATTAAATTTAGCCTCTCGCTCAATTCATCTACATACTTTCGTGTCTTTTGTAGCTCAATTTCTATTTCTTGCATTTCAATCTCTACTTCTCTTATTTGTTGCCATTTAATCTTTTCTTCGTTTGGAAAGCACGAGAGTTTTGTTAATATACTTCCGATAACAATAAAAGCATTACCTAATATCTCCCGCTCATTGGCATCAAGTTCTTTTGCTACTATTATTCCAGTTTTACTAGCAGATTCCAGGGCTTGTTCTGGTTCTAATAATTTTAAATAGGCTATTATCGCTTTTATTGATTTCATTTGAGCAGAGAGTAAATCTATCATTGTTTAAACCGCCACCTTTTACCAATAGTTCGTTATCAGTAAATAATATTTAGAAAAATTATATAGTATTCCCATTTTATATTTTCACTGAATTTTAACAAAATGCTATAATGTAAAAATAGAGGCTGCGGTGGGCGATTGCCCTTTTATTATATAGGAAAATAAACGTCGCCAGCCGAAAGGTTGGCGACGTTTGCAGTTTATTAAATGAGTATTTAGTACCCACAAAATCTTGCCCTTCTATGTTAGGACTCCAAACAGACCGAGTATAGGTAAAACCACATTATTTGCGGATGCGGACATTTCAATAAAGGGTATAACTCTGGAAGAGTAAGTCCATAAATGATAATAATTCATTATCAGTATGCTTTGGCTAATGACAGTGACAACGAAAGAATCGACATTAAAACCGTTAGGATATAGAGGGGTTCTTCCAACCTATCTATTATCGACCTTGCCGGCTATACTGGGTTTTACTATCGGTAAATGACTGCTAGAGACACTCCTAACGTCCTTGATGACATAACGGTTACACTCGCGCCTTCCTCAACGAGCTGGTTTACAATCTGGTTATTAAATTTCCTGGAGTACTACTTTGCCCCCACTCCTCGTCACTTCCCAGTCAAAAACCCGGCATTATACTGGTCCACTGCAGGATGTTATGAAACATTATCACACCAGTCGCAATTAGGTTTTCTTTAACAAAGCTATTTCTTTATATAATTCTTGCAATTCCTTTTTTAGAGCTCGTTCTTTTTTATTATTCGCAGCTTCAGTTTCTCGCTGTCTTTTTTCACTTTCTTTTCGGCTTTTTATTGTTACGATAATTGCTAATAGAGTCGACAGTAATGAAAGGAACAGTGATAGTAATAGCAATCGATGGGTTTCGCTAGACGGGCTAATACTTTCATCAACCTCCAATTGCCTGCAAGACGGGCTAACCCCTTCAGGAAGCTCCAACTCCCTAGAATTTAGATCGTTAATCATTGCTCCTCCCCCCCCCTACACCATATCATATGCCAAGTTAAATTAGTGTGAAACCAAACTCAAGACAAATGGGTGGTATAACCACATTATTTGCAGGTGAGGACATCTCAATGAAGGGTAAGTCCATAAATAATAATAATAATAATTCATGGCAAGGTGACACCATGTACAGCATTGCCCTTTGTCAATTTTTGCGTCACTTAATCGAAGGTCTAACCGTTGTTGCAGTTTATAAATTAACTTGCCCTTGTAATTCCATCCGGGGCTGGAGTTATAACGGCGGCATTCCTAGCCAGACGATTAAAGTACAGCCTGGCGACTATGTAAACATCAGGGTATATAACTGCCGGAACCGACCAGCGTCCACTGGCACGGCATGGACGTTCCAGTCACAATAGATGGCGTTCCTGATGTGTACCCTCCCCCTAAAATTAAGCCTAACAATTATTTCGATTACCATTTTGAGATAACCAATCCCCCTGGCGTCCATATGTACCAGGCGCACCACAATACTGCCAAACAGGAAATGCTAAGGCTGGCTTTTTTTGTTGTTCCCCTCATCCTAAAAAGTAAATTGCCGTTTCCGCAAAAAGCTTGAGTAATGCAAACTATACGGAACCTATGAAGTTTGTCCGCAATCTAAGTCATATTGTCTGTATAACAGGACGCCGTTGGAGGGAATAATACTATCTGCAAATACTTAATTTGCGGAGGGGGAACCCGTATACCATGGAAATGAAAGAACTACTTCATACCATATCCGGAACACTACACATTCTGGCTGCCGTTACCTGGATTGGCAGCATAATATATAGCGAGTTTGCCGTGAAACCAGCGTTAAAGCCATTATCAGATATGAAAATCCATGCGATTAATGGCCTGGCCATGAAAAATTTCTCGACTCTTACCTGGACCAGCCTTATCGTTCTCATTCTAACTGGCAGCTATGCGATCTTCGACAAGCAAAAGGAACTCACCCCACTTCTTGAAGAACCGTCAGGTATTGTTTTGACGATAAAACTTATTTTAGTAGCAATCATGATTGGCATTCTGCTAATTCAGGTTTTTAGCTTAGGTCCCAAAATGAGCAGTCTGATTAATCCGTCAACACCGCAAAATCAAGAAAGTCAAATAAAAATGACGCAAGTCTCCAACACAGCCACCACTTTATCAAAAGTTCATTTATATGCCGGGGTTCTCATTGTCATTCTGGCGGTAATTCTGTCAGCGTTACTGGAAAAAAGTTAATGAACTACCGTTCGCTGATTTAGGGGGAAATGCTTTGGAATGGAAGTCCTTTTGGGAAGGAAGTAAGGATCTATCTACCTTAGCCTTGGTTATCCGGGCTATTATCCTTTATATTGCTCTGATTGTTGCTACTCGAATGATGGGTCACCGCCAGGTGGGCATCTTATCAGGTCATAACTATCTGGTCGCAGCCGGCATAGTGAGTTTGGCTGCCGTGCGGATGGTTTCACCGGAATCCTCGCTCATTTCCGGTATAGTAATTGTTTTTGTCTATGCCGGCGTGAATGTTTTATTATCCTATTTGGATACAAAATGGCCGAGAGGCATCGATCGGCAACCCACTGTCCTTATGCAAGGCGGACGATTGCTCAAAGCAAATTTGCTGGACTGCCATGTGACGCTTGACAACCTGTTAGGACAATTAAGACTTAAAGGAGCCCATAATCTTTCAGAAATTGATACGATTGTTTTAGAGCCTTACGGCAAAATCAGCGTTGTTAAGAAACCTGAGGCATTACCTGTTACCAGAAAGCAAATGAACCTGCCGCAGCAGCCAGCAGCACTACCCACTATTCTTATCTATGATGGAGTAATCGACGAAGTAAACCTTCATCAGTTGGGACTAGATCACAAATGGTTGTTAACAAAACTGGGAGAACAAGGCATCACTAGTCCGCAAGATGTATTTCTGGTCATGCTGGAGACCAATGGAACAGTCTACATAAGTGTATAAAGAAGGGATGAATTTGGAGCTATTAAAAGATGTATTCGGAACAGCTGAGAAAATTAGTCCGTTTATCTTTGTTCTACGGACAATTGTAGTGGGTGTCATGTTATATATTGAAGGTAAAGTGCTGCCCCACCGATCGGGCGGGCAGTTTGCCGGGTATGATTTCGCCTTTTTCTGGATGATGGGCGGTCTTACGGCAGCGCCCTTGTTTGAACCTAAGATAAGCATTATCAATACCGTTGCAGTCGTAACGGTGATTTACCTTCTGCACTATCTTATCTCCTATATTGCCGTAAAAAACAGGGTCTTTGCCAAATATGTGCTTGGACAAGCGGTGCCTTTAATTTCGGGGGGCAAGCTCCTTCGTCACAACATGGCTCAAAACTACTTTCCGCTGGAACTTCTGCTGTCGGACCTGCGAACGGTGGATGCCCCCAATCTCAGTGAGGTAGAGGTTGCCGTTCTGGAGACAAGCGGCCATGTAAGCGTTCTCAAAAAATCCGATTACCAGCCGGTAACTCCCAAGGACTTAACGATAGCAACCGGGGGAGGCGGGCTGCCGACAATTCTTGTGAATGACGGAAAGGTGATCAGAGAAAACTTACACAAATTAGGCTATGATGAGAAATGGTTAAGGGACCAATTACTGAAAAAGGGCATCACCGACATACAGGAGGTTTATGCCGCTATGGTTGATTCCGCCGGTGAATTGTATTATTCCGTAAAAACGCAAGGCTAAGGAGGTACATAACATGCTGACTGAACAGGAAATCATGAACAACGCTTTTAAAGAAATGCTCTCTCACGAAGAAAGTATGGCCAAAAAGTATGTCCAGCTTTCCGAACAAATTACCGACCCCAAGATCCAGCAAATGCTGAAAGGAATGGAGCAAGGAGCGCGCAATCATTACAGTACATTGTCACAAGCAATGTCTAAGCAGGGAATTGTGTAAAAAGGAGTGGTTCAAGATGAACACCATTGATATGTTGAATGATGCCCTCCAGGATGAGAAGATGCTGCAGTCCATGTACAATAAGTATATGACTGATATCAGCAACCCGGAAGTACGGCAGCTTTTTACCCAGTTAAGGGACGCTAAAATGCAGAACCTTTCGCAATTGCAGCAGGAAATCCAAACGTTGATGGGACAAGGTCAGAACCAATAAATTCTGCAGGAAGTACACTAGTGTCGAGAAGTATAGCAGGGTAATCAAATTAACTGCCAAACGCCAGTTTCTCTCCTGTCGCTCACCAGGCTAGCTAGAACCATGGTGGGCAGGAAAAACATTGTCTGAGCTAACCGGCTCGGACATCCGTAACACCGTCCATCGAAAATAATAATAATACGTAGTAGTATCTAAGTAATATAAATAATCAGCCAGTGAATGCGATTTTCACTGGCTGATTATTGTCTACGCCATACCTTGAATTTGTTTCAAGGAAAATTGACATTCCTCTATACATAGATCGAGATGATGAGCGCCTTCGGCCAACATCATACTTACTTGACTATTTGTTTCCTGACTTGCCATGGAACGTAGCTGTTGGGCCGTTTGCTGACATTGTTGGACGCACTGTTGAACATCATTAGCAGGATTAGTTGCCATAAATGATTCACCTCTTTTCTTTTGCAACTGCGATAAATTTTTCTATTATTGAGTTTGCATCGAAGCGTGTTCGCATTGACGAATACACATCTCAATGTGGGTTGCCCCAAATGTCATCATTTCCCTGGCACCGGCTTTGGGAACAGCATTAGCTGCCGTCCGAAGCATGTTGGCCGAGTTAGTGCAATTAGTAATACATTGTTGGATCTGCTGTTTATTTGCCATGGTATCACCTCCTCGACATTAGTATAATCAGAAGAGGAATCTTTATGTAGAACGTATCCACACCAGGACTCACCCACCACCCCAGCGATTTGTTCAAAGGCCTGTCCGGCGGTATTAACAACTTTTGATCCTGGATTTACTGAAAAAATTCCCAACAAAAAAGATGTCATCATTGACATCTTTTTTTATACCTACAAGCATGAACAGGTGCAGAAGATTTCTCTGAGCAGAACCGGCAAAACGGCGCAGCACCTATTTGGGGAGTATTTCTTAGATAATACTAGAAAAATAACACAAGTTCTTCATAGGTCCTTCACTAGATATTCATATTATTTGGGTAATATATGGGTAATAAGACTTAAGGGGGAATTAAAATTGAAAAAAACTTTTATAACTGCATCCTTATTGGTAATGAATGTGCTGGGGGTAAGTATGGTTTCCGCTAATGAGATTCTTCCGGAAATTGATCCCATTAAACCAGGCATTGAAACAATCGTTAGCGGAAGCGAAAACAGCCGACAATATACCATGATTGATCACAATCCTACTCTTTACAATAAACAGGTAGTTGGTGGTCGTACAATGGAAAGCTGGGTTAAGAACAATGTAGTCAATACCGCAGTTAACGGTATTGTCACAAAGTCTTATCCTATTAATGGGGATCTTGAAACGATCGTTAGTGGTAGCAAAAACAGCCGGCAATATACCGTGATTGATCACAATCCTACCCACTACACTAAAAAGGCCGTCGGCAATCATACGGTGGAATCCTGGGCCAAGGATGGTGTAGTCAGCACCAGAGTGGACGGAGTTGCTACTAAATTTTATCGCATCAATAAGGATCTTGAAACGATTGAAAGTGGTAGCAAAAACAGCCGACAATATACCGTGATTGACCACAACCCTACCCATTACAGTAAAAAGATCCTCGGCGGTCATACGGTGGAAGGCTGGATGGAAAATGGTGTAGTTAACACTAGAATTGACGGTGTTCTCTCTAAGCATTAAACTTCCATACATAAACTCTAACCACTCTATCATGAACTATGATAGAGTGGTTAGTTTTTATATTCATACATATTACTAATTGGTTATTTCTCAAACGATCTGTATAATCACTGGCTGGATTTTATCATCCATCCGAGCACGATTCACCCTATTGGGATCGCTATGTAACAGTTCAAGAATTTCCCAATATATTTTGTATTTTGCTAATACCAACTATAAAGAAGATCAGGCAACCTTTGGAGTGCCTGATCTTCTTTATCACAATACTCGTTTTGCACCATAATAGCGCTGCACAAAATATGGATCATTCATGTCACCAATGGCGACTACACCTTTTGAAAAAGAGGTATGAATAAATTTATCCCTGCCGATGTAAATCCCCACATGAGATGCGCCTGGTTCATAGGTAGTAAAATACACTAAATCTCCTGACAGTAAGGAAGCTGGCGATACGGTTCTGCCAACTAGAAACTGTAGATCAGCGGTACGAGGTAAATTGATCCCCGCTTGCCGATACACATATTGCACTAATCCGGAGCAATCAAACCCCTGGGCAGGTGAGGCTCCTCCCCACACTACTGGCTGACCAAGCATACCGCTGGCAAGTGTCAATATTTGTACTGACTGTCCAGACTGACCTATAGACAGAGCAGGTGAGCGAGCTGCTATCTGCTGCTCATCCACTACCGGCATGGTCGTGCCTACTATAGAATCTAACGACTGCATGAACTGATTATAACTAGAGGTTGGAGAAGCCTGAACCACTCCTGTGCCGTTAAAAAGAATCCCGGCAAATAGTATAACTATCCATCTTTTCATGAGCTGCTTCTCCTCTCCAGCCAACCTTTTTTAGTGTTGCATGGTTTGCAAGTGGGACATAGTTGTCTTCATAACATCTTGCATCGTCTTCACTTTACTTTCCATAGCACTCGGGTCCATTTTTCCGGAGTTAACAGTATTTTTAATGTCACCTGCCGCTTTGCGCAAACTGTCTTTTAAATTGGCATCCATCATATGGGGTACAATTTTTTCCACAGTACTCACGAGTTGTGCTGCACTCTTTTGCGCATCCATCGTCTGTCCAGCTTTGGCTTGTTTGACCACATCTTGTAAGGATTTATCCAAATCCTTCATCATCGGCATAGGGTCTTCCTTTGGCATCGCTGCGCTGTGCCCTTCATGTCCAATTGCTTGCTCTTGACTGGCAGTTGTCGGCTGAACAGTTGTTTTTTCACTCGATCCACACCCCGCCACTAGAAAAACAACTGCAATAATGGCTAGCATGCTAAAGAGTACTTTACTTTTTTTCATAATCTAAAACCTCCAATGATTGTCATTGCTTTATATTCTAATTTTTGCTGTAGTGAGATCATTTTACCACCACAGCTTCTTGCCATTAATGGCCTTTACTCAGTAGTATGGGATTTGCTAGATATAGCTGGATTCCTGCGCTCTTGCCACTGGTTCCACACCAGATAGATGCAAGGCAGTACGATCAATGTCAAAATGGTGGAAGTAACCAATCCTCCCACAACAACTGTAGCCATTGGTCGCTGTACCTCGGCACCAGTCCCTGTGGCAAAGAGTAATGGAAATAACCCTAAACTCGCAACTAATGCGGTAATCATAACCGGACGCAAGCGGGTAAATGCACCCTCGGTGATAGCTTCTTCCAAGGTTCGGTGATCCCGCAGATGCTTAATATAGGTAACCATGATGACCCCATTTTGCACAGCGATTCCAAAGAGAGCGATAAAACCGACAGCTGCAGCTACCGTCATGTAGGTGCCAGTAACATACATAGCTACAATACCACCCACTAAAGAGAAGGGAATGTTCATCAAAATGAGGAAAGCATCGCTGGCGGACTTAAAGGTCATATAGAGCAAGAAGAATGTGAGCACGATGACCGCTGGTACTACTAAAGAGAGTCGATCTTTCGCCCGCTGCTGATTTTCATACTGACCAGTCCACTTTAAGGAATAACCGGCAGGCAAGTCGACTTTTTCCTTAATGACTTGGTTGGCCTCATTCACAAAACTTACGACATCCCGTCCCCGGGTGTTCATCTGAACAATCATTCGATAGACCCCGTTTTCACTGCTGATCATCGATGGACCGTCCACAACCTGGAACTGAGCTACTTCACCCAGCTGTACATAAGCACCGCTACTAGCCGGTGCCGCTGCAGCAGTTGCGCCGCCACCCATACCTGCGCCCATTCCGCCACCGCTACTTTTCGCCGCGGCGCCGCCACCTGTTACCGGAATGAGGATGTTTTCCATAGCGTCAATGGTTTCTCGGTTTTCCCGATTGTAACGCACTAAGACATTAAAGCGTTTGCGTCCTTCAATGGTAGTGGTGGCATTTTTACCGCCTACCGCTAATTCAACAGCGTCTTCCACATCGGCAATGTTAAGTCCATACCGAGCTGCTTTTTCCCGGTTGACCTGAATCTCTAGATAGGATGCGCCAAAGACCCGCTCAGCCAAGAGATCGCTAACTCCTGGCACGGTCGCAAGTGCCTTTTCAATCTCAAAGGCCTTTTGCTGAAGCACCTGCAGGTCTTCTCCATAAAGTTTAATACCTAGTTCCGTACGAACTCCCGTTGTCAGCATGGATAACCGTCCGGCAATCGGCTGGGTAAAGGCTAAGTTAAGCCCAGGCATATTGGCAAGCTTAACCATCATTTCTTGTTCAATTTTTTGTTTTGTCATGCCGTCCCGCCATTGTTCTTTCGGTTTTAACGTGACAATCGTTTCAATCATACTAATCGGTGCCGGGTCCATAGCAGACTCAGCACGACCTACCTTCCCTACGGACATGTCGATTTCCGGAATATCCATAATGACTTTATCCATGGTTTTAGCTGCTTCCAGAGCCTCAGTTAAAGACACGCTAGGCAGCATGGTCGGCATGACTAGGAACGTTCCTTCATCCAATTCCGGCATAAAGGTAGTGCCAATGAGAGGCAGCAGAGAAAATCCGGCAATCATTACGACGACTGCGATACTAATCGTGATTTTACTGTGTTTTAATACTGATTTCAAAGTCGGTACATACCACCGATGTAGTTTAGCAACAACCCAGGTATCCCTTTCCTGAATTTTTCCTTTGAGCAGCAAGGTACACAACACAGGTACCAAGGTGAAAGCTAGCAGCAGTGACCCGCTCATGGCAAAGGATTTCGCCCAGGCCATCGGGGTATACATCTTGCCCTCCGTCCCAGTCATCGTAAATACGGGCAGGAAGGTAACAATGATAATCGTAATCGAAAAGAAAATAGGTGCGGCTACTTCCTTTGCCGCTTCCAGGGTCACATCCACAATGCTGCGTCGACCGCCGTCCTCTGCCAAATGGCGATAAATATTTTCCACCATAACAATAGCCGCGTCGGTCATGACTCCAATACCAATGGCAATGCCGCCAAGTGACATTAGGTTAGCCGACAGATGAATCTGCTTCATGGCAATCAGTGCAATTAGAATACCTATTGGAATGGCACTTGTTACAATCAGGCTAGACCGAACATTCCCTAAAAAGAGAATGACAATGATTGAGACTAAAATAAATTCTTCAATTAATGCCCGGGTCAGCGTATTGACTGCTTTTTTTACCAGATCCGTCTGGTCATAAAAAGGCACAATCCGCATGCCTTCCGGTAAGGTTGGCTGGATTTCAGCAATCTTGGCTTTCACCTGGTCAATTACGTCGAGGGTGTTTTCGCCCATACGCTGAATGACGATGCCCCCAGCCGCTTCATAACCAGATTTGGTTAGCACGCCCCGGCGAAAATCCGGCCCAGCAGTTACGTTGGCTACATCCTTGATGTAAATAGGTACATTGTTATTTTGAGAGATCACAATATTTTTAATATCATCAGGAGACTGGATTAATCCTAATCCTCGGATAATAAATTCTTGACCGTTTTGCTCGACAACTTTCGCACCAATATTAGCGTTGTTGGCACCAAGGGCACCAAATACCTGATTGAAGGTAATCCGATAGTTTTGCAGAAGATGAGGATCCAGGTTGATCTGGTACTGCATCACATAGCCGCCAATGCTGGCGACTTCTGCAACTCCAGGCACCGCACTGAGCTGCTGCTTGATGGTAAAATCCTCAATCGTACGCAGATCAGCCAGATTATGACGATCGCTTTCTATTGTATACATAAATACCTGCCCCATCGGCGTGCTGACTGGTCCCAAGGCAGGCTGCACACCCCGTGGCAATTGAGGAATGGCTTGCTGCACTTTTTCGTTTACCACTTGGCGGGCAAAGTAAGGCTCTACACCGTCTTCAAAGATGACGGTTATGAGTGACATCCCGAATGAGGAAGCTGAGCGTACTTCTTTCACCTTAGGCAGCCCCCGCAAGGCAGTCTCCAATGGATACGTGACCTGATCCTGGATTTCCTGAGGCCCACGCCCCATCCAGTCCGCCGAGACAAGCACCTGGTTTTCACTAAGATCAGGGAAAGCATCGATAGGGGTCTCCCGTACGACGAAGATTCCCCAGATAATAACCAATGCAGATAACACTAGGATAATCACGCGGTTTTTCAAGGAAAATTCGATTAATTGATTTAGCATGTTGCTCCTCCTTACTGACCGCCATGGCCGCTGTGTTCGCTCCCGGCAACAGGTGCCGGAGCAGCCGGGCCGCTATTTGTACCGTTCACGGGTGCTGGTGCACTCGTCTCTTTAGCGGCCCCGCCACCGTGACCGGCATGAGAGCCAAAGCTGCCTAATTTCGTTTGGGAATCAATGAGGAAGGTGGCGGCTGTTACTACTGTTTCACCTGCCTGCAGCCCAGAAAAGATCTGAACATAGCCATCGGCGTATTGCCCCGTGACTACATCCCGTTTGACAAATGTATCTTCACTTTGAGCGACAAAGACAATTTTACGGCTGCCAGAATCTAAGATGCTGGATTCCGGTATCACCACACTGTCCCCTAAAGGCAGTTGAACATTGGCATTAACAAACATATTGGGCTTCAGTATGCCCCCAGGATTATCCATTGCCACCCGAACTTTCACTGTTCGGGTGGCATCATCCAGCACCGGGTTAATAAAGGTTACTTGTCCGCTAAAAGTTTCTCCCGGATAGGCACCGCTGTTCACCACAACTCTTTGACCTAGTTTAATGCCTGCTATATCCTTTTCATAAATATCAATATACAGCCAAAGAGTAGATAAATCCGATAGACTGTACAGTTTATCCCCTGGCATAATGAATGCTCCTGGCAGCACTTGTTTTTCCAAAACCGTACCGCCAAACTGGGCATAGATGATCATATGATCCTTGGGTGTTCGGGTATGTTCCAGATGAGCAATCTCACTGTCTGGTACATTTAACAGCTGCAATTTGCGCTTTGCCGCCTCCCGCAGGCGATTATTGATCTGAACTACATCTTTGCCAGCGTTTTGCAGCTTCTGAACATTTTCCAGTGTTAATAAATATTCTTCCTGGGTCGCAATATAGGTAGGGCTGTATACAGCGGCGATGGCCTGCCCCGGGGCAATATATTCACCATCGGCAGTCACATATAGTTCATCAACCCGCCCTTCCACCCGGGAGGTAAGGTACGTACGTCCACTTTCATTCATAGCAAGTTTACCCGTGGTCTTAATTTCCTTCATAATATCTTTTACGACTGCTTGCGCCGTTTGCACTCCGGACAATTGCCTAGCCTTGGCATCCAGAGTAACAGTGTCACCCATAGCCATAACCGGAGTCGTTGTTTGATGACCGGTATGATCCACAGTCGGCTTTGCGTGCTGCGCAGCATAATAGTAACCGCCACCGCCAAATACTAGAACACCCGCTGTCACACCTATGATCATCTTTTTCTTAGTCTGTAGTTTTTCAATCATGCTGTCCTCTCCTTTTGCTTGCACATTATGGCTGGGTTCCACTCGTAAATAAAGGTTTTCCTACCGCTTTTTCCAGATCCGCCACTGCTTTCTCATAATTCACGCGGGCTTTATAGTAATCCAATCGCACATTACGGAGAGCATTTAGACTATCCAGGACAGCCATGAAATCCACTTTGCCATTTGTATAGCTCACAACTCCGGCTTGATAGGTTTGCTCCGCTTGGGGAATCACGGTATTCTTATACAGGTCAATCTGGCGCCAGGCAGACTGCGCTTCGGTCAGTGCCATCTGCAAATCCAGCTCCGTCATACTCTGCATAGTAGCCAATGAAGCCTGAGCTGCCTCCAAACTAGCTGCAGCAGATTTAATTTCTGCTTTATTTTTTCCCTGCCAAATAGGCAGCATGACCATAACTTCCATTTTCCAGGTATCAGGTGTCGTATCCATCATCGTTTGTTTTCTATCTTTATAGCCAATGCTGAATTGATAATCTGGTAACTGCTGTTTTTTTGCCAATTCCACACCATTCTTTGCCATTTCCACTTGTTGTTCCATGCCAACAACAGCTGGTTTTCCAGCTTGGACTTCTGTCTGCAAACTGGTCAAGTCAAAGTCAGGAGGCGGGGCACTGAACTCTTCTTTCACTGTGAAGGCGGTATCGGCTTTACGGCCGATAACAGTATTGACTTTCGCTTTTGCTACTGCCGCCATGGATGCCATGCTCAAAAGATCAGTAGTCATTTTAGAAAATTCAGTCTGAGCTCGCAAGGTATCTTGCAGAGGTACCATTCCAGTAGAATAGTTAACCTGAGCAATCTGCACCAGCTGGCCCATGAGTTGCTGATTTTCCTTGCCGATTTCTAGAGCTTTATCAGCATAGAGTAGATCATAATAGGCAGTTTTCGCCGCAGCATAGGCTTCCATCTGCTTATCTTGGTAATTCGCTTTAGTCATTGCAGCATCACTGCCAGCCATTTTACCCATGGCTTTCAATTTAGACGGATTCATAATGTCCTGGGTAAAAGTGTATTCCGTCATCATTGCATCAAAAGGATTTAAGGTACTCTTGGGTATATCATCTTTCATAATCCCAAACTGAGGATTCGCCCAGGCTTTTGCCAGGGGAATGCGAGCCTCTTTTTCTTCCCAGCGCTTTTGACTCTCAATGACCGCTGGATTATTCTTGACGGCAGTATCCACTATCTCTTTTAAAGACAGAGTCTCTTGGGCTTGTTCCGCCATAACTGGTATTATAATTCCCAATACGAGCATAGCAGTCAATGATAATACTTTGCATCGAAACCATTTTCCTACGTTCATATATCCCCCTTCGTCCCCTTATTGAAGACAATCATAACAAACTGACCTTAGATATTTTGGTTTATCCTTATTCTTCTTTAGCAACTAGCCCCTCAGCTCGATTTGTAAGATAGCACCATAAATACCCCATCACTGCCAATTCGATCATAAGTAAGTCCCACATTGTATTTCACCTCGATTGCATCTTTATATTGATGTCTATCATATCCAACTAATGTGAAGATTTTATGAAGAAAGTTTGAAGAACTCATATTATTTGTATTTCATAACGAATCAGTACTCTTTTCTTACTCATTGATATACAAGGGGCTGTCGCACTAAAACAGCCCTAAAAAAAACAAAAGACGGCAACCAGCAGTAGCCGGAAGCCGTCTTTTGTTGTAAAATCATGTTTGTGAAAAATCATCTTCTCTATGCCATGTTGCCATCTCACACCTCCATTAAAAAGTTACATATCCTCATTATAACCGCATAGCTTGAGTTTTAAAAAAATACCATATTTTCTCTCATAAGATTACAAAAGTATAAATGAGCCCCCACCAGCCATACTATTATTAGTTCCACAATGTATCAATGGAAGGAGATCCTTATGAGAGCCAAAAAAATGAATCAGACTATTTCTGTCGTCGTTATATTGGCGATAACGCTGATGCTTGCCGGTTGCTCCCAGCCTCAGAAAAAACCCGATCAATCACCAACAGCACCACAACCCCAGACCAACATGATGAACCAAGTCGACCCATCATCGATGATGCATAACAACCCTGAAGCCATGCAAAATGCCATGTCTGCTCCAGAAAACCGTCAAGCCATGATCAATATGATGAGTTCGTCCCAAATGCGCCCCGCCATGGTTGATATGATGAAAGACCCAGCCATGCAAAAAGCCATGACTGACATCATGGCCGACCCGACTATGAAAGACACTTTCGCAGCCATGGTGAAAGACCCACGCCTAGCCCCCACCGCTCGAGAAGCATTAAAACAATAACCGGATATTAAAATCCTAAGAATACACGGTGTTATATCCGTCATCTATTCTTAGGATTTTTTTGTACCGAATACCAGCTATCATTCATCTTTTTTGTGACCCAGTCATATAATAAAATCTACCATTTCCGATCAGCGCCGCCGCCCCTGATCCACCAAATTCTCTCATCATCTGCGTCCATGAAATGGCCAAATTCCCGGCAACAATTCTCTCGCTACAGGTTCAGCTACTAATTCAAAGCATTTTACACCATGCCGTATAACATAGGGTAGATTCAACAAATCCGGACTAGCGACCATTTTTTGCCACTCTCCTTATGCATTTACCCTATGCTATGCTCATAATGCTAAAAACGGCATCTCTCACCAACTAGTGGAAGAGCTGCCGCTAAACCAAAAAGACCAGGATTTTTTCCTGGTCTTTTCTCACATTACTTAGTGCTAGTGTTATTGCAATTCCCCGTCGCACCATTGTTTTGCATCATACCGTTCATCATACCGCCATTTTGCATAATTTTTTGCATAACAGGAGCCATTTGCTGCATATGCTCATTCATCTGAGTCGCTTCCTCAGTAGTAATAGTACCATTATCCACGGCTTGTTGCATCATTTGCCGATGATTCTGAGACATCTGATTGAACCAATCATTTTGTGTCTGAGTCTTGTCAGTCGTTGCGGCAAATACCGGCACAGCCATCAAGGCTGCTAACATCGTAAATATTAGAATTTTCTTTTTCATAGGGATTCCCTCCTGTTTCTTATTTGTCTTCATTGTATCCCATGATTGTGGAGAAATTATGGAGCCACTGTGAAAAATTTGTGTGGTTTTTATTCCAGTTCTTTTTTTATGTGCTGATACTCATCGGTAGTAATTTCTCCTTTGGCATACCGCTGTTTCAATATCTCCAAAGCGTCAGTCCGTGGCTCATTTTGGCTGCCACTACGGAACAACGTCTTAAATAGCCAAATCGCCGCCATAATAACAAGAGCGGTAAACGCCAAATGAACGAGTATCCCCAGGCCCATGCCCAGCCAACCGAAGGGACCGCTAAAACCGTACCCCATCATCATAGTTCATGCACCTCCTTTGTGTTAAGCATAGTATAACCTAACATTGTGGAGTTTTTATGGAGAAACTGTGCGTTTTTGATGGAGATCAGCCGGCAGCAGGACGGTAAAAGTACTACCTTTGTCTATTTTACTTTTGACCTTTACCTGTCCGCCATGGGCCAAAGCCATTTGCTTGACAAGAGCTAGGCCTAAACCAGTACCGCCGCTTGCTTTAGTCCTAGCCGGGTCGACGCGGTAAAAATAATCAAAAACATGTTCGACATCTTCTACTGCAATTCCAATTCCCGTATCCGTAACCGCAATTTCAATCATGCCATTTTTTGTGGTTGCCGCTATGGTAATCTGCCCACCGTCAGGTGTATATTTGATAGCATTTAAGACAAGATTATACACCATTTGGTTAACCATATCCCCATCCGCCCAAATAACTGATACCCTATCATCTGTTTCTATGCGCAGGCTGATGCGTTTTTCACTAGCTAGAAGCTTAATTTTCCCTACAATCTGACGTAGCAGTTGGGTTAAGTCTAAAAGAGCAAATTCCGGCTGTAGTTGTCCTGCCTCTAATAAAGAAAGATCTCTGAGTTCTCCGACCAACTTTGTCAGTCGGTCCACTTCCTCAGTCAGCGAACTCATCTGCTCCACGTCCGGAGTAATAACACCATCGGAGATTCCTTCCAGATTAGCCTTCAGTATTGTCAGCGGTGTTCTAAGCTCATGAGCTATCCCAGCCAGAAAGCGTTGACGCAAGACAGTATTTGATTTTAATTTGGCCGTCATGGCGTTAAACGCCATAGCCAATTGCCCCACTTCGTCTTGTCTTCCAACGGTAACGGCTGCATCCAGATTTCCTGCTGCCACTGCATTCACTGCTCGGTTCAAATCAATCACCGGAGTCGCAATATTACGGGCCAAATAATAGCTAACGCCAGCACCAATTAGTAGCATCCCGCCTGCAGCCAATAATAAAGACTGCTTTAACGATATCATAAACTGTTTTTCTGGTAACCCCATCATAGAAGCCATATTGCCATGATTCATCATCATGCCATGCATACCGCTCATATATAAATAGGAATTAAAATTTTCGGATACCTGATAGTTGACGACTAAGATGAGTCCCACCACAACAGTTACCGTTGTTACAAAGAAAGTGACCATTACCCGTATCAGAAGACTACCCATGCGGATCACCTGCCAATTTATACCCAACACCATAAACGGTTTTGATATAACGAGGCTCGCCAGAGGAATCGCCCAGCTTTTTGCGGAGGTTTTTAATATGAGAATCAACCGTCCGTTCATAGCCCTCATAGGCATAACCTTGTACCTTTTCAATCAACTGCAGCCGAGATAGGACCTGGTTTGGATGGGTCAAAAACAGTTCTAGTAGTTTATGCTCGGTAGGCGTTAGTTCGATAGGGTTACCTTGAACTGTTAAAGTGTGGTTATGCTGATGCAATGCTATCTCTCCAACCCGCAATTCATTCCCAACCTTGTCTCGCCGCCCTTCAGGCTTAACCCGCCGCAGGATCGCTCGTATCCGGGCAATCAGTTCCCGGGGACTAAAAGGCTTTGCTACATAGTCGTCAGCCCCGATTTCCAGCCCAATGACCCGATCATTCTCGGCATCCCGCGCCGTGAGCATAATAATCGGCACATCGCTATCCCGCCTAATTTCCTTGCATACTCCCCAGCCATCTAGTTCTGGCAGCATCACATCCAGCAATACCACATCAGGCTCCCATTGCCGTACCTTCTCAACTGCACTCCTGCCATCCATAGCTGTTTCCGTCATATATCCCTCTTTTGTCAGATAGGTTACCAGCACTTTTACAATTTTCTCATCATCATCCACTACTAACACTTTCATTTATCACACCTCCGCACCCATGACAACCAGTATAAAACCAACCACATCCTATAAGATACAACACGCTTATTGTAAAAAATATTATTTGCTCATATTGATGCTATTGTACCGCATTTTCTATTCTTTCTGCAATATCGGCAGTTACTGGCAGATATAATTGAGTAAAACTAGCCGTCCTTTCAGCCACTAAAGTGGAAAGGGCCACCAAGTAGACAAAAAAGCAAAGCAGCCCTTCCTGTAGGAGGGGCTGCTTTGTTGTCAATGAATTATCCCAAACTTCTATTGTCCCATATGCTGCATATGTTGCATATTTCCACCAACAGCATTGGGATTCCACCCCATAATCGTCGGATCCACCATCCCGAAAATCATAGCTACGTGAGCAACAACGAGAAATACGGTCAATAAAATGAAATGGAGTTTCATCTTTTCATCATCCGATTTCCCCTTGCCAATTACTCCGAGTTCCAATAAAGCAATACTAAACAGCGGAATTACACCACTGAGATAAGAACCTACTGCAAGTATATCAGCAATACCGCGCCATTGAATCGTAGGAATAACAGTGGTTATTAAATTGAGAAAGACTCCCAGGAAGTAAAATCCCAGAAAAATACCAATTGCCTTATTGGCTGTTTTCCATCCACCAGCATTGGATCCACGAAGGAAAACCGTAAAAAATTCAGTTGCAACAAGCGCTTCTGCCAGGGCTACAGGAATAACCATATACAAAATTAAATTCCATGGCTGGTTAACAGCCAGCAATTCCATATAGTGTGTCATAACCATAATCAACACTCTCCTCATATAAACTTATATTGATAGTATACAAAGAAAATGTGAAGATCTTGTGAAGATACTATAAAGAATTTATGAGAATTTCATCCTGCTGAACTTACCAAAGCACATAGTACTCTCTCATGTTCTTTGCATGTCTTCGCATCCTTTAAAACATATAAAACAGAATCGAACCGCAGAGACACAGAGAACACTGATAGGTCCAAATAATTCCCCTGGAAATATTTTAATAATATCGGCACCAGCCTCCATACCTTCCACGACTTCTTTAATCGTCATCGCTCCTGGCATTATCGGTACACGTAGCG
Source organism: Pelosinus baikalensis (assembly GCF_020819555.1). NCBI lineage: Bacteria > Bacillati > Bacillota > Negativicutes > Selenomonadales > Sporomusaceae > Pelosinus > Pelosinus baikalensis. The sequence continues at coordinate 23,472 of NZ_JAJHJB010000042.1, forward strand.
ATTACACATTTTGACTGTATTAATGTTCAAACAAAGAGAAACAACATATTGAGCACCGCTTAAAATTGCGATTCTAGCGGTCTCAGGATCAAGTACGGTACCCACTCCCAGCAGTATTTCCTCGGCGATTATAGTTTTGCCATAGTTTTGCCAATTCGCTGATGATCTCGTGAGCACCAGGAACCGTAAAGGTAAGCTAATCTTTATTGTATTTCTCTGTAGAAACCAGAACTCCTGTAAACAAAATATTTTGTAAGTTGACACCACCTGCTAACTTTGATACAATAGTCAAAATTTATATAGGAAGGCGGCAGTGTAACAATGGCATTCTATTATAAGGAAGTTTCTCGAACTTTTAGTGAATATCTTCTTGTACCTAATCTTACAAGAAAAGATTGTATCCCCAGCAAAGTGAATTTAAAAACACCCATTGCAAAATTTAGAAAAGATGAGCAGCCCCCAATTGAAATCAATATCCCTTTTGTTTCTGCAATCATGCAATCTGTATCCGATGACAATCTAGCCATCGCTCTTTCTAAATGCGGAGGCTTATCCTTTATTTTTGGATCCCAGCCTATTGAAGAGCAGGCAGAGATGGTGAGCAGAGTAAAGAATTTCAAAGCTGGCTTCGTGGTTAGCAATGCGAATCTATCACCAGATCAAACCTTAAAAGATGTTGTAGAATTAAAATCAAAATTAGGACATGCCACCATTGCCATTACAGAGGATGGAACGCTTAACACTAAATTAGTGGGAATCGTTACTAGCAGAGACTATCGAATGAGTCGGGATTCTTTAGACAGGAAAATCAAAGAATTCATGACACCATTTTCAAAACTCATCGTTAGTTCCATTCATACCAGCCTTAAAGAAGCCAATGATATTATCTGGGAGCATAAGCTGAATTGTCTGCCCATCATTGACGATCAGCAGCATTTGGTGTATTTTGTCTTCCGAAAAGATTATGAGGATCACAAAGAAAATCCTCTGCAGCTTTTAGACTCTGAAAAAAGATATATGGTGGGCGCAGGTATTAATACAAGAGATTACAAAGATCGAGTACCCGCATTAGTTAAGGCTGGAGTGGATGTATTATGTGTAGATTCTTCCGACGGCTTTAGCGAATGGCAGGCAGAAACTATAAAATATATAAAAGAAGAATATAAGGATACCGTTAAAATCGGCGGCGGAAACGTAGTCGACAAAGAAGGGTTCATGTACTTCGTAGAAGCCGGTGCGGATTTTGTAAAGGTTGGAATCGGCGGAGGGTCTATCTGTATTACAAGGGAAACCAAAGGGATTGGCAGAGGACAGGCTTCTGCCGTGATTGAAGTTGCACAGGCAAGAGATGATTATTTTAAAGAAACAGGCATCTACATTCCAATCTGTTCCGACGGCGGAGTCGTTCATGACTATCACACGGTATTAGCTTTAGCCATGGGCGCTGACTTTATTATGATGGGAAGATATTTTGCAAGATTCGATGAAAGCCCTGCTCCTAAAACAAAGCTTGGCAATAATTACGTGAAAGAATATTGGGGCGAAGGCTCAAAGCGTGCCCGTAACTGGGAACGGTATGACCTCGGAGAAGGCAGCAACCTTAAATTTGAAGAAGGTGTGGACAGCTATGTACCCTATGCAGGAAAACTAAAAGATAACATTGATGTTACTTTAAGCAAAATAAAATCAACCATGTGCAGCTGCGGTGCCATATCCATTAAAGAACTGCAAAGAGTTGCAAGAATAACTATCGTTTCCTCTACCAGCATTGTAGAAGGCGGAGCCCATGATGTAATACTAAAAGAAAACAACTACTAATATAGAAGTAAAACGGATTGAACCACAAAGACGCAAAGGACACAAAGGGTTTTATACTCTTCGTGCCCCCTTCGTGTGCCGCACAGCGGCATTGCGCCTTTGTGGTTCATTGTTTTTTGTCATTCTGTTCGCAATTTGGACTGATGATACTTCCCTAGTAATACCAGCAAAATGCTAATAAAGGATTTTTTTAGCGGCCAAATAGCAGCAACAGCCCGCCAAATATGGGTACAGCTACCATGGAAATCTTTAAAATAAATGGATCTAAGCGCCTGGTAAATTTTGCTCCAATATAAGTTCCAACGATCAGTCCTATGGTTACTTTAAAAAGCAGCATTACATCTAAGTGACCAGCTGTTAAATAGCCCAAGCCGCCCAATAATGCAATCGGCAGAATGACAAGCATGGTTGTACCCGCCGACTGGTGGATAGACATATGAAAGAAGATCAATAAGCCAATTTGAATAAACGGAGTAGCACCAATTCCAAAGGTTCCCGATAAAACTCCTGTAACAAGACCAAGACCGGAGGCCGTTAACCAGAAAGACATTCCAGTGGGACCAGCTTCACTTTCACTTCGAGAAAAAATTCCCCTATTAGCAAAAAAGATTCTTAGCCAAAGCAAAAGAGCTGATAACAGCAGCATGCAGGCCGTCATCCATTTAAGTTCTTTCGCCGGTAATCCAGCTGCAATCTGCGCTCCAATAAAAGCACCTATAGCACCAAAGATACCAATTGCTACGCCATTTTTCACCACCACATTCCCTTCTCGAAAATGGCTGTATGCACCAGATATCATAGTAAAAATCATAGCGCTAAGCGACGTTCCCAAAGCAGTATGTATAGGAATACCGAATACTACGGTTAAAACCGCAATCACCACACCGGCACCCCCGGCACCAATAAAACCAAGTAATAACCCTAATGCAAACATTACAAGAACAATCAGCATAATTTTAGACTCCTTAGATATAGCTAGTACCTCATCTGTATAGTTTTAACGCAGATGAGATACTAGTTGCTTATTATTTCTTTAATTTATCATTAAATAGAAAATTCCTGCACGATTTTCCTAAATGATAATTTGCTGCATTATATAATAACAATATCAAAATAATTGAGCAAAAATTCCCACTCACCAGACAAATAAGACCACAATTTGTTTTTAATGACAAAAGTGATCTTATTTATCATGAATTTTATAGAGTTGCACCATATTGCCTATTAGCCAATATACAAATGAAACCTATAAGCACCATCAGCGGAAGGGTCGCTCCAGCGGATCTTCAACGGGCTCAACAATCGTTGAAACAATTAACAGACAAATCATCGAACCAACAGCCATTGAGGCAAATACCGCATCCCAACTGAATTTGTCCAAAATGATTCCGACAATAAGGGGAAAACAAGCTCCGCCAAGCTGACCGCCCGTGTTAACAATCCCCCATGCGATTGGATAATTCTCTTTATCAACCCGTCCCATAGGATAGCAGGCAAAAGCCGAATATCCTAAGCTAAAGAACACGCCCGTGATAAAGAGCAACATAGCCAACAAAATAGGATCATTGGGCGCATGCACCAATGAATACATCATTAGACTTGCGGAAAAGGCGGTAACCATCATCAACGGCTTACGACGTTTATTTAAATATTTATCCGATAACCAACCACCAAGAAAATTACCTACTACTGTCCCGGCAAAAGGTGATGCCGCAACAAAAGCAGTTTTCATAATCGCGAATTTTTTTATAGTAACCAAGTATGTCGGCAGCCAAGACATCATAATGCTGGAAATACCAATAATAAAGAAATACCCCAGTGCTGCACCATATATATCCCAGGAACGAAACACCTGCCTAGAATTATTGAGCGGCACAACCTTTTTTGCACGAACCATTTTATCTAGCCACCAGAGTTTGTACTCTTTTTTTCGCACCGCCTTCGCTACAGCCGTTTCTTCTGTTTGTATATATTGAAGTTCTGACGCTGAAACAAATTTGCTTTCTCCTGGCTGACTTCTGACCATTAGATACCAGAATATCGACAACAACACTCCTGGTATCATGAAGAAAAGAAAAATTTCTCGCCAACCAAAGGTCATAATAATCCAAGCACATAATGGAGGAACAATCAAAGGACCTACTTTAGATCCCGCCAAAAATATCCCCGTAGCCGTTCCCTTTTCTTTTGCAGGGAACCAATTGTTGATCGTTGCTGTGCAACCAATCACAACTGGAGATTCTGCCAACCCCACCATCGTACGAAGAATTTTGAGATGAAAGGCAGAGTCTACAACTCCCATCATTCCTGTAAAGGCAGACGTTAAAAACATGCCCGCAGTAAACATTTTGCGAATGCCAAATCGGCTCGTCAAAAATCCTGAAGGGATTTGCCCAAGGGAATATCCGATAAAAAATAAACTAATAAGAGCTCCCGCCTCCGTATTGCTCATGGCAAACTCTTCGCGGATATAGGGTAGAGCAAAACCGATATTTGCCCTGTCAGCATTGGCAACTGTGTAGATTACAAAGATAAACATCATCACCCACCAGCGATAATTTGTCATTTTTCCCATAGTCGCTTTTGCTGTGGTAGTCGTTTTTTCAGCTAGGGCCATTATGAATCCTCCTCTTATAATTGCACCAAATGCATTTTTTTATATATCATCATATTGACGGGCATATGCCATGTGCCCCGTCAACACGGCTTGAATTCTTTCTCGCACCATTTGAACCACGGTTAAATATCGTTCCAGATGGATACCAGTAGAGATCCCCATACCATGAAACATATTTACCAAATCTTCTGTAGCTGTATTGCCAGCAGCTCCCGGAGCAAAGGGGCATCCGCCTAAACCGCCGATGGAAGACTCAAATATGGTAATGCCAGCATCCAGACCCGCCAGCGTATTGGCAAGCCCCATACCACGAGTATCATGAAGGTGCAGACCAAAAGATACATCTGAGAATCTATTTTTCACGGTTCTCGCCCGCTCATATACCTGCTTAGGATGGGCAACTCCAATGGTATCGCATAAAACTACTGACTGCACGCCAATTTGTAGCGCCGACTCAATCAGGCTAACTACCATTTCATCGTCTACCTTCCCCCCCAGAGGGCAGCCGAAGGCTGTCGCAACATCCAGCCTCACTGCCAGCTCCGGTACTTGAGTAACAATCTTTTGAAGATCTTCCAAAGACTGTTCTCTTGTTCGATTTATATTCGCAAGATTGTGCTGTTCACTTGCCGATATCACATAGGTAACTTCTCCAATGCCGCACTCATAGGCTTTTTTTGCCCCTGTTAAATTAGGTACAAGAGCGAGTCCCTTAAAGGTGTCTCCCGCTGCCTGAGCAGCTGTTTTTGCTATCTGGGCCGCATCCACCATCTGAGGAATCGCCTTAGGATGGACAAAAGACGTCACTTCCATAACTTGTACTCCCGCAGCGATCATACCGTCTATTACCTGTTGCTTCACTTTTGTTTCAATAAAAGTTTTAATATTTTGAAAACCATCCCGAGGACCAACCTCAACGATTTGAACTTGGTTAGGAAACGCTAACATATCCTTACCTCCTCTCTTATAATAGACCATCGTTTTTCATAGCCGCGATTTCATCTGCATTCAGACCTAGAAAATCCTTATATACCTCTTCATTATGCTGACCAAGCAGGGGAGCCGGTGTTTTAATACAAGGTTTCGTATCCGAAAGTTTTATATGGCTGCCCGTGATTTTCATCTTGCCAGCCTTGGGATGATCCACTTCTACAAACATTTCCCGAGCACCAGCAATATGCGGATCATTGACAACTTGTTCGATATTATTAATTGGAGCTGCTGGAATACCAACTGCAAGTAATGCATCAACAATTTCCTTCACAGGTTTAGTAATTGTCCAAGCTTCGACAAGGACTTTTACCTCCTCATGCCGCTGTACCCGTTTCCAGTTTGTATCAAATTCAGCCTTTTCCCCTAATTCCGGCTGTCCCATAATGACACATAGTTTTTGCCATAACTTATCATTGGCAGCGCCAATAACCAAACTCCCATCATTTGCTTTAAAAGAATCATAGGGATAGGTGGACTCATATCGATTGCCAATCCGCTGAGGCAGACGCCCTTCTACTAAGTAAATTTGATTAATAATTTCCATGCTTGCCACTGTTGCATCCACTAAGGAAACATCTACTTTCTGCCCATGTCCTGTAACATCTCGATGACGCAAGGCAGCTAAAAGACCGATAGCAACGGAAAGTCCAGCCAAAATATCCGACATAGCAGTCCCCGTCCTTGTTGGTTCACCACCAGGCCAGCCTGTCGTACTCATAAGCCCGCTCATAGCCTGACCAATGATGTCATATCCCGCCCGATCCTTATACGGTCCATAATGACCAAACCCAGACACCGCTCCATAAACAATCTTTGGATTAATTTTTTTCAACTCTTCATAGCCAAGCCCAAGCTTTTCCATGGTTCCTGGACGATAATTTTCTACTACAATATCAGCCTTTTTTACCATCTCTAAGAAAATCTCTTTGCCCCGTCCCTTTAAGTTCAAAGTGACACCTTTTTTATTACGATTCAAATTCATGTAATAAGAACTTTCTCCATTAACAAATGGTCCAAATTGTCTACTATCATCTCCACTTCCGGGAACCTCAATTTTTATTACCTCTGCTCCCATATCCGCCAGCATCATCGTGGCAAATGGTCCGGCAAGCACCCTCGTCAAATCTAAAACTTTTACTCCTGCTAATGCGCCATTGTACTGCATCTGTAACTCCTCCTACATGTTTAGTTTTTTTGAAAGGACTTCCCAATGTTCTTACTTCTTCAGGCCGCCTATCACTATATGTTGCAAAAAGCATGCCAATACTAAAACCCTTTAGTATTGGCATGCTTACAAAAAATCATATTTCATTATTGAAACGAAACTTTCATTTTTCAGTCCTAATCTTCTTTGTTTCTTATAATGTTATTCCGTATCATTTTAGAAACATCAAATTCCACTATTGAAACTTTTTTTTAACTACCGTTAATTTTACCCTTTCGCCACAAAGTAGTACGTCCAATCCCTAACTTTTTTGCCGCCAATTCTTGTCTTTGATCACATCTTGCCAGCATAGTATCAATGATTATTTTTTCCACTTGTTCAATTGCAGACTTTAATCCCTGGTCTAAATCCACTTTAATAGCAATGGAATCAAGATTGGGATTAGAGATGGAATCATACATCACTTTTTGCAGCATTTTTTCCAGGCTCCATTTTTTTTCTGAAATACTAATCATCAAGGATAAACGTTCCATAATATTATATAATTCCCGAATGTTGCCCGGCCAATCATATACAACCAATGAGGATTTTAGTTCCCGTGCTATGGCAGGGGAATCTAAATCTGTAGAAAACCGTTCCAAAAATGCCATGGCAAGCACAATAATATCCTCTTTTCGTTCCCTAAGAGGAGGTATTTTTAAATTAAATACATTCAAACGATAGTACAAATCCTCGCGAAATTCGCCTTGTTCCATTTTTTTCTCAAGATTTTTATTCGTGGCACTAATGATTCGAATATCAATGGGTATGATTTTATCCCCGCCAACTCGCATAATTTCTTTTTCCTGCAGCACTCGAAGCAGCCTTGACTGCAAAGCTTTCGGAATTTCCCCAATCTCATCTAAGAAGATGGTACCTTTATGAGCTAATTCAAATAATCCTTGTTTACCTTCTTTTTTGGCCCCCGTAAAAGCTCCGCCTTCATAGCCAAATAGTTCACTTTCCAGCAAATGCTCTGGTATGGCAGCACAGTTAACAGCTACGAAGGGTCCGCTGCTGCGCCTGCTGTGACAATGGATGCTTTGTGAAAACAGCTCTTTTCCTGTGCCAGACTCCCCCTGGATCAGTACAGACGAGTCCGTGGTGGCATACAAGGCAGCCATCTCCTTTAGCTCAATCATGATAGGACTTTTCGTCAAAATATCCTTGAATGTGTATTTGGCGATAAAGCCTTTGGCATGCATTTGTTTCCGAATTTGCTGCTCCAAATATTGAATTTTAGTCACATCTTCAAAGGTACTAACAACACCGAACCGTTTGCTGCCGACCATAATCGGAATTCGGCTCGTTGCAATAATGCCGCCATTTACATCCTGTAATTCGGCCATTTGCACCTCACCGCTCTCTAACACTTTATGCATTTGCGTATTGGGAATCACATCCTGTACCTTTCTTCCAAGTACCTGTTCACTTGGGATGTTAAATATCCTCTGGGCTGCAGGGTTATATATGGTTACATATCCCATCTCATCCGTTGCAATAACCCCCTGAACAACAGAATCCAATACCACTTTAATCCGAGCGGCTCTGCTGCGTTCCACACGCCTCAACTCAGCTAGATTTACAGCTTCATACATGGAACGGTACAGCGCTTCCTCGCCGCACTCAATCAAAATACTTTCTAGATTATAGGTTTTTGCTAATTGTATCGCTAAAATTCCTCCCATAACAAGGGCAATTCCTTTTTCCTTTGCATCTTGGATACCTGCTTCTATATCTTCCTGCAAATGAAACGTATATTCATAAATCTCTAATCCAAGCATTCTTTCAATATCGCGGATACCAGACATTTTTTCTTTATAAGAAAACAGTGCAATTTTTTTATATACTTTTTCCATACAATTTTTATTTTCAGATATAGAGCACATTACATCAAATGGCGTAACAGGAATTGCCACCACCGGAATTTCAACTGCTTCTTTTATATATTCAGCAGTTCCGCCTCTGCTCAAAATCACATCGATCTGCGGCTCAATACTCTTTGCAATTAGCGCCGCCTCGCCAAGAGCAGCTACTGTAATATACGGATCGAATCCAGCCCGTTCTGCTACCTGTTTAAATATTATGGACATCCCTGGATAGGTTGAAATTAAAGCCAGCCTTACTTTACTGCTATCTTGAACATCTTTCACCGTCTTTTGCCTCCCTGGGTTTTCCCCATTATATCCTTCGTCGATGTTACAAAAAAACCTTCCGATCATGTTCTTTAAAAATAATAAAAAGCAGGCTCCAGGAGAGCCTACTTTTTATTCATTCTTTTTGTTTTTCACGAAATGCGCGGTCCATTTCTCGTTTGGCATCTCGCTCAGCCATATCTTGGCGCTTATCAAAATTTTTCTTCCCTGTAGCCAATCCTAATTGCAATTTTGCTAAACCATGAGCAAAATACATTTTCAAAGGCACCAATGTATATCCTTTTTCTTTGGTTTTACCAAGCAATTTATCAATTTCGCTGCGGTGCATTAACAACTTCCGAACGCGCAACGGTTCGTGATTAAAGCGATTCCCTGCATCATAGGGACTAATATGGGCATTATGCAACATGAGCTCGGATTTCTCAATCCTAGCATAGGCATCCTTTAAATTGGCCTTGCCCGCCCGCAGAGATTTCACCTCTGTCCCTGTTAGCACAATACCTGTCTCATAACTTTCATGTATATGAAAGTCATGTCTGGCTTTCCTGTTTTCTGTAATTATTTTAATACTGGCTGTTGCATCTTTCAAAAAACTCACCTCGATACCACATTATCTCTTTACTTCTTTTTGGGCTTATTTCTTCTTGGTTTCGGTTTGGCACGGCTTACCACAGCCTTCCTCGCCTTACTGCTCTTATTCGCGGCAGAGACAGTTCTTCGACCATTGCCAGAGCCTTCACTCTTCACTCCATTTCCTTGGGGTCTTCCTCCGCTCGGTCTTCGATTTATCGATCGTTCAATCCAGGCGCTATTGGATTCTAAGACAAAGTCGATATTGCGCTCTTCTGGGCTGACTCTGGTGAGGATGACTTTCACTGCATCACCTAGACGATATATCTTATGACTGCGCTCACCAATTAATGAATATTGTTCTTCCACATATTGATAATAGTCATCTTCCATACTGGATACACGTACTAAACCCTCTACTCCATTATCCAGCTCCACAAAAATCCCAAAAGCCGTAACGCCGTTAATGATTCCGTCAAAATGCTCTCCTACAAACTGCGCCATGTATTCTACGGTTTTCAGAGAAACAGTTTCCCGTTCTGCTTCTGCAGCCGCCCGCTCTCTTTCAGAGGAATGCAGGGCAATCTCTGGGAGCATGGCTGCTAGTTTTGCTTTGCGTTTTGTTGATATATCTCCTGAATTAAAGGTCTCCCGCAGAATGCGATGTACAATTAAATCAGGATAACGTCGTATGGGGGATGTAAAATGAGTATAGTAGGTTGCAGCCAATCCAAAGTGTCCCAGGTTCTGTGCTTCATAGCGAGCTTGTTTTAATGAGCGCAGCATAACCGTACTGATAATCCTTTCTTCTGGACGTCCTGAAATATGATTTAAAATTTTCTGCAAGGCAGCGGGCTGTACTTCATCCACCTTGGATAAACTCTGCCCAAAATTATGCAATAGATTATTTAATTTTACCATTTTTTCCGAATCCGGTTCTTCATGGACGCGGAAAACAAAAGGAACCTTTAACTTATGCATATGTTCAGCCACAGTTTCATTTGCCACCAGCATAAATTCTTCAATGATGGATTCGGCTAGACTGCGGACTCGTTTTATAATCTCAATGGGTTTTCCCGTTTCATCTAATTTCACTTTTAGTTCCGGGAAGTCAAAATCGATGGCACCGCGGCGCATCCTTCGTTCTCGCAGGATTCGGCACAGTCGTTCCATATTTTCTAATTGTCCAAGCAATTCCTGATGTTCATGAATTAATTCTTCATCATGTTCCACCAAAATTTTACGTACTACCGTATAAGAAAAACGTTTCTGTACTCTTATGACGCTGGGGAATAATTCATACTTAACCACTTGTCCCTTATGATCAATTTCCATATGAGCCGACATGGCCAAACGATCTTCCCCGGCATTGAGACTGCAGATACCGTTTGACAAGCGACGAGGCAGCATGGGCAATACCCGGTCTACCAAATACACGCTGGTTCCCCGCTCACTGGCTTCTTTATCCAGTACCGTATTTTCACGAACATAATAACTGACATCTGCAATGTAGACTCCCAGAAGATAATTGCCATTCTTCAAACGTTCGACATATACCCCATCATCCAAATCCTTGGCATCTTCTCCATCAATGGTTACAATAGGCAAATGCCGCAGGTCACGCCGACCGGAGATTTCATCTTCACTAATGGTATCTGGAGCATTCTCGGCAGCCTGCGCAACTTCAGCGGGAAAATCGATAGGCAAATTGTGCCTTTTGATAATGGAGAGAATTTCAATCCCGCTATCTCCCGTATTCCCCAAGACTTCCATAATCTTGCCTTCAGCACTCCGTTTTTTCTCTGGCCATTTGGTGACTTCTACTACTACTTTTGCACCACTCGGGACGATATTTTGTCCATCCTTCGGAATAAAAATATCCTGACCTAAGCGAAGGTCATCAGGAGTTACAAAACCAAAATTGCGGCTGGCTTCATAAGTTCCTACAATACGGGTATTGGCCCGTTTTACAATGCGGATGATTTCCCCATCCCGGGATTTGCCCTGCCCACTCTGGGTGTGGACACGAACGACTACCCGATCATGATGCATGGCACTCATCATCCCGTCGGGAGGAATGAAAATATCTGTTTCATTAGGTGTTCTAACTTTTTCAGGAATCACAAAGCCATATCCCTTATTGCTGGCGCTTAACTTCCCTACTACCAAATTCATACGTTCAGGTACACCGTATTTGTCATAGCGAGTTTTAATAATATCTGCATTACTTTCTAGCTCTTCAATAACCTTCCATAGTTCACTTAATTCTGTCCCTTTGAGCTCCATATGCTCGGCTAATTCTTCCGCGGTCAAAGGTTTATATGCTTCCGTTCTCATGAACTCTAAGATTTTGTCTTTTAATACTATCATGATGCTGTATCCTCCACCACTGCAATGGTGGCTTTACCTTCTGCGGTAACAGTCCCATCCGGCAGTGATAATTCACTCTTTATTTCATACAGTTTCCCACGCTGAGAGATGATTTTAGCCCTTACTGTCAGTTGCTGCCCAAGGGGAGTCGGCTGGCGAAATCGTACTTCCAAACGTGCTGTCACTGCATTAAAACCTTTCATGTTAATGTAACGAGCCATGACTTCATCTAAAAGAGTACTGACAAGGCCGCCATGCATAATGCCATCATATCCTTGGTGTTCTGGCTTTGCTGTAAATGTCGTACGATAGGTGTCTTCCTCTTCTACAAATTCAAGCTTTAACCCGATTGGATTGTCCTTACCGCAAGCAAAGCACCACTGATCCTTTAATTCCATTTGCATCACCTCAATTCTTTATTCAAAACCGTTACAAAGTAAACCTAGAGATGTACTATGTCGTCATTTTTTCATTCTGTAGAAAATCAATTATTTCCTCAAATACCTGTTCACGTTCTATGTCAAGAGTAACAATATGACCGGATTTCTCCAGCCAGACTAGTTTTTTTTCTGTACTGCCCACTTGCTCGAAAATATAAGTCGCACTTCTTGGCTGTACGGTATGTTCAAAGCGAGCTTGTACTACTAATAAAGGCGTCTTTATTGTAGGTAAACGCACATCTACATCTTCAATTAAATCCAATAAACTGCTTAGACTGCTAAGAGGGGTCGCATTATAACCTACACAGTACTGTGAGCCAATACCTGCAAAGGATTTACGTTTCTTCGGAACAAATTGATATAATACACGATATAGAGGCAGCATGTCCAAACGTTTGTCAGCAATGTAAATAGGAGTACTAAGAGATACTGCCTTATTGACAGGATATTCTGCTGCCAGTTTTAAGGCTAATAACCCTCCCATGGATAATCCTACAACTGAGATTTCCTTACATACTGATCTTACTATATGATACCCATCTTCGACTCCGCTATACCAATGAGGCCATTTTGTTTTTGCTAATTCTTCCACTGTTGTTCCATGTCCGCTGATTCTTGGCGCAAAAACAGTATAGCCTTCCTGATGCAATTTTTCGCCAAGCAAACGCATCTCAGCAGGTGAACCCGTAAAACCATGTAACAATAAAACACCTTTTTCGCCGCCGAGTAAAAAAAATGGTTCTGCTCCCTCCATTATTGTCAAAAGCAAACCCCCCTAAAGTTATTGCTATTATTACAATTATACCATTTTATAGAATAAAAATTCTACCTGCCAGAAAGAAAACTTAATTAGATTCCAAATTATAGAAGGAATTGAGTTTCTCCTATTATTTTTCCTGTAGTCGGATTATTCGGTGTATTTACATAGCGGCAGGATAAAAATATATCCTCGTCGAAGTGAGAAATTGTTATTTTTTTCATAATGTTCTTAGCTAAGTAACGGGTACGTATATAGACAGCATTTTTATTATTGCCATTTATCTTCGCAATAATAATCTTAATTGGGTTAACATATAAATATACGGCAAGTACTATTAGAAAAAGGAAGGAATCATGATGCAGGTTTTAGAGCAAGTATTAGCTGCAAATCAAACTTTTACTAAGAATTTATCTGATCAATTTGTGCACTATTTTTCTGAGCCCAGCAAAATGCCTAAACGCCAATTGGCCATTTTTACCTGTATGGATACCAGGCTGGTGGACTTCTTAGAACCAGCAATGGGAATCAAACGTGGTGAAGCAAAAGTAATAAAAAATGCGGGTAATTCAGTTACTGGTCCTTTTGAGGCCACGATTCGCAGCTTAATTGTAGGAATTTTTGAGCTAGGCGTAAAAGAAGTATTCGTCATCGGTCATTTAGACTGCGGTGTTTCCCACACAACATCCCAGGGTCTTACGGAAAAAATGCTGGCTCGGGGAATATCGCCTGATGCAATCAAAATGATCGAAAAAGAATTAGAAGATTGGCTGGACCATTTTCATCATCCTATTAACAATGTAAAAGAAGTCGTTGACAAAATCCGTAAAAACCCCCTCATTCCAAAAGATGTCCCCATCCACGGACTCATGTTTAATCCACACACAGGAGAGCTAGAGGTTGTTGTGAACGGCTATTAGATAAAAAAATAATCGAACCACAGAGGCGCAGAGAACACAGAGAAAAGATATATCGAGTAAGACATAATATCCCCTCAGCGTATACCCTCTGTGCACTCTGTGTTCTCTGCGGTTCACTATCCTCCTAAAAAGCTTTCTCTACTTACAAAAAAGGTTATTCATCCGCTAAAGATGAATAACCTTTTTATCTATGATAATAATAGGGGCGCAATGATTAGTGATATCGTACCGGCTACTTTGATTAGCGGATTCATGGCCGGTCCGGAGGTATCCTTAAAGGGATCGCCCACTGTATCACCAATAACAGCTGCAGCATGGGCAGGTGTACCCTTACCTCCATATTTTCCTGTTTCAATATACTTTTTAGCATTATCCCAAGCCCCACCAGCATTAGACATAAACAAGGCTAACAGAACCCCTGTTGCTGTTGCCCCTGCCAAAAAGCCAGCTAGCGCTTTAGCACCCATAAGAAAACCAACTACTAAAGGCATTCCTACGGCAAAGATACCTGGCATGAGCATCTCACGAAGGGCAGCTTTGGTACTAATATCCACGCAAGCTGCATAATCAGGACGACCAGTGCCTTCCATAATTCCAGGAATTTCTCTAAACTGACGACGAACCTCTTCGATCATCTCAAATGCAGCTTTCCCTACTGCTTCCATGGTCATTGCACATACTAAGAAAGGTAGAGTTGCACCAAGGAAAAGTCCAATGATAACAGTAGGTTCTGTTAGATTGATAACCAAATGACCATTTACCAATAATCCGGATAATTTAGGATTCTTAGCAACTTCTTCACCAAAAGCTGTGAAAAGAGCCAATGCTGTTAAGGCCGCTGAGCCAATGGCGAAGCCTTTAGCAATTGCAGCGGTAGTATTACCTACTGCATCAAGTTTATCCGTTGTTTTACGCACCTCTGGTCCCAATTCTGCCATTTCAGCAATACCGCCTGCATTATCGGCAACTGGACCAAAAGAATCTACAGCAACTACCATACCTGCCGTACACAACATGCCCATGGCTGCCATGGCAATGCCATAAATCCCTGCTTGATTAAACGCTACCCAAATTGCTGCAGAGAATACCACCATAGGAAGACCTGTGCTTCTAAGACCAGTGGCAATACCTGCGATGATATTCGTGGCAGCCCCCGTCTGGCAGGCATCGGCAATATGCTGCGTTGGTGCTTTGGCACTGGAAGTATAATATTCGGTAATCATACCGACCAGTACATTGACCACTAAACCTGCTACAATGGCGATAAATATACCAAAACCTTTGTCACCAAAGATCATGGTGGATAAGGCATAAGCCATGATCGCTGTCAAAAAGTTGGTGCTCCATAAACCCCGATTCAGAGCAGCCTGGGGATCTCCATCTTCGCCTGTCCGTACTAAAAATATACTAACAATAGCAGCAAAGATACCAGCTGCACCAATTAATAAAGGAAACAATACTCCATTAACACCAAATAAGGTATTTCCGATTAACATGGCGGCAATGGCTGTAGCACCATAGGATTCAAATAAATCGGCTCCCATGCCTGCTGTATCGCCTACATTGTCACCTACATTATCAGCAATAACGGCAGGATTGCGAGGATCATCCTCTGGAATACCTGCTTCAACTTTACCAACTAAATCCGCTCCCACATCTGCTGCTTTAGTAAAAATACCACCGCCAATACGAGCAAAGAATGCAATGGCACTGGCACCAAAAGCAAAGCTATTAATCACCACAGGATCACCGAAAATTATGTACAGTACGGATACACCTAATAAACCAAGACCTACGACAGACAGACCCATAACTGCTCCCGCTCTAAATGAAACGCTCAATGCTTTATTGAGACTATGGCGAGCAGCTTCTGTCGTCCTTGCGTTGGCCTTGGTTGTTGAAGTCATTCCCACATAACCGGCAACTGCTGAAAATACAGCCCCTACTAAAAAAGATACCGCTAATTTATAACCATCAACAAAGAATAAAACGGCAAAAATAATGACAGTAAAAGGAATTAGCGTCTTATACTGTCGATTGAGATAGGCCATTGCCCCTTCAAAAATAGCCTGGGACAACTCCTGCATTCTTTCATTACCAGAACTTTCACTAAGCACGCTATTCATAAAATATGCCGCAAATAGTAATGCTACTATTCCGGCCAGTGGCGCAATATACAATAATTCCATTATAACAATTCCTCCCTTTATTAAACAAATTTCTTCGTCACTAAGGTCCGGTGCTAAATGGTTAGGCATATACTTCTACATACTTTAATTGTACTGCATTACTTGTTCTATAAATTGTCGCATATCTGGTCCCGTATTAAAATGTTTAGTGCATCAGTCTTACTAAAATCAAAGTGATAACAGCAAACAGACCGCCAAGGAACATGGTGATTTTGGATAAGGCTGCATCCAATCCTTTTTTCTGGCCGCCTCCGAGTACACTATCAGCTCCTCCACCGATTGAACCTGCTAGTCCTCCCCCTTTGCCTGACTGCAACACAACAACAGCAATCAATGCGATACAAATAATGGCTTCTAAAATCATTAAAAATGTAACCAATGTAATTATAACCCCCTAACATCTCTAGTAATTTTATTGTAACATACTCAAAATCAAATTGACAATGTTTTAACCACTTATTATTAAAATCTCCAGTATTTTGAATACATTTACTGCTACTTCTCCCATTATAGACAAAAAGCGCGTTCTCTATACCTTATTATTCCATTTGAAGAAATTCAAATAAACATATAACGAGGAACCACAAAGGCGCAAAGTACACAAAGGGTTTATTTATATTTTTTGTGTTCTCCTTTGTGTGCCGCGAACAGCGGCATTGTGCCTTTGCGGTTCATAAACTCTTGTATTTTTCCTCTTCCCCCTTTTTCATTGTAACTAGGAAGAGCTACCGTGCGTTAATTTCGCCGCTGTAAACTAATCCGCGAGCCGCATCTACTGTCACAACCGCACCATCGGTTAAGCGTTCGGTAGCACCATCTGCACCCACAATCACCGGTATGCCTGCACTAATGCCTACAATTGCCGCATGAGAAGTCAAGCCGCCTTCTTCTGCTATCACAGCTGACGCTTTGGCTGCAT